>NZ_JBSKBR010000026.1:0-53475 GCF_053714315.1 Mesorhizobium sp. PL10 | reverse complement strand
GGTCAGATAGTCTGGCATCCATCTGGAGCCGTCGCGGGTAACGAACGGGCTGGTCATCGTGTTCTCCCAGGCTGCGAGTTCTCTCCTTGCCGTCCAACTCAAAAAAAACGTCGAACGTTTTCTCCGCGACGGTCTTTATCTTGCGCCAGCCGACCGGGAGGCCCTCGGCAAGGTCGTGCAAGTCCATCTTCGCGGTTCCCGCGCGCGATTGGAGCTTGCGGACTTTCTTTTGCAGTTTCTCAAGGTCCGACATTCCTTCCTCCGAATCGGTTGCACGGCGCGACCTCCAGCCGAACCGTTTCGGCCAGGCTCGATTGCTTCGTGCGACAACAGCCTCGATCTTCAGCGCGCCACAAACAGCGGCAATAGCGGCTTCTCAGCTATCCATCTGGTCACACCGCCGAAGATCCGCTCATGCAACCGGCGGTGGCCATAAGTGCCCATGACGACCATGTCGGCGGACGTGTCAATCGCGTGCTGCATGAGGACTGTGGGCAGCGACTGGACGGGGCTGGGCAGCCGGTCGATAGCCACCCGGATACCGTGCCGGGCGAAGTAGCCCGCGATGTCGGTTCCCCGCCCGGGGCGGTTTCCGTCCCCGGTTGCCTGCGGATCGAGCAATATGACACGAACATCCTCTGCATCGGATAGCAGAGGCAGCGCGTCCCCAACGACACGCGAGGTCTCGACTCGCGAATCCCAGCCGACGAGCATGCGCCGCGGCCTAAGAGAAGCCTTGGCGCCACGCGGCACCACAAGCACCGGCTTTCCCGATTCGAACAGGCTACCGTCAATAGCAAGAGGCCCGAGATCGTCGTCATCGAGAAGCGAGGGTCCGATGACTGTCAGGTCCGCAAGGAGGGCCCGCCGCCGCACCAGGTCACCGACATTGGCCTTGTCGCAATAGTCGGTGTCCACGTCACAGCGAGCCCACATGGTTTCCAGCAGCGAATGGATTTCCCTGGACCGTTTTTCCAGTCTGACGATATTCTGTGAAAGGGTGTCGATTTCGCGAATTCGTCTTTCCAGTCTGACCACGTCTGGTGTGTGCTCAGGCCAGACGCCCGCGCCGTTCGGCCGACGCTTGGAAAATTTGATGACCAGTACGGACAGACATGCGCCAACCTCGGCACACAGGTCGGCGGCGGTTCTGACGTCCTGATCGGAGTGTTCAACTTCCGTGACACACAATACGGTTCTAAAAGCCATTTGAGTGTTTCTTTCCGAGTATTCTTGTACTTGTACACGTATTCGAAGCTGCACCATTTACTTCCAGCAGTAGAGTGGACGAAGGCACCGCATTCGCTTCATTGTCTGCCGCCCTGCTCATCGAGAGCGTAGCCGGCCAGTTCGTGGCCCGTTTGGGCTGGTCAAGACCTGCGGTGCCCTTGAATTCCCTCCCAGGGTCCGGCGCGCCGGCGGCTCCCGAGGTTCTTCTGCACTCCTCAAGGTTCTGGAAATGATCTGTTTCCTCGAATGCGTTGGTCACGCCCGGGCCGCTTCGGGATAGATTTCGATGGCAAAGATCGCATCGTCGACCAGTTTCGTACCGGCCTCAGCAAGCTTTCGGAATGTCTCGAAGCCGAACCGGTGGACGTCGCGAAGCGTCTTCGACAGAACCACCAATCGCCCGGCCGTGAGAAGCACGCGCCCAAAGCCCTCATGGCTAATTTTCATCATGGGCGATGCCATCAGGCCGGCGCGCTCCTCGATCGCAAGCCCGACCGCGGCGTAGTAAATATCGAGTCTCAACAGCACGTCCGGATCAGGATCGCCGATGATTGGGATTTCACGACGCTTTTCCTTGGTGATAATGAAGTCGGCCAGAAGCTCTGGGTCCGGTTTGCCTTCCCATGAACCGTAAGAGTCCTGCGCGCGAACCAGCCGCACGAGGCACTTGACGAAAGGCGTGGCAAGCGCCGCCTCGTCCTCTTTGACAGCAGGGAGGACCGCCGCATCAGCCATTGCGCATTCTCCTCGTTTCAATCTTCGTCGTCCTCGAAGGACGGTTTCTTTCGGGGAACGCCGGCGTCCGCTAACACCTTGCGCAGCCAGGGCGGAGGAGCCTTCCTGAGCATCTCCTGGGTGCGCAACAGGACGCCAGCGATGGGTTCAGGGCGCTGCACTTTGATCGGAAGGATTTTTGCTGCAACGAGCCTGGCTGCGGAAGGCCCGCCGATCGCCAAACAAAACAGAAGATGGCAGCCTTTCAATGCCGACACTTTCGGGGCGATGCGGTCATCGCCCTCGGTTCGATGCGTTCCGCTTTCGTCAGAAACGTCATCGAACATCACTGCTTCCACGAAATTCCATTCGGCAGACGTTACGTCGTAGACGGCAAAGCGCTTGGCCGATCCGAAATGGGCGTTGAGGTCCTTTAAGTCTTGCGTGGCGATCGCCACGCGTAATGCGCCGGCTTGCCTTTCCGGCGGCAATGCGTGGACCTCGTCAGTAACGAGCGAGAGGCGACGAAGCGAGGTCATTTGGCATTTCTCGGTTGCGGAACGGATCAAGGGTCTCAGGGCTCGGCGCATGCTGGTTGGCCTGGAAGATGTTGGCGACCTCGAAGATGAGGTCGCGCGTCCCCTGGTAGAGGATTGTGGACTTGTGCTGGCTGCCGAGGCGATCGAAGATGGGGAAGCCGACGCGCATGAGCGGAATGCCAAGGCGCTCTGCCGCCTGGCGTCCGTGGGAATGGGTCACAAGAAGGTCAGTGCCGGCGGCAAGGGTTTCCAGATCTCCAAGATCGCCGACCTGCACCGATTGCGCTGGAATTTTCTCGAGAATCTTTGACCTATCGGTCGTGGTCACTGCGACCGCGATTTCGGTGCCCATACCGATGAAAAAGGTCGTCAACTGGTAGAGCTGGTCTGGTTCGGCAGCGATCGCAATTTTTTTGCCGCCGAAATGGAAATGTCCGTCGAGCAAGGCATCCTGCAATTGAGCCCGACGACGGCGTATCTTGGCCGGCACCGCCGCGCCCGAAATCGACGAAAGAAGCGAGACAAGCCGATCGACGGCCTTCAATCCGGTTAGGGAGTGAAACAGCATGTAAGGCACTCCCGTCAGCCGCCGCAGCGCGTCTGCCGAGCAGCGCATATGCTCGCCAATGGCAATGCAGTGCGCCGCCGTGCCAAGCTCGCGAATGTCCTCGACGCTGGTGCCGCCACAGGTGGTGGGAATCCAGCGGTCCGGCACCGTACCATCGAGCGAGCCGGAGACATCCGGCAGGATCACCGGCTCGAGGCCGAAGCTTTCCACCATCTCGCGCAAGTGCTCGATGTCGGCCACGTTGACGTTCCAGCCGGGCAGGATGGCGAGCTTCTTGGACTTCCGCACCTGCTCGCCAGGCCGTGTCATGCCTTCGATCATCGCGGTAGCGGCCTTGGCCCAGCCCTCTTCGATCGCGCCGTCGAAATCCGGCGTGTTGGTCAGTATGATCTGCGTACCCGTGAGCTCTTGCGCACGCTCGAGCTTGATGCTGGCAATGTGGCCTGCGAAATCTTCGCCACGGGTTTCAGTCAGCGCCGTGGTGCAGACCCCAATCAGCTTTGCATTGGTGCGGGTCTTGAGGTTGAGGATCGCCTCTTCGAGATGCTCGGCGCCGCCGAGGATTGTCGCCAATTCATCCATCGCCGTTGTTTGCAGGGGCACCGCTTCCTTGAAATGCCGCACGAAGAGCACCAAAGCGAAGCTGGTGCAGCCTTGACTGCCGTGGAACAGCGGAACTGCACCATCGACTCCGAGAAAGGCGAACGCGGCACCCAGCGGCTGTGACGACTTCAGCGGATTGACCGCGGCCGATTTGGTCTGGGCAAGAATGCTGGCCATCGGTTTCCTCAACCCTGGCCGACGGCCTTGGCCGTGGTGTCAGCGAATTTCTGAGCAGCGCGGCCCGTCGAACTGGCGCTGGTTGTGCTTGTCGGGTGATCCTCCACGGCAGGATGGCTATCCCACGGCGCCGGCTCGCGCACCTGGGACCAGATCGGGTTGTGAATGGCGAGGTCGATCTGGCGCATGAGCTCAACCATGCCGTCGTAGGCGGCATAGGGGTGGTGACGCTCCTGGTTGATGTCGAGCCAGGGTGTCCTTGCCTTCAGCGCGACGAATTGCGTGCGCCCGCCCGACAGCATGATGTCGGCCTTGCGCTGTGAGAGCAGGGCGTAAAGCTCGCGCGGTGCCATGGACTCGAAGATCTGGTTCTCTTCCTTTAGCGTCTGTCTGATGCGCTCCTGGTCTTCAACGGTCGATTTCTTGACCGACGTTCCGACGATCTCGATGCCGAGCTCCATCAGAGCATCGACGAGCGACCAGGACTTGACACCGCCGGTATTGAGCAGCACGCGCTTGCCTTCAAGCCTTGGGCGGTAGGCGGCGAGCTTCTTCCAAGCAAGCGCCTCCTCCTGTGCAATCAGCGCCTCGGTGCGGTCGACAAGTTCCGGGTCGGCCCCCTTCCTGACGAGCAGATCAGCGATGTTGCGAAGTGCATGCGAGGTGGCGGTGATGCCGTAAAAGGAACCCTCGAAGAACGGGATGTCCCAGCGCTCCTCCATCTTGCGGGCGAGACTGATGAGAGCGGTCGAGCACACTATCATCGCTGCCCGGGCGCGGTGTGCGCAGGCGATATCGAGATAGCGTGAGTCGCCCGGTATGCAGGCGCGCACGCGGATGCCGAGTCGATCAAGGAGTGGCTTTACCTGCCAGAACTCCCCGGAGAGATTGAACTCGCCGAGGACGTTGATATCGCAAGGGCCGGCATCATCGGGTTCTGCGGTGCCGATGACGTGGTCGAGCAACGCCTCGCCGGCGAGTTTGTTGCCGAGATTTTTAGAGCCGACGAAGCCCGGCGCATTGATCGGCACCACGGGCAAGCCGAACTTTGCCGCCGCATGCTTGCAGACGGCATCGATGTCATCGCCGATCAGCGCGGTCACGCAGGTGGAGTAGACGAAGATCGCCGCCGGCGCATAAGCTTGGCTGATCTCGCGAATGGCCTTGAAAAGCTTGCGATCGCCCTGCCCCATCACGACGTCGAGTTCGGTGAGATCGGTCGTGAAGCTTGTGCGCCACAAGGCCGACCCGGATGACGTCGCGCCCCGGTTGTCCCAGGAGTTGCCCTCGCAGGCGAGCGGCGCATGGATCAGATGCGCCACGTCAGTGATGGGCTGCAACGCAATCTTGGCACCGTCGAAGGCGCAGCCTCCGGCTGCAGCTCCGGGCGTCAGCGGCTTGGAGCAACCCACTTTGCGCGTTTTGGCATCCTTGCCCTGGTTCTTTTCGCAAGCGGGCTCGCTGAAGACGTCCCGCAGTTTGGCATTGGGCAAGAACATTGCGCCGGTCTCCTGAAGTCCGTCCGGACGGTGGCTGGTCGCTGCTTTAGCGGGTCAAATCGAAGGAATAGTCCGTCACGCCCGTCTCAATCGTCTCTCGGTCGAGCTTGTCGAAGATCTTGTCGAGGATCGTCGTCAGCACGCGCAGTCCACCCTGATAGCCTATGAGCGGGAAACGGTGGTGATGATGACGGTCGAAGATCGGGAACATCAGTCGGATCAATGGCGTGCCCGTGTCGCGCTCCAGATACTTGCCGTAAGAATTGCCGATCAGCAGGTCCACCGGCTCTGTAAAGAGCAGAGAGCGCATCGCCCATAGGTCCTTGCCCGCCCAGACCTGGGCCTCCTTGCCAAAGGAGGAGGTCGCGAGCAGCCTCTTCATCTCAGCTTCCCAGGCACTGGTGCCATTGGTAGCCAAGCAGTGGGTCGGCTCGCCGCCTGTCTCCATGACGAAGCGGGCCATAGCGTGAACGAAGTCCGGGTCACCATAGATGGCGTATTTCTTCCCGTGCAGCCACGACTGGCTGTCGGCCATCGCATCCACCAGGCGTCCACGTTCGAGGCGGATCGCCTCCGGGATTTCTTTGCCGGATATTTCCGACACCCTCATCAGAAGCTCGTCGGTGGCTTCGACCCCGATGGGATAGTGGAAGGAGGCCGTTGTCTGCCCGACCTCCTGGCAATATTCCAGCGTCTTGCGGGTGTTGTAGTGTTGCAGCGACAGCGTTGCCTCGGCGTTGAGTGCCGCTTTCACGTCCTCGATCTTGGTGCCGCCGTCATACATGCGAAATTCGCCATCCGACGGGGTGTCATACTGATCCGAAGCATCCTGGATAAAGGTGTAGGATACACCCATCAGATCCAGCAGACGCTTAAGCTCGCGATTGTTGCCGACGCAGAAGCCGTCGAAACCGGGGATGATGTTTACGCTGTTGGCGACTGCGGAGCGTTGCTTCCCCTTCCAGAAATTTTCCAATACACCCTTGACCATGACATCATAGCCGTCGACATGGCTGCCGACGAAGGCTGGGGTGTGTGCGTAAGGCACTTCGAAGTCCTGCGGGACTGAGCCTTCCTGCCTGGCATTTTCGATGAACGAATGTAGATCGTCACCGATCACCTCTGCCATGCAGGTGGTGGAGACCGCGATCATCTTCGGCTCGTAGAGCTTGTAGGTGTTGGCGAGTCCGTCGATCATGTTCTTCAGGCCGCCAAACACCGCTGCGTCTTCGGTCATGGAGGACGAGACCGCCGACGCCGGCTCCTTGAAGTGGCGTGACAGGTGCGAACGGTAGTAAGCCACGCATCCCTGGCTGCCGTGGACGAACGACATAGTGCGTTCGAAGCCCGCAGCGGCAAACACGGCGCCAAGTGGCTGGCAGGCCTTGGCCGGATTAACGACGAGCGCCTCGCGAGCGAGGTTCTTGTCGCGATATTCCCAGGTTTTGGTGAATTCGCGTTGGTCCGTAACGATGTAATCCGGATGCGGACATTCGAAATTCAGCTTCTTTCCCGCCAGCATCTGCCTGTATTCCTTCTCACGGAACAGAGGTGCATGATCGAGAACTTTTTCGGCCGACTGCGGCATGGGTTACCTCTTTTGATCTGGCGGCGCCATCGGGCGGCACAGGGACGTCAAGATGTTCGGGTCTCCCGCGGATCAAGGGCCGCAGGCGCTCGAGGCCTCGCAGGCGATGCGAAGCAAGGTTCTCATTCGGCTGCGACCGCCGCCGACGGCGCGGGTCTGTTCTTCCAGGGCGCGTCGTAGAGGTCCCAGACCGGGTTGTTGATGGCCAAGTCCATGTCCCGAGCGAAGATGGCGAAGCCGTCATATCCGTGATAGGGGCCGGAATAGTCCCAGGAGTGCATTTGACGGAATGGTATTCCCATCTTCTGGACCGGGTACTTTTCCTTGATGCCGGAGCCGACGAGATCAGGACGGATTCCCTCGATGAACTTCTCAAGTTCGTAACCGGTCACGTCGTCATAGATCAGCGTGCCCTCTTTCACGTAATGACCGGTGCGCTGATAGTCGTCGTTGTGTGCGAATTCGTAGCCTGTGCCGACGATCTCCATGCCAAGGTCTTCGTAGGCGGAGATCACGTGCCGAGGGCGCAGGCCACCAACGTAGAGCATCACCGTCCTGCCCTCCAGGCGCGGCCAATACTTGTCGATGACCGCGTCCACCAGCGGGCGGTATTTGGCAATCACGGACTCGGTTTTTTCCTGGATCCCCGGCCCGAAATGCTTGGCGATGGTGCGCATCGAGGCTTCGATCTGGGAGGGTCCGAAGAAATTGTACTCCATCCAGGCGATGCCGTATTTTTCTTCCATGTGTCGGCAGATATAGTTCATCGATCGATAGCAATGGATGAGGTTGAGCTTGGCTTTCGGCGCGCGCTCGATTTCGGCGAGCGTCGCGTCACCCGACCAGTTGCCGACCACGCGCAGGCCCATCTCCTCGAGCAGGATACGCGACGCCCAGGCATCACCGCCAATATTGTAATCACCAATGACGTTGACATCGTAAGGGCCTGCCTCGAACTCATCTTCCTTCTTCTCAAAGACCCAGTCGCGGATTGCGTCATTGGCGATGTGGTGGCCGAGCGACTGCGAGACCCCGCGGAATCCCTCGCAGCGCACCGGCACGATGGTTTTTTCGTACTGCTTGGCCTTCTTGCGTGAAACCGCCTCGATGTCGTCGCCGATCAACCCAATCGGGCATTCCGACTGGATGCTAATGCCGTTGTTCAGCGGGAAAAGCTCTTCGATCTCGTCGATGATCTTTTCCAGCTTCTTATCGCCGCCGAAGACGATATCCTTTTCCTGAAAGTCTGAGGTGAACTGCATCGTCACAAAACTGTCGATGCTCGTGGTGCCGACATAGTAGTTGCGGCGCTGCGACCAGGAATATTGGCCACACCCGACAGGCCCATGCGAGATGTGGACCATGTCCTTCACCGGCCCCCACACCACGCCTTTGGAACCCGCATAGGCGCAGCCCCGGATCGTCATCACACCGGGAATGGACTTGATGTTCGATTTGACGTCGCATTCGGAGAATGGCTCCGCCTCTCCAGCAACCTCTTGGCTGCTGGTAGCGACGCCCAAGTGTTTCTTGCGCCGCTTTGCCGTCTTGTCTGGATACCGCGATAGCACTTCCTCAATGAGCTTGGTGTGCAAGGCGCCGTCATTTTGGGGGTCAAGGCTCATAAAGCTGCCCTTTTTGAGGTTCGTCGTCTGGCGCCTGGTAGACGCCGTTCGGTGAAGGCGCCGGGATACCCGGCGCCCTGGGCGGGACTATTGAGCGGCCGCAGGTGCGGCTTCCTTTGCCGCAAGCTCGGCAAGCATCTGCTCCTCCGTCTTCATGATGCCGAAATCGAGCAGCATGTCTTCCAGCTCTTCCATGGTGATGGGAGTCGGGACGGTGCCTTGACCGCCATTGGCGTGGATTTTCTCGGCAAGCGCGCGGTATTCTCCGGCCTGCTTGGAGTCTGGCGCATATTGGATCACCGTCATCTTGCGCAGTTCGGCATGCTGGACGACGTTGTCGCGCGGCACGAAGTGGATGAGCTTGGAATTCAGCTTTTTCGAGAGAGCCTCGGCCAGATCGAGTTCGCGGTCGGTCTGGCGCTCGTTGCAGATCAGCCCGCCGAGACGCACGCCGCCCGAATGGGCATATTTCAAAATACCCTTGGCGATGTTGTTGGCGGCATAGAGCGCCATCATCTCACCGGACATGACGATGTAAATTTCCTGAGCCTTATTCTCGCGGATAGGCATTGCGAAGCCGCCACACACAACGTCACCAAGCACGTCGTACGAGACGTAGTCCACGTCTTCGTAGGCGCCGTTCTCCTCAAGGAAATTGATGGAAGTGATGACGCCTCGGCCTGCGCAACCGACGCCCGGCTCGGGTCCGCCGGATTCGACACACTTGATGTCCTTGTAACCGATCTTCAGCACGTCTTGGAGTTCGAGGTCTTCGACGGACCCTTCCTGTGCGGCAAGGTGGAGCACAGTGTCTTGCGCCTTGGCGTTTAGGATAAGACGGGTAGAGTCGGCCTTAGGGTCGCAGCCTACGATGAGAATCCTCTGCCCGAGGTCCACCAGGGCAGCGAGCGTGTTTTGGGAGGTGGTAGACTTCCCGATGCCCCCCTTTCCGTAGAATGCGATCTGACGCAAACGCGACATGTAGCTTTCCTTCCTTCGTTCCATATAGTGGGGCCAATACGCGAATGACCGGTCGGCAGATCATGTGCCGCTCCTAAGAACGGATCAAAACTCGTGCCAACCTGCGTGGGGCCGACGTGAAGAAAAATTAGCATTTGTTTTGAGCGGTCTATCCTCATGCAAGACGGCTGATATTGGCCAAACACCTATGTCGCAGATCCGACAAAGCCCACATAAATGTCGATTGGTTATGTCGACGGTGACCCATCACAGCTCAGCAATCGACAACCCTTGACAATGACCGCGTGATGGCCCCGTTCACACCATCATTGTAAGAGACGACCATCTCTACCAAAAAACGCCAATGGCCGGCGCGCGAGAGCCCGTGTCCGACCTGGGTGTTGCCGCTGGCCTCCACCAGCAGGATCATCGGCTGCTCAGGCGCTGGCATCGAACCTATCATCGCCTGTTGCCGCGGCCGTTACTGGGCCGAGAGTCGTGACTTCGGACGCAGACGATTTCGCTCTCCGATATGCACCCAGCAACAGGCAGATACAATCGTGGTTGTCCTTTATGGCATGATCATCTGCTTGGGTTGTGGCGTCATGGTTCTCATCGTCTCTTGGTGTCGTGGCCGTTGCCGGGGTCGATTGATCGACTCTGGACGCAAATGATCTCGCTGTCACAAGAAAGCCCGCCAAGCCAATCGCGGTTGCCGCTAGAAAAATGGTCCTCTTTATTTCTGTCTCCGTTGAGCAATTTGGGAACGGCAGATCGAGTCGAAACCACTCTGCAGGCCTTCAGCCGCAGGGTGGCGGGCAGGTCGATTTGACGACCCTGTGGACCGCCGCTGATGACATCCTGAAACAGCTGCGATTACTGGCAAGGCGGATCGGCGTAGATGCCGACGAATCTCGGCCGATACCCTTCTCGCCGCTTATCGCCAATTCCGGCCTGATTGCGTTCTCATCCCTGCGATGAGAGCGCTGACACCTCAGAAGCGAGCATCAGTGCAGTTCCCCGGCAAAAGCAGGCAGGAGGATCTTTTCGCCGCCCCAGATCATCGGTTGCATTGCGGCGGCATCACTTGCGCGTGGGCGCCGGGGCCGAGTGGACGTTGACTTCGGCCGCCGAACCTCTTCGCCCTCTGATTCAATTCTCGCAGACCCATCGCGGCAAGAACCAGCAGATGAACTCGTAGTCGGGTATTAAATCAGGATCGTCGGCTGACCCATGGGTGGCATCCTGGCGGTCGTCGGTTGGTGCCGTGGCCGATACCGGCGCCGATGGATCGAGCACTGACACAAACGATCTTGCTGTCACAAGCAGACCCAGCAAGGCAATTATGATCAGAACGGTCCTCTTCATTTCTGTCTCCGTTGTCAGTTTGGGAACGGCAGATCGGGTCCATGCCACTCTGCCGGCTTTGAGTCCCAGGATGAGGGCGGGCCTATTTGACGAACTTGCGCACCGCTGCTGACGACATCTTGACGGAGCAGCCATCGGGGGCCGGGCGGACCGGAGCAGACGCTGACTGATCCCGGCCATCAGCATGGCCGACGGCAAGGTCTCATTCCGATCGAGAGAGCTAATCGCTCAGAACCGAGGATCGGGGGGTGCACTTCCCCAGCCCTAGGAAGCAGAGGATTCTTTCGCCTAACCCAAGAACACCGGCCGGATCAACGCGGGCATCTTGGGCGTCGTCGCTTGATGCCGTGCATGTCCCGGGTGCCGGGGGTGGCGTGGGCGCTGGAGCCAAGCGGTCGTTGACTTCGGACGCAAACGATGCCGCTGTCATAAACAGAGCGAGCAAGGCAACTGCAGTGGCCGGCAGCAGGAAGGCCCCCTTCATTTTCTAACTCCTGGTCAATTCGAGATCAAAGTCACCCTGCCTGCTTTGACTCGCAGGCGGATCACCGTGGCCTCGATAGAGATCATTGCTGACGACACCCTGACGAACTGGGCCATTACGCCGAAGGTTGAAGCTGGTTTCCGATTCCCGCCGTGAAAGAGGGGCGCGCTTGGTCGAACCAAGAGCGACGTCGCTTAAAAGGAGTCCGTCGAAACGCACAGCACCACGCCAGCACAGACTAATTCAATTCAGGCCCTTGCGAATTTGAAACCCCGGCGTGACCAAGCGCTTTGTTGACCGCCGGGATGATCTTGTTCCCCCACAGATCGAGCTGGCGCAACATCGTCTTCTGGTCGAAATCTCCCAATTGGGTCTGAATCGCTATCTGGTCCGGCTTCAGGATGTTTATCTCTTCCAGCAGGCGATCGATCACTCGATTCACGCTGCCGATCGGCAAGTTCTCGCGCATAATCTCGAAGGACAGATCTTGCTGCGTCGGTGTTTCGTGCAGCAGGTAGCCGTCCTGGCTCTGCTGGCGGCGCTGATGCAGTGCTTCAGATAGCCGGCGCTGAAAACGGGCATTGTCGAGATAGCTGTTGATTTCCGCGGCGTTGTCGCTGGCAAAGCAACATCGCAGCAGCGATATCCTGGCGTGCGCGGCATTCTTGGCCTCGCAACTCGCCGCCTTCTCGATGCTTTCGCGCAGCATCCGCATTGTCTCCAAGCCGTTATGGAATGCCGTGACAAAAAGATTGTGTCCCTCACGATACGCCCGGCCAATGCTGCGCGCGGACCCGGCAGCAATCCAGATCGGGGGGGTCGGCTTCTGAAGGGTGCGTAACGAGATCGCCGTCGGCGGTATCTTCTCATACTGGCCATTGTGCTCGAAGATCTTTTGGTTGAGGCCCTTGAGAAGAATATCCAAATATTCAGAAAATACAGCTGGCGCCTCATCGACATCGACGCCGAAACGCTCGAACTCGAACTGCTGGTACCCCGAGCCGACTCCGAGCTCGAGGCGGCCATTCGAAACGATGTCGGCGAAGCCTATCTCGGAGAGGAGGCGCTGTGGCTGATGGAGCGGGAGAACGCACACGCCGGTGCCGAGCCGAATGGTGTTCGTCACACCGGCGCAGTGCGCCACCATCATCAAGGGCGACGGAATCAGGCTGTAATTGTTGAAGTGGTGCTCGGCGAACCAGGCGGTTTTGAATTGAGCCTGTTCGGAAACCACCGCCTGTTCAATGGAGTTGCGGATCACACTGCTGGACGATTGATGATAGCCGCGTTGAGCGGCCAGGATGAATGTCGCGAATTCCATGATGGTTCCTTGTTTCACGGAGGTTGGCTGAACGGGGGATGCTTGAGATGTGTGTCCAGGCGTTGGCCGCGGTGTCGATGCTGTCTTGGTGGTCGATCAGTCCACCACACTGCGCTAAGCCGCTTCCGGTTCGGCGATCGCAGCCCGGAAGGTTGGCGCTTTATGCGGCCCCGCCTTGCGCCGCGCTTTCGTGCACCAGCCCGCCAGTTCAGTCGAAAAATCATCCAGTCCTCGGTTGCCTCCTGATCGAGTTCGCTGGTGAACCTGCATCACCGAACGAGGTCAAGCCGCCGTCCACATACAGGATTGAGCCGTTGACGTATGAAGCGTCAGGCGAAGCCAGGAAGAGCACTGCGTCCGGGACTTCTTCTGGCTGTCCCATCCTGCCCATCGGGATGCGCCGGCTGATCGCTTTCGGGTCAATGCTGCTGCCAGAGGTGCCGATGTAGCCACGAGCGACGGTGGCCGTCCGCATGCCGCTCGGCCCCAATTCGGCCGCCATGCACCGGGTCAGAATTTCCAACCCCGCCTTGGATGCACCATAGGCATGGCGCGGTGCCAAGGGCAAAGAGGTGTCGAGCGGTAAGATATGAAGGATCATGCCTCCGGGGCCCATCATCTTGATCGCCTCACGCGCGCAGGTGAAGGCGCCGGCAAGAGTCACATCAAGAACGTGGTCGGTCTGTGCCGGCATTCGGTCGACCGCCGACGTATCGGCGACAGCAGCACTGTTGACCAGGACCTCCAAGCGGCGGAAGCGCCCCCTCAATTCGTCGAACAGCGCCACCACGTCGCTCTCGACGGTCTTCACCGTTTTCGCGACATGCTCGCCGCCGAGCGATCGAGCGAGTTCTGTCGCGGCAGTGCCATCTCTGTCGGCAATCACGACGGTGTCCCCGTTCGCGGCAAAGCGGCGAACGACGGCCGCGCCCATGCCCTTTGCCCCGCCCGTGACAAGCACGACCCGCGCGCCGGTGGGCTCGGCTGGACGGGAGAGTTCGGCTCCTGGCGTCCCATCGACCGGCGGATGTGCATCGCCGGCTGATTGAAGGACATCCAACTACCATCAACCGTGATCACTGAACCGGTGATGTAACTCGCTTGCGGGCTGGCCAGAAATCGTACGGCCCGGGCGACCTCATCGGGGCGCCCTATGCGCCCCATCGGCACGCGGCGGCGCACCGCCGCCAGGTCCGCATTGCCGTCAGTTTCAAGTGCCGCCGTCATCGAAGTACGCACATAGCCCGGTGCCACTGCCGTCACGCGAATGCCGCGCGCAGCCCACTCGCATGCCAAAGATTTCGTGAAGGAGATAAGGCCTCGCTTTCGACGCACCGTAGGCATTGCGCTTGGGATTGCTGGCTATGCCCGATATCGACGCGACGTTGACGATGACAGCGCCGGGTTGCATCCGCCTCGCTGCTTCGCGGGCCATGACAAAGGGCCCGATCAAGTTTACTGCCAGGGTGCGTCGGAAGGACTCGATACTGGTCTCGACAGTCGCATCCATGGTGGGCCCAATAGCTGCGTTGTTGACGAGTACGCTGATCTGCGCGAACTGTGCTTCGACCCGGCGGTAAAGGGCAAGGATGTCCTCCTCTTTCGAGACATCGTACTCGAGGCCGATATGCGGACGGCCGAGACCGCGAGCCAGTTCAAGCACCCCACTGCCGGGAAGGTCCACCGCAACGACGACATCTCCCCCTGCGGCAAGCGTATTGGCCAGGACATGGCCGCTCGCGCCTGCAGCGCCTGTAATGATCACGATGCGTCCTGCCAGCCGGTTCATGAGACCAGCGCCGCCATCGGCGCCACCGATCTCGGCCCCTGCGACGCCAGGCGTCGGAAGGATTTCCGCCCAAGTGGGCCAGATCCGCTCTGGGTCACAAATTTTCTCCGCAGCATGGCGAGCGGACGGGCTTTCGCCGGAAAGGGGCTGGGACATCGCACCACAGTCACAGTCTTTCGCCTCCGCCGCGGCGCGTGGCGAGCGCGTAGACCGGGTCGACTGGATGCGGTGCTCCGATCGGCTGCCGGGGCCCGAACCGCTCGGGCTCGAAGCCCGCTGGCGGGATTTGCTCCTCCAGCCAGTCGTAGACCACCGTCCGTTCGGCAATCCGCCACGCCCCTTCCCGCTTCTGAAATAGATCGCAATAGCGGCCGCAGAGGAGCTCCTGGCGCATCTCGCCGGTCCTACCGGGTCCGCGTTGTAGCGCGGTGAAATAACTCTCGACTGCGGCGTTAGCGGGGCTGATGAAATCAATCAGGATGTTAGTGACCTGATGGACGTAGCGCGGTCGGGTCTTGAAGATATCGAGCACAAACTGGATGAAGCCCTCGGCCGGGCCGCAATAGGCACCATGATCGTCATGCGCATCGGGCCAGTACGCGCTGCGCAGTGCCGCCTCGTCGGCGCGGTCTATTCCGCGGCAGTAGCGATAAAGGCAGTCGCGGATTGCCTCGCGGTCGAGCAGTTCGATAACTCTTGCGTGGTCCATTGCTGTGTCCCAGGTTCTGAGATTGGGAGAGGCGTTTTCGCGCATTGAGTTGCGCAACAACGGTTGTTCGGCGCTTGACGGGGACGGTGGATGCACCTCGCCTGGCTGTTTGCGCGTTTTTGGTGCGGCTCGATGCGAGCCAGGCCCCCGTGACAAAGATGGTCGCAATTCAAGCAACGGCCGTGCAATCGATTTGCAGGGCACGCTCGGGGCATGATCGTGCGCCGCGTGCCGCCAGCAGTTCGTCTCCCACCGCCACCTTGATGTCACCGGGCAGAATGTGCCCTCGTCATCAAGCGTGAAGACATCCGGTGCTTGTGCCCAGCATCGCGCGTGACCCTGGCATTTGGCATTGCGGACGATGATGCGCATGGCTTTAGCTCCACATTTGTTCGGCGTTGGTCAGCACCAGTCCAGGATCAGATTTTTGATCCCGAACAAATGGCCGCCGTGGGTGATGGGCGTCGTACCTTCCTTGATCCGGAACGCGGGGATGCGCGCCAGCCACTCCTCAAGGCCAATGACAATCTCGCGCCGCGCAAGGTGTGAGCCAAGGCAGCGGGGGGACCATGGGCAAAGGCGGTGTGGCAATTGTCCTCTCGTGCCAGATCGACCGTGTCGGGGAATGCGAATTCCGTCGGATCACGTTTGGCAGTCATCGTGGCACAGGAAATATAGTCCCCCTTGCGGATAGGTGCGCCTTCGAAGTCGATATCTTTGGTTGCCACGCGGATCATCTGCACGGTCGGAAAGGCGCGTAGCAATTCTTCGGCTGCCAGCACGATGCGTTCGGGTTTGGGCCGCAGCCATTCCTGGTCTTTTGGATTGCGCGCGAGATAGGCCAAATCAAAGCCTATTGCTGCTGCAACCGTGTCGAGACCCGCAACGAACACGAGCACGCCGATGCCCAGGACTTCCTTGTCGGTCAGCGGGCGGCCCTCGACCTTAGCCTCGACGACGAAGGTCATGAAATCACCGACGGGTACCTTGCGGCGCAGGGCTGCGAGGTCGTCGATAAAAGAGACAATCCGCTGGGCTGCTGCCGGCCTTTTGACACCCTCGCCGTGCAGAAGATCCTTCCCCCAGCCGACAAATAAGTCGAGGCGGTCGTCGGACAGCCCGAGAAAGCGAAGAAAGATGCTGACCGCGAAAGGGAAGGCGAAATCCTTCATAACATCGCAGCTTGTGCCCGAGGCGGCGATCCTGTCGATGAGTGCGATCGCCCGCACCCGGATAGCTGGTTCCAGCGCTCTTACCCGCTCGGGCGAAAACAGTGGGTTGAGGAGTGAACGAAAAATGCCATGAGCTGGTGGGTCGAGTTCAAGTGGGATCATCGGCCAGTTTTCGCCGAGCGCGGAGGCGAAGATGCTGCGGTGGCTGGAAAAGGTGTCGGTGTCCTGCAGCACGCTACGCTGGTCTCTGGCGGGCGTGATGACCCAGATACCCCGGCCATCGCGGGTGTTGTGGGGGGTGTAAAAGATGGCGGCCCAGCATGGATGCAGCTCACAGCTGCGTGCGGATCCCCGTTGGCCGTGGGGGGCATCCCAGGCGACGTGAACAGGCTGAAGTCCCTTACCAGTTCGGGCGGGACATGACCTGGAACAGGGTTGCTCGCAGCTTCGTTTTTCCTCATCTGAAGCCTCCTTGGGACCGTATGGGGTTGGGCCTCCGGCTCGAGAGCGCTGTCACAAGTGCGAAGCGAATGAACTTCCCTCCTCCCAGTAACACGGGCGGATGAAGCGTTAGCGGCCGCGTGCCTGTGAAGGAAGCGACTTTTCGTTCAGGCCTATGTCGTTCCTGATCCGCGCAAGCCTGCTTTCGTCTTCCTCGGAGCCAAAGCAGCTTTCGAAATCACTGCATTGGCGGCAACTGGGCGCGGTGCATATTGAAAAGCCTTCAGCTTCGCAGAGCATGCGGTAAAGGTACTTCTTCCATTTCATGTTCTTGGTGTTGCCGGCTGCCAGTGTCGGGAACTGCGTGGCGAGCAAGCGGCTGAGTTCGGCCCGGTTGAAAAGGCCAAGATCCTGCCAGAGATGGTCATCGCGCATGGCGCGCCGCGCGATGATTTTGGCAAACCGGGCGCTCGCCGGGTCTTCCGGCCGGGACTGCGCCAGCAGGAGGTCGCGCAGCAGTTGTTCCTCCATATCCGGCTCGACGTCGGTCGCCTCTTCCAGGGCGAAGGCACTGATAGGAACATGCGGGAAATGGTCGATCAGGATACCACGCAGTTCGGCGCGCGAAAGGCCGGTTGCCTCCGTCGCAGTCGCCTCGCTGGCATCGATCTCCTTGAGCGCTTTTGAGAGGACACAGGCAAGCACATACTCATCGAACCTTAGCGCCGGATCGATCGAAGGCCATTGAACGGCGCCGGGCGCGCATGCATGTGGAAGCCGACGGGGCCAATAGGGCGTTCGAACTCCGCCAGTGATGCCCGGTTTCCTAACGATGCCATGAGACTGACCTGACATTTCGCTCCTGCTTCGTTGGCCTCGATCACGACGTCATCCGCGACTTGAAAGCCTGCGTCCTACCGCTAGTGGCGAGGGATTCAAACGGCGTGCCAACTGCGCCGCCACCGACACAACGAGAACCTAGAAGGCATTTCTCGTGAGTTTAGTGGGAGCGCGGCGAGAACGCGGACGACACAAGCGTCACCGATTCCGACAAACCCGACATTGGGGTGTCGGTTTCAGCATCCCGAATGGTGGACAGGATTCTGCGCAGCGGACGCGGATTTCCGAGCCTTCCGACTGCCCTTGTCCGATGTCCGACATGCGACAAGCATACTGGAACCGCCTCCTTGTTCCGAAACGATTTCTCCCTTGGCACGGTAAATGCGTCGATATCGGCGAACGCTTGACGGACTAAGGAGATGAGCCTTGTTGCAACCGGAATGGCAATGCGGATGCGGCTTGCATACCGCGCATTTGGCAATGCCGCGCGCGGCGCACGCTTTGCGCGCCACCGCCGTTATTGACCGTGAAGCAACACATTTCCGGTGCGCCCAGAGATCGGCGGACGTTTGCGCCGGTTTGAGGGTCGGCCGGACAATTCATTTCGAGCGTGGTGACCATGCCGGTCGGGAGATTGTTGCTTTCGATGTATATCGCCGTCTTCGGCGCGACACACCGGCACCTTTTGCGCGAGGACAAACCGTTCCTCATCGGTTTCCCTTCCAGCGGCATGGCCGCCGAAGGCGTGCCAGAGGATCCAGGTCACCCAAATCACTGTTGTCGGATGCCGAAGAGCAGGAACTAGGGCTCCCCGGGGATTGGGAACGCCCAAGGCCTTCATCTCATCGCCGGTTGGCGGTCGGCGTTGCGTCGTCCCAACAGCGAAGTACCGCACCAGTTTCCCTTCTTGAGGAGCAACCTTGATGACCGTGAAAAATAAAATTCCGTTGGTTACCTTTCGCACACGTATTCGCGATGACTCTATTGGCGGGCCGAATCCATACCGTTGGGATGACAACACATCCGACGACTATTTCAGAGGCAAGCGCGTCATCCTGTTCTCGCTGCCTGGGGCCTTCACGCCGACTTGCTCGACTTACCAAGTGCCGGATTTTGAAGAGCTCTATGATGAGTTCGAGAAAGAGGGAGTTGAGGCGATCTACTGCGTCTCGGTCAATGACGCCTACGTCATGAATGCGTGGGGCAAGGCCTTGGGGGTGAGAAAGGTTCAGCTCATTCCGGACGGCTCGGGCGAGTTTACGCGCAAAATGGGTATGCTGGTGGCCAAGGACAATGTCGGCTTCGGTATGCGCTCCTGGCGTTACGCCGCACTCATCAACGATGGTGTAGTGGAGCAATGGTTCGAGGAGGAAGGTTTCTCCGATAACTGCGAGACCGACCCCTATGGCGTCTCGTCACCGCAGAACATTCTTGGCACCCTGAGGGGCGTTAAAACCACGGCCGCGGTACGGCCTGGTGGAGTCAACGTCTCAGGGCCAGTTGCGCACAGGCCAAGGGCATTGCGGTAATCATGAAGCCCTCAGCAAGCCTGCTTCTGAGCCAGAAGCAATCTCTGGTTCTAACACCTCAGCTCATTGAATCAATTCGCTTGCTGCAACTGGCGCACACGGAACTGCGCCAATTCGTAGAGCAGCAAGTCGAGAAGAACCCCTTTTTGGAGCTGGCTACAAACGACAGTGAGGCTGATGGTGACGGCTCGCCGATTTTGGGGGAGGATCCGCTCAGCGGCGAACGCGAAAACCCGGTTGATAGGCCTCTCAAAGCGGACTCTTCTGAGCGGCTAAGGCAACAGAAGTCAACGCACGACACATCCGCTGTCGGGCCCGGGGAAAACCTTACCGCGGAAACGTTTGTCGCCAATCCCGAAACACTGCACGAACATGTCGCCCGTCAGATCGCCCTCACTGCGTTGAACCCACAGGAGCGGATGATTGCCGGCGCGCTTGCCAGTCATCTGGACGACGCTGGTTATCTTCAGGTGGATCTTTTGGAGCTAGCCGGAATGCTGAACCTTTCCGTGGCTGTTGTGGAAAGGGTTCTAGCAACCTTGCAGCTTTTTGACCCACCGGGGATATTCGCGCGGGACCTCGGCGAGTGCCTGGAAATACAGTTGCGCCAAAAAAACCGGTTCGATCCGGCCATGACAACTCTGGTCGAAAATCTGCAGATGGTCGCTGACCGTGACTTCAAGGCATTGAAGCGGCTCTGCGGGGTCGATGATGAGGACCTTCTAGACATGCGGCACGAACTGCTTGCGCTCGATCCCAAGCCAGGTAACCGATTCCAATCAGGGGGACTGGAATCGATTGTACCCGATGTGTGGGTCCAGGCATCCGCCGCAGGTGGATGGAATGTCGAACTTGATCCGGACACGTTGCCCAGGGTGCTGGTCGACCAAATCTATTTCACCGAGGTCTCCCGACTTACCGCCCAAAATCCGAAAGATCAGGCATTCCTGAACGAATGCTTGGAGAACGCGAATTGGCTCGTCCGCAGCCTCGATCAGCGCGCCAAGACGATCCTCAAGGTGGCCGCTGAAATTGTCCACCAGCAGGATGCCTTTTTGAGACATGGCGTGGACCATCTACGGCCCCTCAATCTTAGAACCGTCGCCGAAGCGATCAATATGCATGAGTCGACTGTCAGCCGGGTGACGTCTAACAAGTACATGCTCACGCCGCGTGGCGTGTTCGAACTGAAGTATTTCTTCACCGTCGCGATCGGCTCTTGCGAAGGCGGCGGCGCCCACTCCGCCGAAGCCGTTCGTCATCAGATCAAGGCGATGATCGCCGCGGAAGATGCCGTCCTTTCCGATGAGGACATTGCCGTGCGGCTGAGGCAAAACGGCATCGACCTTGCTCGCCGCACCGTCATGAAATACCGGGAGGCAATGAACATCCCCTCCTCCGTGCAACGGCGCCGGGAGAAGCGTGGCTGGCCTTGATCAAATCTACCCACTGGTCCCGCGGCGAAAACTTCACAATCAAAGACGATGGCGTTCTTGATTGATGAGAGGTGGTTGTGGCCTATGTCCGGCCAAGGCCGCCCCGCCCGACGTGTTCGCTGCGCTGGGTGCTGAACCAGGTCCTGCAATTGCGTGAACAGCTGCCACGACATCAAGTCTGGTCCCCCCTTTGGGCGGCGACATCGGGTTGCTCCTCGGGAATGTTGTCGAACGACGCATAATTGAGGTTGTACAGTTTGAAGTACAGTCCGCCCATGGCCATAAGCTGATCGTGGTTGCCGGTTTCGATCACTTCTCCGTTCTGCAGCACGATGACGTGGTCGACATTGCGGATCGTGGCAAGACGGTGGGCAATCACCAAGCCAGTGCGGCCTTCAAGAAGCCTTGTTAGAGCCTTCTGGATCAGCATTTCCGTGTAGCTGTCGATATTGGCGGTCGCCTCGTCGAGGATGAGGATCTTGGCATCGGCCAGGAGAGCGCGAGCGAAACTGATGAGCTGGCGCTGACCGAGCGAGAGATTGCCTCCCCGCTCGGCCAGAGGGGCGTCGTAGCCGCCGGCCAGGTTCACAATGAAGTTATGGGCGCCGACAGCTTTGGCGGCTTCGATGACCTCGTCGCGCGTCGCGTCCGTCCTATGGTAGCGGATGTTGTCGAAGATCGTCCCCGTGAAGAGGAACGGCTCCTGCAGGACCATGGCGACCTGCCGTCCGAGCGAATCCTGGGTCAGGTCGCGCACATCATGTCCGCCGACCAGCACCTGGCCGCGCTGGACATCATAGAAGCGGTGAACGAGCGCCATGGCGCTCGATTTGCCCGAACCGGTGGGGCCCACCAGGGCGACGGTCTCGCCCGGGCTGATCTTCAAGGAAATGTTTTTCAGCACCGGATGTTTGGGATCGTAGCCGAAAGTGACATTCCTGAATTCGACCGAACCGTCCATCTGCGGCGAAAGCGCCTTGGCGTCAGGCTTGTCATGAATCTCGATGTCCAGGTCGAGCACCTCTGTCAGTCGTTTGCCGGAGGCCATTGCGCGTTGCATGACAGAATACTGCAGCGTGAGCGAGCGGATCGGGTCGAAGAAGCGCTGGATATAAAACAAAAATGCTATCGTCACGCCCACATCAATGCGGTCGTTCACGACCTTTGAACCGCCCACGACGATGGCGGCCAAGGCAAGGCCTGTGAGGGTATCGACGATCGGCACCGTGACCTGGGCGTATTTGGCCGCTGTCAGTTGGGTCTTGAGATTGGCACGGGCCTTGTCGTCATAGAGGACAAAATTGACCTTCTGGCGATCCATAGATTGGACGACCCGCACGCCATGAATGGCCTCGGCCAGCGCGCCATTGGCGGCCGCATTGGTCTCAGTCGCGGCCATGAAGGCATTGCGGGCGCTCGGCAGCCAGAAGATGCGGACGATGAAGAGGACTGGCAAGACCGAAAGCGTAAGGAGCGCCAACGACAAGTCCAGCCACAACATGACGAAGACGATGCCGAAAAGAAGGGCGATATCGCCCACCGAAAGCACTGATGTCTCGAGAAATTCCTGGATTGAACTGACATCGCCCTGGAGTCGCGACATTAGACGTCCGACCTCGGTCTGGTCCATAAAGGAAAGCGAAACCTTCTGCAGATGGCGGAACATGGCGCCGCGAATGTCGAAGAGCACAACCTCGACCATTTTGCCGATCACGCTCTGTTGCATGTAGCTGGCAGCGTAATTGGCCAGAATCGCGACAAAAAAGGCGCCAGCGGCCGCAAGCAGCGCAGATCGATCGCGGCTTCCCGGAGTGATAGCGTGCTCGACCGCGTAGCTAATGATCAGCGGGATGAGAAGCTGCACTCCGGCGCAGATCAGGACTGCGAAAACGGCGATGACAACCTTGATCCGGTAAGGCTCAACGAATGCCCAGATCCGCCGGACAATGTTCTTGTCAAAAGCCCGTCCGAACACCTCATCTTCCATCCGATGCGAGCCGACGACAGCGCGCGGCGGACGCGTACCGTCGCCGACATCGTTGCGTTCGCTTTCAACTTCGACGATCTGCGGCATCAGTTCGCGCCGTCATCATCGCGTGGGCGCCTCTGAAGATTGTGAAGGGCCTCGTAGCGCCCTCCCTTGACCAGAAGCTCTTCATGAGTGCCACGTTCGACGATCTCGCCATTTTCAACGAAAAGAATTTGATTTGCATGCATGACGGAACTCAGCCGGTGGGCAATGATGATGGTCACGCGGTCTTTGGCGAAACGGCGCATGGCGGAGCGAATGCGCTGTTCGGTAGCGGCGTCGATCGCTGCGGTCGAGTCGTCAAAAACAATTACTGATGGACACAACATCATCGCGCGGGCAATTGTGAGACGCTGGCGTTGGCCGCCCGAGAGGGAAACGCCACGTTCGCCCACGACTGTCTTGTAGCCAGCGGGCAGGCCCAGGATGTAGTTGTGCAGCTGGGCGAATTCGCTTGCGCCCTCGATCCGCGGTTCGCTGGCCCAGGGGTCTCCGTAAGCGATGTTGTTCTCTACCGTTGTGGTGAACAAGTACGGTTCTTGCTGCACGACCGCGACCGCCCTGCGAAGCGAGGAAAGGGTGATGTTGCGGATATCTTGCCCATCAAGCGTGATGCTGCCGCCGGTGACATCGTAAAAACGCGGGATCAAGTGAGCAATTGTCGACTTGCCCGAGCCGGGTGGACCGACGATAGCGACAGTCTCGCCTCGGCGGGCCTGGAAACTGATATTCCGCAGGGTTTGGCGGTTTTCAGCGCCAGGGTAAGCGAACGAGACATTCTCAAAACGCAAAGTGCCCTCGCTGATCTGGAGGGGGTTAGCGACGGGTGCATCCTTGATCGTGATGTCCAGGTCGAGGAAGCCGAACAGACGCGAACCGCATGTCGAAGCGCGAGCGAAGGCGTTGACCATCAACCCGATTTGGCGGACCGGCATTTGCAGGACGGTCATCAATGACAGGAACGTCGTGAGGTCTCCGACGCTGATCTCACCGTCGATGACCTTGTTGCCGCCAATCCAGAGGACCAGCCCCATGGCAAAAAAGAAGGAGAAGGTCATCGCCGAAGTGTTGCGCGCGTGAATGTCCACGCGTTCTTGGGAAAGTGCGAGCGCACTCTTGGACGCTCGATCGAACTTCAGCATCTCGTAGGCCTGCGCCGAAAAAGCGCGGACGACGCGAATGCCGCAGAGATTTTCCTCCATGACGCGGCTTAGAACCGCAAGCCGCCCTTGCAGTTCGAACCAAGTGGCGCGCAGCGTGAGCTGGCTGCGCGATGAGCGCCATGCGACGAACGGAACAAAGCTCAGCGCCAGACTACCGAGCACCAGATTGGTGGAGAGCAGAATGTAGGCGCCAATGCCGATTAGCATGGCCAGTAGCACGGCGCGGACCAGCGCTGTGGAGAAATACCAGCACACGCCTTCGACATCGAGCATGCAGATGGTGATCAGATCGGCTGAATGCCCCTGGTCATGAAAGGAGAAGCTGAGGCGCTGGATCTTCTCATAGCAGGCGAGCCGCAGCTCATAGGCGAAGTGGTGCCCGACCGATTCGGCAAAGTAGTTGTGCGCCAATGTGAAAAGGCCACGCAGCACAGTGATGGCGAGCAACAGGAGACCCCATACCCAAAGCGCTGGTTCGACCGTACCGCCGATCGGGACCTGGTCAAAAAGCACACCGAGCACTACAGGAATGAGCAACTGGAGGATTGCAGCGATGAAACTCGATCCAATCGCGAAGGCAACCTGCCGCCGGTGCCGCAAATTCATGCATGTTATACGCGTGAGCGTGCTCAGGCCCCGGCCCCAAACCGCCGCCTCCACATGCGCGAGCGAATTCCTCGGACCGGTTGCCCCGCCATCAGCATGACTGCTCACGGGCACAACTTCCAGATCTGGTTGCTTCAGCTTTGGTGAGCTAGTTGGGCGGCTGACCAGAACAAGCACCTGCTGGAGGACGATTACCCAAGGTTGGCGTTCCATTTTGTGTGTCCCCGGCCGTTGGATGTGGTGTGGTGAGCAAGCGAACGGCTGAGCTCGGCCTGGTTAGGACGCGAGTGCTTCGGCAGGTTGTTGTGCCCCCTCTTCGTGGAATGATCTTGCAAGCGACGGGTCGCCGGCCGGGCATGCGTCAGCATCCAAATCGGAATCGACACCTTCCATGGCGAAGACTGAAAGGAACAATGGAGGGAAACTGCGGAGCAGGATGTCCGCCTCCGCATGAAGACCAGGTGGCTCGATCGTGGTCGCCTCGGCCGGCTATTTCATCGTCAACCAGTTCGCTACCGGTCTCGAGGCGTTTCCGAAATGTCGACGCAGAAGCTGCGGTGTGCCGATGGAGTGGCCGGTGGCTCGCAGCTGACGATCAAGATATTTTGCTGAAGATCGAGGGGAGCGGCGAACCTGTTTTGGGAGGTGGCCAATGTAAATGCCACGTGGCCCATTGAATGGGAATCTGAGGCAGACCTGACATGATGCTGTCCTTCTTTCGTTGCGATGTCACGGCTGACATGAATGGCGGTCGCTTTCCTGCCGCCTCGCGACGAGGGAGCTTCAAAAGCCATGCCAATTGCGTCGAAAGACCTGACAGAACAGATCCTCATGTTATTCAATGACTTGAAGGGGCTGACTGGACACCGCGATGTTGTGGGCTCGACAAAGCCGACAGTGGGTGTTTGGTGCGCAGCTTTCTAGAGGAAGAGCCCTGCCCACGCCTTCCACCGGCTGCGTGGTGTGCGATATCCGATTTGCGTCATGCGATGTGCCGGCGCTAAAAACATTGCGGTGTTTTAGAAAACAACTTTCTCCTTGGCACGGTACATGCGTCGACATCGGCGAAGGCATCGCGCACTCGAAGAGAAAGGCATCCCATGATCACGCTCACCGAAAATGCTGTCGCCGCGGTGAGGACCGCGCTTTCCCAAGCCAGCGAGCCTGCGGAAGGTTTGCGCATCAAGGTGGAAGGGGGCGGCTGCGCGGGACTGAAATATCTCATGGGCTTGGAAAGCCTTGCGCGTGAGGGCGATGCGGTCATCGAGACAGACGGCGTCAGGGTGTTCGTGGACGTAGGCTCGCAACCCCATGTCGCTGGTATGACGGTCGATTTCGTCACGAGCTTCGAATCCTCTGGCTTTGTCTTCGATAACCCGAAAGCGCGGGAGAAATGCGCTTGTGGGAAGTCCTTCGGCTGATTGCCTGAGAGAAGAGACCCGTCAATGGTCGGGTCTCGCCCAAAGGGCGTGTTTTCGGTCAGCGAAGGAGAGCCTCATGAGGCCGGTCTATCTCGACAACAACGCAACCACACGAGTGGATCCTGAAGTCTTTGAAGCGATGCGGCCGCTGTTTATGGATCAGTTCGGCAATCCTTCGTCAAAGCACGGATTCGGCGCTGCCGTGAGCGTGGCCATGAAAAAGGCGCGCCAGCAGGTGCAAGCGCTGATCGGCGCGCAATTCGACGATGAAATCGCATTCACATCGGGCGGAACCGAAAGCAACAATGCGGCGATCCTTTCGGCGCTGGGGGTGATGCCGCGCCGGACAGAAATTGTGACCTCCGCGGTCGAGCATCCGGCCGTGCTGGCGCTCTGCGAGCATCTTGAGAAGACGTGCGACATCAAGGTCCACAAGATCCCGGTGGATGGCCGTGGCCGGCTCGACCTTGACGCCTATAAGGACGCCCTCACCGCGCACGTGGCAATCGTTTCGATCATGTGGGCAAATAACGAGACCGGCACGATTTTCCCGACGGCAGAGCTTGCTGAATTGGCCAAGGAAGTCGGTGCCCTGTTCCATACGGACGCGGTGCAGGCGGTCGGTAAGCTCCCGATGGACCTGAAATCAACAGCCATCGACATGCTGTCGCTCTCCGGGCACAAGCTGCACGGCCCCAAAGGGATCGGTGGGCTTTATGTCAAGCGCGGCGTGCGCTTCCGTTCTCTGATCAAGGGAGGGCACCAGGAGCGCAACCGGCGCGCCGGCACCGAGAATACCCCTGGGATAGTCGGGTTTGGCAAGGCAGCCGAACTTGCCATGAAATTCATGGATGAGGACAGCAAGCTGATAAGATCTCTCCGCGACGGCTTGGAGAGCGGGCTTCTCCAGCGCATTCCACACGCTTTCGTGACCGGCGATCCGCTGGATCGGCTCCCGAATACGACCAACATCGCCTTCGAGAATACCGAGGCCGATGGCCTGCTGCTTCTTCTCGATCGCGAGGGCATCGCCTGTTCCTCTGGCTCGGCCTGCAGTTGCGGCTCGCAGGAGCTCAGCCATGTCCTGAAAGCAATGAACGTTGCCGGCAGCGCCGCACAAGGGGCAATCCGCTTCTCCTTGTCGCGCTACAACAGCGGGAAGGATATCGACCGGGTGCTCGAGGTCATGCCCGCACTGGTGGCGAAGCTGCGCGACCCCTACCCGGCCTGCAACGGATACGGCGATGGGATTTGAATGCGGATCTTGGTGGAGGAGGAAGCCGAGCCCGAGGGACCATCATCACCAAGGAGTTTACAAATGAGCCACTGTTCCACCGAACGGCCAATCGTCGACGTTACCGACATTCTCACGCGGCTGAAAGGCTTGTCTGCTGCGGAGGAGTTCTTCGTGGCCCTTGGCGCCTTCTATGATCCGAAGGTGCTCAATGTCTCGCGGCTCCACATCATGAAGCGCATGGGCCAATATCTTGCCGAAGAGGATTTCTCCGGTCTCACCGACCAGGTGATCGCCGCACGCGCGCGCGCCACACTGGAACGCGCCTATGAGGACTTCGCGACTTCCTCGCCACTCAAACAACGAGTCTTCAAGGTACTGAAAGACCGCGACCCAAATCGGCCCGCCACGCCGGGCCTTGCCTTCGTCCCGTTCGATTCCGTCCTGAAGCCGTTTGGAAAGGAGTGAACGCGACACGTTTGCCATAAGACATGTCGTGAAGCCGACGAACCCGCCTCTCACGGACACGCCTCAAAAGCAGAGTGCCGCGTCTCCAACGTATAGCGACATGCCAAACGGTTGGCACGAATGGTGCTTGCAAGCAGATCAAGCACCAAGCCGTATCCCATAGAAGCCAGAGAGACCGCATGCATATCGTCGTCTGTATCAAACAGGTCCCGGACTCCGCTCAGATACGCGTCCACCCGGTTACCAACACGATCATGCGCCAGGGTGTGCCGACCATCATCAACCCATACGATCTGTTTGCCCTTGAAGCGGCACTGAGACTACGCGACGCAGACGGCGGCGAGGTCACCGTGCTCACTATGGGGCCGCCCATGGCAGAGGACGCGCTGCGCAAGGCGCTCACCTATGGCGCCGACCGCGCCGTGCTCCTGACCGACCGTTTTTTTGCAGGCTCCGACACCCTGGCGACCTCCTTCGCTCTGTCTCAGGCTATCGGCAAGATCGGGGAGACGTTCGGCCCGCCAGATATCGTCTTCACTGGCAAGCAAACGATCGACGGCGACACGGCCCAGGTCGGGCCAGGCATCGCCAAGCGCCTCGATCTCCTGCAACTCACCTATGTCGCGAGGATCGCCTCCCTTGATCTCGATGCGCGAGAGATCACGGTCGAGCGCCGCGGGGAAGGCGGCATGCAGATGCTGAAGAGCAAGCTTCCTTGCCTCATTACGGTGCTGGAAGGTGTCAACGAGATCCGTCGCGGCTCGCTGCACGATGCCCTGCGCGCCGCCCGCAGCCAGATCGTAAAGTGGAGTGCGGCCGAGGCTGGTATCGGGGACCTCGGCAAATGCGGCCTTCGCGGATCGCCAACTGTCGTGAAGCGTGTGTTCGCCCCGCCCAGCCGGGCAGAAAAGGCGGTGCAAATCGACACTGCAGACAAGGCGCTGCGTGATCTCGCCGACGAGCTGATTGCCGCAATTTTCGCGCGCCAGCCGGCGCTGGAACACGAATTGGCCTTCGAAGGTGGCTCGGGGCAAGGAGCTTAGGATGTCGCTTGTGAACCAAGAAACCCCGCCTGCCGCCAGTGGTCGTCCCGGCATGAAGAAGGATTTGCCCGAGCGTTTCAAGGATTACCGGCACGTCTGGGTTTTCATCGAGTTGGAGCGGGGCGAAGTCCATCCGGTTTCTTTCGAACTGCTGGGGGAAGGCCGTAAGCTGGCCGACAAGCTCGGCGTGCAGCTTGCGGGAGTCGTGCTCGGACCGCCGGGAGAGGCCTCACGGTATGCCGTCGCCCAGGCCTTCGCCTATGGTGCCGACCTTGTCTATATCGTGGAGGCGCCGCTGCTCGCCGACTACCGCAACGAGCCCTTTACCAAGGCAATGACTGACTTGGTCAATCAATACAAACCCGAGATCCTGCTTCTGGGTGCCACCATGCGTGGCCGGGATCTTGCCGGCTCCGTGGCGACCACCCTGCTGACGGGGCTCACGGCCGACTGCACCCAACTTGATGTGGATCCTGACGGTTCGCTTGCTGCGACCCGGCCGACTTTCGGGGGTTCGTTGCTATGCACCATTTATACGCTCAACTGCCGGCCACAGATGGCAACAGTGAGACCGAGAGTCATGGCGTTGCCGCAGCGTATGAAAAAGCCAGTCGGGCAGGTCGTCGAACACAAGATGTCGATGCTCGAAGAAGAGATCGTCACCAAGGTCCTTGGCTTCCTGCCCGATGCGCAGTCGGTAAAGGTGAATCTGGCCTATGCCGATGTCGTGGTTGCGGGAGGCCTCGGCCTGGGCGGGGCGGAGAACCTGCAGGTTGTGACGAAGCTCGCGCGGGCGCTCGGCGCCGAATATGGCTGTTCGCGCCCGCTGGTCCAGAAGGGCTGGATGTCGGCTGAACGGCAGATCGGCCAGACTGGCAAGACCATCAGGCCAAAGCTCTACATCGCGGCCGGAATTTCCGGCGCCATCCAGCACCGGGTGGGCATTGAAAGCGCCGATCTGATCGTGGCCATCAATACCGATCCGAACGCGCCGATTTTCGATTTCGCCCATATCGGTATCGCCGCCGATGCGATCCGCTTCCTGCCGGCGTTGACGGAAGCCTTCACCCGGCGGTTATCGCCGCACAGTCGCGACAAGCTTGCGAGCTAAGGGAGACGGCCATGGTCGAGGAAAAGTTCGATGCTATCGTCATTGGCGCCGGCATGGCCGGGAACGCAGCTGCTTTCACGATGGCAAGCTGCGGCCTGAAGGTGCTGCAACTGGAGCGCGGCGAGTATGCGGGCTCCAAGAATGTCCAGGGCGCCATCATGTATGCGAACATGCTGGAGAATATCATCCCGGACTTTCGCGATGACGCGCCTCTTGAGCGGCATTTGATCGAGCAGCGCTTCTGGATGATGGACAATACATCCCATGCTGGGTTCCACTATCGGTCCGACGACTTCAATGAGGCAAAGCCAAACCGTTACACAATCATCCGCGCCCAGTTCGACAAGTGGTTTTCGCGCAAGGCGCGCGAGGCCGGCGCGACCCTCTTGTGCGAGACGACGGCGACGGAGCTCGCATACGATATCACGGGCAAGGTCATAGGTGTTCGCACCGACAGAGCCGGCGAAAGGATTTTGGCGGACGTGGTCGTCCTCGCAGAAGGCGTTAACGGACTGCTTGGCACGCGGTCGGGCCTGCGCAAAACGCCGAGGCCAGAAAGCGTGGCTCTCGCCGTCAAGGAAATGCATTTCCTGCCCGAGGAGGTGATCGAGCAGCGCTTCGGGCTCAAGGGCAATGAAGGCTGCGTGATTGAGGCGGCGGGCACCATCTCCCGCAGCATGACCGGATTAGCGTTTCTCTACACCAACAGGGAATCGATCTCACTTGGCATTGGTTGTCTCGTTTCCGATTTTGCCGCCACGATGGAGAGCCCCTACGTCCTGCTCGACGCATTCAAGAACCACCCCTCGGTCCGGGCGCTGATCGCGGGCTCGGAGGTGAGGGAATATGCCGCCCATCTCATTCCCGAAGGTGGTTATAAGGCGATCCCACAGCTCTTCGGCGACGGTTGGGTGGCAGTCGGTGATGCAGCGCAATTGAACAACGCGGTTCACCGTGAGGGTTCGAACCTCGCTATGACGTCCGGCCGCATCGCAGGCGAGGCAATCGTCCAGGTCAAGAGCCGCAACGTCCCGATGACCAAGCGGAATCTCGTTCTTTACAAAACCATGTTGGACAAGTCGTTTGTCCTCAGGGACTTGCGAAAGCACAAGGACATGCCGGCCCTGATGCACACCAACTCGCATAATTTTTTCGTGACATACCCGCAGCTGATTTCTCTGGCCGCGCAGAACCTCGTGCGGGTCGACGGCACTCCGAAGATCGATAAAGAAAAAGCGACCACTGCTGCGTTCATAAAGGCGCGTTCGCGCTTGGGGCTGGTCAGGGACGCGATTCGCCTGGCGTTGGCCTGGCGCTGAGGGAGGGCAAAATGACGATCACAGTGCCGGCCGTCCGCGTCGAGGAAAAGTTATATCAGAACCGTTATCTCATCGATGCAGGGCGCCCCCACATCAAGGTGCGACCTCACGAAAGCCCAAGCGCGAACCTGCTCGCGTTGACACGCATCTGCCCTGCCAAATGCTATGAGCTGAACGCCACGGGCCAAGTTGAGATCGCGGCCGACGGGTGCATGGAGTGTGGCACATGCCGAGTGCTGTGCGAGGAGAGTGGCGAGATCACCTGGAATTATCCGCGCGGCGGCTTCGGTGTCCTCTTCAAGTTCGGATGACTCCGGCACTGACCCCTCAATGGTGCGCCCGGGCGCAGCTCGCGGTTGCGGCAACACGTCGCATCCGGCAGTTGTCAGGAACTCGTCAGTTTAAGGCGGCAGAGTCGATACTCTTCTTCGGCATCCGAAAATCCAGAATCTGCCGGTGGGGGAACACACGGAGCTGCTTCTATGGACGACACGATGCGCGGCAGGGTCGACGAAGTGGGACTTCCAATCACCCTGCCTGAACCAGACATAGGAAAGATGGATAAAGCAGATATTTCGCTCAGGGGACTGTACGAGATATCGAAGATCCTAACCGCCCCTGCCCGGCTTGAGACGACACTGGGCAATGTCGTCACGATCCTATCTTCATTTGTACGAATGCGTCATGGAGCAATCATTGTGCTCGGCGCTGATGGAGAGCCGGAGATCGCGGCAACGCCCGGCAAGGTCTCTCCAGCGCACTCCGCGACTCGCCGCGCCATACCACAGGCTGTAATCGACCAAATCGTCGCCACGGCGAGACCGGTCGTCATAGAGGACGTCAGCAAGTCGGAACTGTTTCAGTTTGATGTTGAAAGGGTGTCGAACGACGAGGCTGTTGACCTAGGCTTTGTCGGTATCCCTATAAGGGCGCAGCATGAAATCCTTGGAACATTGTCGATCGAGCGCCTCAAAGAAGAGCCGAGCTACGCTCACCATAACGAGGACCTTTGCTTCCTGAACATGGTGGCCGACCTTGTGGGCCAAGTTGTCCATCTTCACCGTGTACGAAACACTGATGGTCAGCAGGTGATCGAACAGCAAGCTGGACCGGGCAAACGGCGCGACGACGAAAAGGCCGAAACCGGTCGGTATGCGTCGGTCAAAATCGACGGAATTGTCGGGGAAAGCCTGGCAGTCAAGCAGGTTCTAGAAACGATTCCAATCGTCGCAAAGACCAATTCGACTGTTCTTCTGCGGGGTGAAACCGGAACCGGCAAGGAATTCTTCGCGCAAGCGATCCATAAGCTTTCGACCCGGAGGACGAAGGCCTTTGTCAAGTTGAACTGCGCCGCGCTCTCTGAAACAGTCTTGGAATCGGAACTGTTTGGGCACGAGAAGGGCGCCTTCACTGGGGCTATCTCGCAGCGCGCCGGCCGTTTCGAACTGGCGCATGGCGGAACCCTGTTGCTTGATGAAATCGGCGAGATTTCGCCTTCTTTTCAAGCCAAGCTGCTGCGCGTATTGCAGGAAGGCGAACTGGAGCGGGTCGGCGGCACCAGAACGCTAAAATTTGATGTCCGGCTTATATGCGCCACCAACAAGGACCTTGAAACGGCTGTGCTGAATGGGGAGTTCAGGGCCGACCTTTATTACCGCATCAATGTGATACCAATTACGTTGCCTCCGCTCAGGGAGCGCCCCGGAGACATTCGACTCCTTGCCGAAGTCTTTCTCGATCGCTTCAACAGGGAGAACAATCGCGATCTCACCTTCGCATCATCGGCGATTGATTTGATCTCGCAATGCCACTTCCCTGGCAACATCCGAGAGCTGGAAAACTGCGTGCGAAGGACGGCGACACTTGCCCGGTCGAAGACGATAGTTCCGTCGGATTTCGCCTGCAGGAATGGCCAGTGTCTTTCTTCGCTCATTTGGAAAGGAGCCGGCTCTTCGCAGGGTACAAATGCCGCCTCCGGGTTCGCCCGCAGCACCATGAACAGAGATGGATCGCCGCTGCCGGCCGGGCGCATTCTCGGCTCGGCTGCCGAGGTATGGTCGGCCGATCGGAGTGATCCCAATTGTCCCACGACGGGGCCACGCCTGACGGAACGCGACCGGCTGATCGACGCGATGGAAAAGGCCGGCTCGGTCCAGGCCAAAGCGGCTCGTCTCCTCGGCCTCACGCCGCGGCAAGTCGGCTATGCTCTACGCCGCCACGGTATCGAGGTGAAGAAATTTTAGACGAGCTTAACGTCTGAATGATGTGTTTCGGAGTGCCCGCCCCTGTGCGGACCAGAGACCAATCGCTCTGGCGATCCCATCCGCTTCTCCAATGTCGGAAGCCCGACAAATCCAGGCCGTAGGCAAGCCGACAAATCAGACGCGAAAAGCAGAGGTTTCGGGTGAATGTCGCTTTGGTGGTTGGCATAGCTCTTGCGGCTGGATGTGTAGGTCAGCCAGGAACAGAGCTATTCGATGTCGACACCGAAGATTTCGCGTGAAAGCGAGACCACCGCGAAATCGGCTGGATGCACCTCCTCAACGTGCGGCTCCTCGGCAAGGCCTAGCGACATGGAGCCGGCCATTTGGGAGAAGGTGAAGGACCATCCGTGCTATGCAGAAGAGGCGCACCACTATTTCGCGCGCATGCACGTGGCGGTCGCCCCGGCCTGCAACATTCAGTGCAACTACTGCAATCGCAAGTTTGACTGTGCCAACGAGAGCCGACCTGGGGTCGTCTCGGAAAAGCTGACGCCAGATCAGGCGGTGCGCAAGGTGATCGCGGTCGCCAATGAAGTACCGCAGCTTTCCGTGGTCGGCATCGCTGGACCGGGCGACGCCTGCTTCGACTGGAAAAAGACAAAGGCCACATTCAAACGCATCGTCAACGAAATCCCCGACCTCAAGCTTTGTATTTCGACCAACGGGCTGGCGTTGCCGGACCATGTCGCCGAGCTTTGCGACATGAATGTCGACCACGTGACAATCACCATCAACATGGTCGACCCGGAAGTTGGCGCGAGGATCTATCCGTGGATCTTTTACAAGCACCGCCGCTACACCGGGGTCGAAGCCGCCCAAATCCTGAACGAGCGGCAGATGTTGGGCCTGGAGATGCTGACGGCGCGCGGCATCCTGACCAAGATCAATTCAGTGATGATCCCTGGCGTCAACGACGAGCACCTGATCGAGGTGAATAAACGGGTTAAGGAGCGAGGCGCCTTCCTGCACAACATCATGCCACTGATTTCGAACCGGGAGCATGGTACCCATTACGGCCTGATCGGGCAGCGAGGCCCAAATGCGATGGAGCTGAAGGCTCTTCAAGATCGTCTAGAGGGCGGTGCTAAATTGATGCGCCATTGCCGGCAGTGCAGGGCCGATGCCGTTGGCTTGCTGGGCGACGATCGTGGCCAGGAGTTCAGCCTCGACCAGATCTGCGACGAACTCACCTATGACGCAAGCAGACGCGACGCCTATCGCGAGGTGGTCGCGCGCGAGCGCGGCGATCGAGCGGCGGCTAAAAGCGAGGCGACCAAACTGGTCAAAGGAACGGGTTCGGGCAAGTCACTTCTTATCGCCGTAGCCAGCAAGGGCGGCGGCCGCGTCAACGCACACTTCGGTCACGCGAGAGAATTCCAGCTCTATGAGGCCTCGCCGCAAGGGATCCGCTTGGTCGGGCATCGGCCGGTCGAGCAGTATTGCCTGGGTGGCTGGGGCGAAGATGCCACCCTAAAGCGCGTGATGGCGGCCCTCGAAGGAATAGACATCGTGCTGTGCGCCAAGATCGGGGATTGCCCGAAGGCTCAGCTCAGGGGAGCCGGTATCCGGGCCATGGATGACTATGGCTATGAGCATATCGAGACCGCGATCAGCACGGTCTACGCCGCCGAGTTTGGGGCCAAACCATTGGCCGCGACGGCCTGAGATCTCTCAATCAACTGACCAGGAGTTGAAGACAAATGACGTTCAAGATCATCGCATCCCAATGCACCCAATGCGGTGCCTGCGAGTTCGAATGTCCTTCCGGTGCGATCAAATTCAAAGGCGAGGCCTACGTTATCGACCCGGAGAAGTGCACCGAATGCAAGGACACCTTCGATGCACAGCAATGCGCCTCGGTCTGTCCCGTGGAGATGACCTGCGTTCCCGCCTGACGTCCGATCGGCTCGCGAGGCGCCTTGAGTTCTTCGTTCCAACCTCCAACTGCGAAAAGGAAGAACAGCTATGCCCCTCCGGCGAGAACAGGAGGTCGAAATCGGCAAACCTCCACGATTTGTGCCGGGTGAACGGGTCCGCGCCACCCGCCACATCAAGAATGATGGCACCTACCCTGGCAGGGAGGTCGGGGAAAACCTCGTGTTGAAGGGTGACGAAGGGTACGTGCGTGACATCGGCACCTTTCTCCAGCAGTTCTACATCTATGCGGTTGAATGGATCGGCCGTGGCACAGTCGTGGGAATGCGGGCGCGCGAAATGGTAAGCCTCGAAAATGCCGGGGCTTCTCGTAGCGCCGAAATTAGGTCTGCTCCTAGCAAGGGAGCCGCCGCATGAAGTTGATGATCCGTAGGACGGGCGCCGGCCTGTCGGCCTATGTTCCCAAGAAGGATCTCGAAGAGCCGATCATTCAGGTTGAGAATGAAGGCTTGTGGGGCGGGGTCGTCATGCTCAGGAACGGCTGGCGCTTCGTCTTGCCCGACCTTCCGCGAGATACACGCCTCCCCATCACCGTTGAGGCCAGGAAAATATCCGACGGGACTAGAACGGCGGGTTGACGGCATGAAGCCAAGAGGACTGAGCATGAAAACCTTCCCGCGCCATCTTTTAATCACTCGGGACAGCCATGCAGACACGCGGCTCGACCTGCTCAAGGGAGCGCTCACCGCCGACGCGATCATTCCTTACCTTGGCCCGGGTCTCCTCCAGCTCGGGTGCGCAAAGCCCGTTGTACCGCATACTCCGGAGGCAGTCGCCGCGGCCCTTAACAAGCGCGCCCCAACTCCATCCAAGATCCGCACCAATATGTGGTCTGTCGCACAGTTCATCGAGCAGAGCCGGCATCGACGGACGCTCCAGGGCTGGATGGCCGATATCTTCGCCGCGCCGGCAGCGCCGACGGTCCTCCACACCTGGCTCGCCACGCTGCCGCTCTCGCTCATCGTCGACAGTTGGTATGATGGCGCCATGCGCGCGGCCCTCGTCGCGACCGGCCGAACGGATGTCGTCGAGATACAAGGCGCCACGCGGGCGAACGAAATCGGGGACATTTGGACCAGAGCCTACGATTTGTCCGGACACGAACTTGAGGTGGTACCACCGGTTGAGACGGTCCTCTATGTTCCTCATGGCAGTGTCAGGCCGGCGGCAAACTTCCTGATCTCAGATTCCGACTATGTTGAAGCGCTGACAGACATCGATATCCAAACGCCGATCCCTGATCAGGTGAAGCAGCGGCGCAGCAATCGGGGTTTTTTTTTCGTCGGCTGCCGCTTCGACGATCAAATGCTGCGCACCTACGCCCGGCAGATCATGAAGCGCTCCGACGGCCCGCATTTCGCGCTGATCGATGGGTCGGTGCTGACAAGAAACGAACGCCGTTTCCTGGCAGCGTGCGCCGTCACAGTCATTGACATGCCGATAGGCGAAGCTGCGGCTCGGCTTGCCGGCTCGAGCCTGTCACCACCGGCATGATTGAGAGCCTGCAGCAGAACTGATCTCCTGCCATTTGCGGCGCTTCTGCGCCTTGGCGACGACTTGGTGCCGCAAAACCCAGATTTCGCCCAAGGTGCGATCGGGCAAACTTGGCGAAAGCGACGGTACATTGCGCGCGATCAGGTCGTGGCGTGACGATACCAGTCGAACCGGGCCGCCGCACGCTATTCTAAAGTCTCGGCAATTCCCACACCTTTCAGACAGGCCGCGTTCAGGGCAAGTAGATCCGGCGCAGAGGCGCTCCTGGGTTCCAACTGCCGCAAAACGCCGATTGAGGAACGTTCAGACCTTGGCGATCTTGTGCGGCGGAGCCATGCGGGACGCCTCCTGAAGTAATATGTCCCGCATCCAGATGCTTGCCGAGTCGCTGTTGTGAATGGCAGGCCATTGCACGGTCTCCGCGAGTGGGGGAAGCGGCAATGGAAGATCAACGATCTTCAGCGGTATCAGTGGTGCGAAATATTCGACCAACCGTAAGGGTATGGTCGCTATCCGCTCCGTGCCTGATAGCATAGCGGGTACCATGCCAAAGCCCTGCACCACCACCTCGATACGCCTCTTGCGGCCGTGCTCGAGCAAAAACCATTCTTCGATGGAGGGCTGCCGCGTACGCCCGAATTTGACCGTGACGTGCCCCATGGACATGTATCGCTCAAACGTAAGCGGCCGCGATAACTGCTTGTTCGTGGCACAGCCGACGCACACGAGCGTGTCGTCAAACAGTGCTGCTCTGGGATGCTCGCTCGACATGAACACGTCCGGAAGAATTAGAAAATCGATCTCACCCCGTCGGAGAAGCTCGTCAGGGTGATCCATGAGAGGTACGAACTCGAAGCTGACGGCGGGAGCTTCCCGCGCGACACGCTCTACGACCTTTTGAAAATATATAAGGGTCATGAAATCGGACAGGCTGACTTTGAACCGGCGCTCCGACTGAACTGGGTTGAACCTGTCCCAGGAAATAATTGAGAGCTGGATGTGAAGCAGTGCCTCGCGGACCGCGGGGGCGAGATCTTCCGCGCGCGGAGTGGGGATAAGTTCGCGGCCCCTCATCGTAAATAGCTCATCACGGAAAAAGTCGCGCAACCGGGCGACAGCCGCGCTCATGGCAGGCTGGCTCAGATTGATGCTGCGTGCGGCAGCGGTGAGGTTGCGCTCGTTCATCAAAGCGTCAAGCGCGACGAGGAGGTTTAGATCTAGGCCCTTGAAGCGCATGCGCCGTTATCCATAGCGTGGATGGGATGCATAAAAACAATTGATTTTACGCGTGGTATGAGGACCTGCATAGAAAAATGTCAATCGCGAAAGTTACTGTCACACATATAACATGCCTGTTCGCTTGCCCTGGTTCCCGAAGTGTGTCCGAGCATCAACCGATGCGCACAACGCGCCCACAACAAGAGCTCCCGGGAGCGGTTTGGGGGACTGGCAAAGCTGCCCACGCAAATCGCGTGATGCGGCCTCGGCAGCAGCAGGAGGGAAGTGTCTGGATCCGCTTTCCTATTTCGCTGGGAATGTTCTTGGAAAAGACTGAGCTTGCCGACCACGTCGAACTCGCCACGATTCTTTCGAAAACCCCTGCGGACTTCTGACGCAACGGCACCGAAACCGTGACCGCTTACACTGGCCTGCTGCACCGTTTCATCAAGACTGGTCCTGTCTATCTAGGTCCACACAACTTTCATGAGCAATATTGATCGGAGACACACAATGACACGACCCGTGCCGTCGCCTGGCCCATTTGTGATCCTTGCAATGCCAAGGACGGGCACGCACTACCTGGAAGAATTGCTGAACGAGCATCCGAACGTACTGAGCAACGGTGAGTTGCTCAACATCTACGATATGAATTGGTCCGATAAGAATCGCTTGGCAGGCAGCGATGACGCGCTTCTTGAGCTTGCCTACTTGCGCTACCCCAACGGAACCAACAAGGCGGTGACGCGCGTTGGTTGCAAGATCAACGAACCTCAGTTCAACGAGCGTCCGGACTTTTTTGCTGAGCTTGCCCGTTGGCCAGGCCTCAAGGTCATCCTCCTGATTCGCAAAAACACGTTGGAATCGCTGCGATCGCTGACACAGGCGAGGCAAACCCGGCAGTGGCTGAAGTTCAGTTCGGACAACGACGCCGCTCCATCCGTGAAACTGGGAATCGCCTGCTGCGAGGCTTATTTCAAGACCGCCGACGAATTCCACAATCGCGTCACGTGCTCCTTCGCGTCCACCCACTTGCATGTGGTCGAGTACGAAAGCCTTCTTGGCGAGCCCTTCACGTGCTTGGCACCGATCTGGGATTTTCTGGAAGTTCCACCGCTTGTTGGGCTCTCTGGTGAGGCTATTCTTAAGCGCCAGGAAGCTCGCCCCCTGAACCAAACGATAGAGAATTTCGAAGAGTTGCGACGCCACTTCGCAGGCGGACCTTACGCGAGATTTTTTGAACTCGGCGACCTGTCATCGTAGCGGCAAGCGGCGACCTCGTTAGGTTCCGCGGTTCCGGCACCCGAGCTTACCTGCCCTTTGCGACAATTGCTCAACTGTGCACTTGGGCAAAAACAGCGGCTCGACGGCAAAGGCGAGCCTGGGGTCAAAATCTGGACACCGTCATGGATATCGGCGATATCGGCCCGTCCTGTCCGTTTGAAAGAGCGCGATCGTGATACTGGGCATTCCCAATGTGGTGCCGTCAAGAGAACCATCGAGATGTCCAACTTGACAAGCTTACCGCCCCCCTCGCCAAGATCAAGCGGTCCGTCACTGCCTTGATCAGTCACGAAAAGCGCAATTCTCACAACGTCCAGGCGGTGGGCGAAACGAACGCCAAATTTGCCATCCACGCACTAAAGTCGAACAGCCCATCATCATGAACGCAAAGGTGGAAGCCAGAGACCTGCGCATCACCTGGGTCATGCACGACCTGGGCGACTGGGCATGCCGCCTTCGCCAGGCAGATGTAGGGGAAAATACTCGGCCAATTCGGATGGAAGTTGCAGGCAATTAGGAGCCAGGCACCCGCTGAACCGCCCGGCATTCCTATTCGACCCAATACAAGCCATAGCGAGGCACAAGGCGCGGCCTGCGCGGTGCTGACCGTTATGCTTCTGTGGCACCTGGAGCAGCGAGAGCTGAAGTCACGATGCGGCACCCCCCAGCAGATCACGACCAAGTCATTTTCCGGCAGCCTGCGGCCGCTCAACCCCGCCTTAGCTGATCTGGTACTCGCGCAAGAAGCGGCTGTGTGGGTCAGGTTCTGCAAAAATGGGCGGCCGTGGATTGCGACTTCGTCAGGATGTCGTCAGCAATGGTTTCTATGTTCGCCTTAATGATCGCTCGCCACCTTGCGACCCAAAGCTGGGAGATGGCCTTGTTCGACTCCGTGTCTCCAGCGACGGCGGGGAGCCTTGGTCGGCTGCGTGCATAGGCGCGATCGGCGGTCCAGAGTACAACAGGCCGTGTGTGTCGGAACGGGCGTAAGGCTGCTCGTGTCTCCTGAGGCTGCTCAGTGCTCAGCTGCCATCCATGCCTTGGATGATTTCCATCAAAACAATCGATTTTACCTATTTTAGCAAATGCTGCATTAAGTAGCTCGAAGATTACAATTGAAACCCAAATAAGCATTGCTGTCTAAAGCCTGAGTTCCAGAGGAACTCTGGCTGTGAGCGAGCATAAACTGAATGCCTATGTCTGTGTGGTGATGTTCTTCGCCAGTAGGCGCATGCCATATCGCGTTGATTGAACCTGCCAAGGTCCCGTTAAGCTCATCAGGCCAAAACCCATGTCTTTCGAATTTACTAAATTTGTGACGCGTGAGTCAAGGTATCAAGAAAGAACGAGTTGCTCCGTTCGCTCTCCGTTGAGCTGGAGGCTGTGTTGGGAGAATGAAATTGATCTTGACGAGCATGTGGAACTTTCTGCGTTCCTCCGCCAGGTCTACGGGCAGACCGGCAGTTTCAACGCAAAGCCATTCGAAGGCAGCCAAAGTTGGAGCGGCGCGAGGCCTGAGCTGCGTGCAATCGGCTACGACTCCAAGGGTGTAGCGGCTCACATCGGTCTGCTGCGCCGCTTCATCAGGATTGGCGCCGTCGATCTACTGGTGGCAGAACTTGGCCTGTACGGGGTGCGTCCGGATCTCGAGGGGCTCTGGATTGCTCATTCAGTCCGGGTCATGCATCCAGTACTGCGGGAGCTTAACGTCCCATTCGCCTTTGGCTCGGTTCGACCCGCACTGCAGAACCACGTTGCAAGGTTTAGCCGAAATGGCCTGGCGACGATCATGCCGGGGATCCGTGTGCGATCGACCCTTCCATGCGCGCGTCTGGACAAACCGCCAACCCGCACGGAGGACGTAGTCCTCATTGTTCTCCCGATTGCACAGCCGATGTCCGAATGGCCGGCCAGTACGATAATCGATCGGAACGGACCAGAGCTGTGAGACCCCTCAACTGCATATCCGAAGTCCATGATGAATGTGCTGACGGCATTGGCGGGCGCGCAGTTTATTTGACGTTTGACGACGGTCCTGATCCGGTTTGCACACCGGGCGTCCTCGATCTGCTGGCCGATAACCAGGTGTCGGCAACTTTCTTCGTCATCGGGGCGTATGCGGCAGACCGGCCCGAACTCATCCAACGGATGATTGCAGAAGGGCACCGGGTCGGCAACCACACGATGACGCATCCGAACCTGTCCGGATGTCGGCCTGCCCAGATACACTACGAGATACTCGAGGCAAACAGGGTCATTCGGATCGCCTGTCCCCAAGCCTCGGTGGCGCATATGCGTGCCCCGTATGGCAACTGGACCGATCAAGTCTTAACGCATTGTGGGCGCGCTGGTCTGATCCCGGTCCACTGGTCGATCGACCCCCACGACTGGTCTCGGCCCGGGGTCGACGCGATTATCGACACAGTCGTTGCCTCTGTGCGCCCAGGCGCAATAGTGCTTTTGCACGATGGCTGCCCTCCCAACGAGTTCAGGCCGGACACTCAGGCCGGTCTGCGGGACCAGACGCTGACGGCTCTGTCTCGTCTCATTCCAGAGCTGCATGAGCGGGGATTTGCCATCCGCTCCCTCCCCGACACCACTCAACGAAGTGAATTCCCATGACCCTGCTGGACGCAATCAGCACTGGTGCTGTCTCGACCTATGCGCTGCTCTCGGCCGCTTACAAAAGCATGCAGACGGTTTATGCTTCGCCGGCCGACCTGTCGTCGACCTCGGATGGCCAGGCCGGCTCCCATCGTCTGCCGAGCGTGGACGTCATCATCCCCTGCTACAATGAGAATCCGGGCACGCTCTCGGCCTGCCTAGCGTCAATTGCGGACCAAGACTATGGCGGAGAACTGCGAGTCTATGTGGTCGATGACGGCTCTGCAAATCGCCTTGCCGTGGGACCTGTTCACGACCTCTACGCGCTCGACGGGAGGTTCAACTTCATTCTGCTGCCGCAGAATGTTGGAAAGCGCAAGGCACAGATCGCCGCCATACGCCGCTCATCCGGAGACTTGGTGCTCAACGTCGACTCCGACACGGCACTGGCTTCCGACGTCGTGACGAAGCTTGCGCTGAAAATGAGAAATACACAGATCGGCGCGGCCATGGGTCAGTTGATAGCCAGCAACAGGAACGAGAATTGGCTGACCTGGTTGATTGACATGGAGTACTGGCTTGCTTGCAACGAGGAGCGCGCGGCGCAGGCTCGTTTCGGTGCGGTCATGTGCTGCTGTGGCCCATGTGCCATGTACCGCCGGTCGGCGCTTCTCATGGTTCTTGATCAGTACGAAACGCAGCTGTTTCGTGGGAAGCTAAGCGACTTCGGTGAAGATCGCCATCTCACGATCCTCATGCTGAAAGCAGGCCTGCGGACCGAGTACATTCCGGACGCGATTGCAGCAACGGTCGTGCCGGATCGGCTGCGGCCATATCTGCGCCAACAACTGCGATGGGCGCGGAGCACCTTCCGAGACACGCTGCTTTCGCTGCGCCTGCTACCCAGCCTCGATCGCTATCTCACGTTGGACGTGGTCGGACAAAATGTCGGGCCGCTGCTCCTCGCCGTCTCGGTAGTAACGGGGATCGCGCAGCTGGCGCTGACTGAAACAGTGCCTTGGTGGACAGGCGTCATGATTGCGGCCATGACAATGATCCGCTGCAGCGTGGCCGCGTTTCGTGCTCGCGAACTGCGATTTCTGGGGTTTTGTCTACACACGCCCATCAATCTGTTCCTTTTACTTCCGTTGAAAGCGTATGCGCTATGCACCTTGAGCAACAGCGATTGGTTGTCGCGTGACTCTGCTGCCACGGTTCCAATCGGCGGTGGCAAAGGCGTCCCGATCAGAAACCCCGATGTTGGTTCGAGGGCCACGGACTTGCCGGATAGTGCGGCGCCATCGGGCTGGCCTACTCTTTTGGGGGAGTTCTCGACGGTGGCATCATCTGGCATCGGCGCCCAAGAGTGATTGCCTGTCTGATCTTGGAGAAAAGTCTGGCAGAGGATGATGGTTGCCGCTGGACGCATTTAGAATTGGCCACCGACGATTCATGGCGGCTCGACGGCAAGCCGTTCGAGCGCGGGAATCACCCGCAAGCGCTCGACACGTCGTTTTCCCAGGGTCGGTCAGCAACGCGCTCCACAATCGGATGCACGACCGGTGCGTTTGACGAAAACTTTCGCACCACTGCCACAGGCTCGCGGTCATCGCTGTCGTGCCGCGAGCACAAGCTCGAAGGCGCGAACCGATGAACGAGCCGCAACACATCTGCCTGAGGGTCGGAGAGGTTAAAAATGTTCTCGAGCCAGGAGCCGTTCGATCCGATTGTCAGTGCGGAAGTTCTATACGGCCGCCGCGGTCGAGGCCGATATGCTCCGCTACGGGAAAGCTGGGGAGCGAGCTTGCGTCGGGCGGGCATCTGGTTTTCGGATCGCGCGACGCCTCTCGTCCTTCTGAGGCACGCCGCTAGCGCCGATACCGCAAGGATCACGTCACACAAGACCAGGTCGCTCGTCACCAGTGCCGAGGCGAACCATCAACAGACTGCTTGGTCGCTCGCATCCCAAGTCGGCTTTGGGTGGGTAGAATTCGGAATACGAAAACGGGAGACTAGGAGAGCCGAATGGACGCATCACATTTCTTGATACACGTGATCGGCGTATCGGCGGCTATCGCCGCGGCGACCTATTGCTTGACCGGTTCGCTCGTTCAGACGGTTCTCTGCGCCGTGCTCACTCAGGTCGGGTACTTCTTAGCGATGCTTTGTCTGGTGTGGAGCAAGGAACAGGGCTCCACGAGCTGTTCACGACCGCACACCCAGGAGCCGAAGCGGCGTCTGAGTGAAAGCAGTGACGACCTCTCTGTGAAGGCTGAATAGTCTGCAGACGATAAAATGGAGCCACAATAGCCATGCATGGCATGAAGACGCGTGACGGGGCGATTGCCCAAGTGGAGGGCCTCTTCCGTGACTTTGAACAGGAGAAGCAAGGCGACGGTCAGTCTTCTATGACTGTCGAGTATGTTGGCACAAGCGGGACCGCCGTCGCGTCGCGCGGTCTGGATGCGAGGCCCGGCGATAAGCGCGTGACCGACGGCTGGGACGGCGCGGCCAATTCGTTGGCCTCAGTCGTCAGCGGGGTGCCTTCCCTCGCTCCCCGCGAGTCATCCCAATTTCTTGCAAGAGATCTGGCGCTAGTTGACGGCGTTCTGCGGGGGGAGAGAAGCGCATGCCCAAGCTAGCCATCGACCTTGACGGCGTGTCCAAGTCATATGGCAACAAGTTGGTTGTGGACGGGCTCTCGTTCACTGTTGCCCCGGGAGAATGCTTCGGCCTGCTTGGCCCTAACGGCGCGGGCAAAAGCACGATCACGCGGATGGTCCTCGGCATGACACCGCCCGATTCAGGCAAGATCACAGTGTTCGGCATGCCCATGCCAGCACGCGCTCGCCTGGCACGCGGGCGCATCGGGGTGGTCCCTCAATTCGATAACCTTGACCTCGAGTTCACTGTACGTGAGAACCTATTGGTGTTCGGGCGCTACTTCGGCATGAGCACGCGCGCGGTGAAGGCGGTCATACCGTCGCTGCTGGAGTTCGCCCGCCTGGAGAGCAAGGCCGATGCCCGTGTCAGCGCACTGTCCGGTGGGATGAAGCGGCGCCTGACGCTCGCACGTGCGCTGATCAACGACCCACAGTTGCTTGTCATGGACGAGCCGACCACAGGCCTTGATCCGCATGCGCGCCACCTGATCTGGGAGAGGCTGCGCAAGCTCCTGGCGCTGGGCAAGACGATCATTTTGACCACCCACTTCATGGAGGAGGCCGAGCGACTGTGCAACCGACTGTGCGTCCTAGAGGCAGGGCGCATTATCGCCGAGGGGCGCCCACACGCGCTGATCGAAGAGCAGATCGGGTGCCAGGTGCTTGAGATATACGGTGGTGACCCGAATGAGCTGAGTGCGATGATCAAGCCCTACGTAGAGCGCATCGAGGTGAGCGGTGAGACGCTCTTTTGCTATGCGCCCGATCCGGAGCAGGTGCGCAGTCAACTGCACGGGCGCGCGGATCTGCGTCTTCTGCAGCGGCCGCCTAATCTGGAGGACGTTTTTTTGCGGCTGACCGGACGCGAGATGGAGAAATGATGATGGGCGACCGTTATGCGGCCGCTCTACCAGCCAATGCGTGGAATTGGATCGCTGTATGGCGCCGCAACTACTTGGCATGGAAGAAAGTGGCCCTGGCGTCGCTGATCGGCAACTTGGCCGACCCCATGATCTCGCTGTTTGGGCTGGGCTTTGGCCTCGGAATGATGGTGGGGCGCATTGAGGGCACGTCCTACATCGCATTTCTCACAGCGGGCATGGTCGCCGCCAGCGCGATGACCTCCTCCACTTTCGAAACGATCTATGCAACTTTCGGCCGAATGCAGCGGACCTGGGAAGGAATCCTGTACACACAGCTCACACTCGGCGACATCGTGCTGGGTGAATTGGCGTGGGCAGCCACGAAGGCCTTTATGGCCGGCACCGGAATCATGATTGTAGCCACTATGCTGGGTTATGTGACATGGCCCTCCGCGCTCTATGCGCTGCCTGTCATTGCTCTCACTGGCCTTGCCTTCGCGAGTCTGGCGATGGTCGTGACGTCGCTCGCCCCCAGTTACGACTACGTCATTTTTTACCAAACGCTCGTCATCACACCCATGCTTTTCCTATCCGGGGCTGTATTCCCGGTGAGCCGAATGCCTGGAGTTTTTCAGCAGGTGGGCGGCTTTCTGCCGCTTGCACATTCGATCGAGCTTATTCGCCCGGCGATGCTTGGTCGCCCGGCCGTCAGCGTTGGCTTTCATATCGGCGCACTGTGCATTTACACAGTGCTGCCGGTCTTCCTTTCGGCGGCACTGTTGCGTCGACGCCTGATGCCTTGACGAGCTGACGATCGATAAGAGAGAAGGAACCAACTACTTTCAAGCTGCTGAGGCTGGCAAGATTGCTTGCTTTAGATTGTCGAGCTTACATCTTGCGCAGCTTTCACTCACTTCCTATCTCGCCCTCACCAAAAATCACAACCCACCCCGTCCAATGGGCATTAACAAGCTGAAGTTGGCCGGCTTCGGCTGCCATTCCTAGGCGGGTGCATACCGTAACCTAGTAAGAGACCGTTTTGAAAATCGGCAGGCTGGGGGTTCCGTCTAAGGCTGGGTTATGATTCATGTGTGGACGTATATGGACCCCGCCCGATTGCAACAGGTCGGCTGGATCAGGATCGTTGGTCACAACTGCTGACGTATATCCGGCTTCCTGATGCGGCTGGACAACGTCTTCGCCGCGAGCCCCGATGGATTTTCGCGCGCTTCCACCTCATCGGCCCCTAGACATTGGCCGAAGCCAAGCCGGTCCACACATCAGGTTCGGGAAGCGACGGAATGACCGTTTCACCATCTCCTACCATTTTGCTGCAATTGCCGGGGTGAGACCTCCTTCTGTTATTCCTTCGTTTGCCGCTTCGCCTCAAGCTGCTTTCACCGACGGTGCGGGCTCGTAGAATGTGCTGCCCGAGAGCATGGCCCACACGATCCTCGCATTCTTGTTGGCGAGCGCGACAGCCGCGACATTGGGATGCCGCCTTTGCCGCAGCTTACGGAGCCAGAGGCTTCGGGGATCCTGCTTGCCGCCTGCTTTACCGAGCGCAGCGCGAGCGCCATGGATCATCAATGTGCGCAGATAGCGATCGCCGCGTTTGCTGATACCGAATAGGCGGGCTCGCCCTCCACTGGATCGTTGTTTCGGCACCAGGCCGAGCCCCCTTGTGGAAGACGCGCGCCTGCCTTTGTGACGCTCGTGTGAGGTTGCGTATTGGGTCTCAAAACGCCCCACACCCAGCGCTTGGTTGTCCGGTTTGCAACACAGGCTTGCCTACCGACCTTGCGGTTCGCCTCGGCCAAACAGTAGAAAATTAAGGAAAAATCCTTCTTTGCAACCCCCTTCGGCCAACTGGCACGAGCTTTGCTTCTCCCATCGCGAGAGTTGCAGGAGCCGGCTCATGCCCCACCAAATTCCACCTGCCGCTATACGGAGGAATACCATGCAAACCCTGGATCAACGCACCGCGCTCGAGCAAGCCGCACGAAGGCGCATCAAGGACTTCCATGCTCTCGATGGAGACGCCGGCCGCTTGGCGGAGTTCTATCGCGGATGGGCCAGTGCCTGCGAGCTGGAGGTTGGCCGCGACGAATACTGCGGAACCCGTGATCGTGGCGGAATTGGCGGGTGCCGTGCAGACGGCCTATTTGGCCAAGGAGCAACCAGCCGTCCCAATCCTGGACGCTGGGAGCGGAACAGGCCTCGTCGGCGTGCAACTGGACCGCCTCGGCTTCCGGACGACCGACGGGTTGGATCTCTCCGAGGAGATGGCCGAAAAGGCCCGGCAAACCCAAGTCTACCGCCATATCCGAGCCGGTGTCGATCTTAACGGGCCGCTCTCTGGTTACCCTAGCGCGAGCTATTATATTACGGTCTGCTGCGGCGTCTTCACGCTCGGGCATGTCCGACCGGATGCGCTCCGGGAGCTGGCTCGCGTCGCGCGCACGAACGGATTTGTTATCATAAGCACCCGCAAGAGCTATGCGGACGCTGCATGCTTTGAAGACGAGGTGCGGCGTCTGCAGGATGAGGGGTCCTTGTGCCGGCGCAGTGCTTAAGAGACGGCAGGTACATCGCGGAGGAGGGCGCGCACTACTGGGTCTTCGGGTACCCGTGAAGGGCAGCGCACCAGCGAAACAGGGGCTATGATAACGCTTGCAAAAATCGCGCTGGCCACATGGCAGCCGACGCCACGCGTCTTTGCACCGGGGTGAATTGCACGCGCCATGCTGCAGAACGTTCGATGAACACGATCCCGACGAGATGCTGTTCCTGGCTGGGAGCTAAACCCAGGGTGGTTTCCGTCGATCTCTGGAACGGCGCCAGCCTCACCCGCGGGCGCTCATGGTCGGGGCATAGAATTCAACTCGGCCGCGAGAGCGCATTGGCCGAGCCTAGCTGACGCGACTCAACAGGGGTGACGTAATGACGAAACCGAATCTAGACCAACTTGACGATAGGCTTCGCGCCCAGCGGCAGTCCTTCGACAAAGTCCCAATTGTCGACATGGCTCCGCTGGTTGACGGAAGCGACGCGCGAAGCGTGGCGGGGAAGATCCGCTGGGCGCTGACCAATGTTGGCTTCATGTATGTCAAGAACCACGGTGTGTCTGAGGAGCTGGTGGGGGAGACCTCTGCCCAGGCTCGGGCGTTCTTTGATCTGCGCCTTGACGAAAAGATGAAACTGCACATCAGCAATTCCGGCGTCGCGCTACACGGCTATATCGAAGTGTTGGGCGAAAACACGGATTCTTCAAAGACCAAGGATCTCAAAGAGTGCTTCGACATCGGTCCTGAGCGGTCGATCATCGAGGGCCCCTTCTGCGGGCCCAACCAGTGGCCGGCCGCCCTGCCCGGTTTCCGGCAGAGCGTGGTCGCCTATCACGAGGCGATGAAAGAGCTTTCAATGAAGATTCTGAGCGGAATCGCGCTCAGCCTTGATCTCCCTTCAAGTTCTTCGATCTCGAATGAAGAACCCAATCACGATCCAGCGGTTGCTGCATTATCCGCCGCAAACTGGAGTCGTGGACGAGAAGATCATCGGTATTGGCGCTCACACCGACTACGGCACCCTCACGATTCTCGCGCAGGACAGTGTCGGCGGGCTTCAGGTTATGAACCGAGATGACGCTTGGGTCGAGGGCACGCCCATTCCTGGGACCTTTGTCATCAATATCGGCGATCTGGTGCAGAAGCTGACCAACGACCTCTACCTAGCCAACCTGCATGGGGTGGTGAACACCTCCGGACGGGAACGCTATTCGATTCCATTCTTCGTTGATGCCGACTACGACGCTGTTTCGCGCCCCTGGAGAGCTGTGTCTCTGAAGCGAGGCCGGCGCGTCACCCACCGATCACCTGCGGCACGTATAAATTTGAACGCTTCGTCAAGACCTTCCCGCATTTGGAGCGACGAAAAAACGCACTCAGCCCGCCGTGAGCCCCAAGGGCCACAGATGATCTGAATAGATCGACCAAGTAGAGCGCGAAACGATCATGAACAACTTCGCAGCCGGCGGCATCGCACAGTCCAGAGCCTGCCAGGGTCTTCATTGGTGAGGTTAGATGGCCGCATTTACGAACTGATTCTAAGACAGGAGCGGACGACGCGCAAATGAGCGCATCCCGGAATTTTGCCTCCTCGGTCATCATGAAAGCGACTGGCTCGATCTTGACCCACAAATACGCCGAATGGGACCCGCTGCGCGTTCCGGTGCATTCGCGGTTCCCGGCATCGCCGACCGCTAAGGCGGCCTAGACGAAACCCATACAACCCCTACCCCAAGCGAGGCAAAATCCATGGCTAGACAGTTCGTTTTCTCCTCCGAATCCGTGGGCGCCGGACACCCGGATAAGATGGCCGACAACATCTCGGACGCCATTCTCGACGCGATTCTCCATAAGGATCCCAAGGCGCGCGTCGCCTGTGAGGCCTTGGTGAAAAACTGTGAGACTTTGGTGAAGACTGGGATGGTCGTGCTGGCTGGCGAGATCACCAGTGACGCCCAGATCGACTACAGCCAAGTTGCACGCGATACCATTCTTGACATTGGATATGACGACGACGCCATCGGGTTTGATGGTCGCCGTTGCGCTGTCGTTCTGGCTATCAACGAGCAGTCGTCGGACATCAGCCAGGGCGTCGATCAAGGACGAGGGATTGATCTCGATCAGGGCGCGGGGGATCAGGGCCTCATGTTCGGATACGCTTGCAGCGAGACCGATACACTAATGCCCTTGCCGATCCAACTCGCTCACCACTTGACAAAAAGGCAGGCAGAGGTCCGCGAGGCAGGACACCTGAGCTGGCTGCGCCCTGACGTAAAATCGCAAGTCTCTGTACGCTATGAAGGTTTGCGCCCTGTGGCGCTCGATACCATCGTCCTGTCGACCCAACATGATGAGGAGGTCTCACAGGAAGCCCTGCGGGAAGGCGTCATTGAGGAGATCATCAAGCCGGTCTTGCCCACCGACCTGGACACGACAGGGATCAGAATCCTGGTCAACCCGACGGGACGGTTCGTGGTCGGTGGACCGCGTGGCGACTGCGGACTCACCGGACGAAAGATCATCGTCGACTCCTACGGTGGGATGGGACGCCACGGCGGTGGCGCCTTTTCGGGCAAGGACCCCTCCAAGGTTGACCGTTCTGCTGCCTATGCGGCCCGGTACGTCGCCAAGAATGTCGTTGCTGCCGGACTTGCCGAAGTTTGCGAGGTGCAGATTGCCTACGCAATCGGCGTGGCCAATCCGATTTCGGTTTTCGTCAACACGTTTGGGACGGCCACGATCGAGGAAGAAAGGATCGAGCGCCTCATTCTTGAGGTGTTCGATCTCAGACCCAAAGGCATTATCAAGATGCTTGATTTGTTGCGCCCCATCTACCGCAAGACCGCGACCTACGGGCACTTCGGCCGTGAAGAGCCTGAGTTCACCTGGGAGAGGACGGACAGAGCCGACCTCTTGCGGCGCGAGGTAGGTCTCGCTGGTGCGTGAGGCCACCGACTCGATCTGCAAGCGGCAGACCATCTATCGCAACAAGGGCACCCGGCCGGCATGACAAGAAGCCGGCTCGGGTTTTTGGCGGAGATATTGATGCCGGATTATGACGTGCTTTGCATCGGCAATGCGATTGTCGACATCATCGCCCAGTGCGACGAGGCTTTTCTCGAAACCAACGGCATCATCAAGGGCGCGATGAACCTCATCGACACCCAGCGCGCCGAATTGCTCTACAGCCGCATGGGCCCGGCGATCGAGGCCTCCGGCGGCAGCGCCGGCAACACGGCGGCCGGCGTCGCCTCCTTCGGCGGACGCGCCGCCTTCTTCGGCAAGGTCTCCAACGATGCGCTCGGCGAAATCTACGCGCACGACATCCACGCGCAGGGCGTCGCCTTCGATACCAAGCCGCTCCAGGGCGAGCCGCCGACCGCACGCTCGATGATCTTCGTCACCCCCGACGGCGAGCGCTCGATGAACACCTATCTCGGCGCCTGCGTCGAACTCGGGCCGGAAGATGTCGAGGCTGACAAGGCGTCGGGCGCCAAGGTGACCTATTTCGAAGGCTATCTATGGGACCCGCCGCGCGCCAAGGAAGCCATCCGGCAGACGGCCAGGCTGGCGCACGCTGCCGGCCGTGAAGTGTCGATGACCTTGTCGGATCCATTCTGCGTCGACCGCTACCGTGACGAGTTCCTCGACCTGATGCGCTCGGGCACGGTCGATATCGTCTTTGCCAACAGCCACGAGATCAAGTCGCTTTACCAGACTTCGTCGTTCGACGAGGCGCTGGCGCAGATCCGCAAGGATTGCAAGATCGCCGCGGTGACCCGCTCCGAAAAGGGCTCGGTCATCGTGCGCGGCGACGAGACCGTGGTCATAAAGGCAACCGCCATCAAGGAGCTGGTCGACACGACGGGTGCCGGCGACCTCTACGCCGCCGGTTTCCTGCATGGCTATACGCAGGGACGCGACCTCCAGACCTGCGGCGATCTTGGCTCACTGGCAGCCGGACTGGTGATCCAGCAGATCGGCCCAAGGCCACGGCAGAACCTGCGCAAAGAAGCCGAACAGGCGGGGTTGTTGTAGGCACATCTTGAAGATTTGGCCCCTGTCGGCTCTATCGCCAGCGCGAGGGACCGAAAGCACGCCAGGCGGGCGACGGCATGTTGCCTTTTGTCCAGTCCGCGACACTGTGGGTTCGGCCTCACCTTCTGCTGCATTCTCATTAAACCCCTGAAATAAAAGTCGCAAAATCTTTTCAGCGGCTCCCTTCGCGTTGGCACGCATTTTGATTTTTCTGGTCTTGAGAAAGGGAACTGCCGGGAGGCATTGATGACGGGGAGCGACATTGCGATCCAGGGGACGAGGCTAGCAAGCAACCTTGTCAGGTCAGCATCAGATAGTGCGTGTATAAAGGAGGCGTCGAGTTTACCGGCGGATTTCTGCGCCGAACTGTTAGCTGCGATTAGGGTGGACTCCTTCACGCAGCAGCTCGGATCTACCGGCCGGGTTTGCCTGGCGGGCCCAATCCAACAGCTGATCCCCGGTCTCCATCGCGGGTGGCCGACAAGGAACCCCGCAAATGAGGTGTTTGGGTGCATCTTCGTTTCCAGGGGCAACACCAAATTCCAATCGGCCTCGGGCCATGAGGGGGGTGTCTGGTGGCAGCGGTAGAAAGGACAGCTCGCGCACCGAACCGGCGCTCGAGAGCGAGTTGGCTCGCGACTGGCGCGGAATGCTGATTTATGAAGGGCCTGCAGATGAATCCACTCATCCTGATCTGTTCTGAGGATGCCGAATTCTACCTGTTGTTCAGTCATGTCCTGGAGGTGGACGGCTTCGCAACTGAGCTGGCCGGTGGCGTCGAGGACGCGATCCGGCACGCGACAGAGCGTGAGCCGCAGGCTGTCGTCCTGGATTGCCAACCGGCGAGCGCTGCCGGCCCCAGGCTCTGCGCCCGGCTGAAAGGTGATCTGGATACCGAGGCCCTGCCCGTCATCGCCCTGATCGCATCCGGCGCCGAGCACCAACAGCTCGATCTGCTTAAGGCCGGCATTGATGAAAGTTTCCTACGGCCCTTCGCTCCGGCTAAATTGCTCGCCTATTTAAACGGGAAGTTGCGCACGCCGCTGCTCCCCAACGGCGGGGGCGAAGGAGGGTCGCTGATGTGCGGCGAGCTTAAGATGCAGCTCGGCAGCCGTCGGGTACATTGCAATGGCCAGCAACTCCATCTTGGCCCACTCGAGTTCAACCTGCTACGTCACCTGATAGAAAATCCTGGCAAGGTTTGCAGCCGCGACGAACTTGTTGGCGCCGCCTGGCCCGCCAACATCCATGTCGGTGCGCGCACCGTTGACGTCCATGTCAGCCGGCTGAGAAAGGCACTCTCGCCCCACAACGTCATCCGAACCATACGCTCGGCCGGCTATGCGCTCGAAGAGCAGGAAATCTGATTCGACGATGGTGGCGCCGTGTGCGATGCGCTCGGGGAAGCAAAGCTGCTCGCGCAGCGCGCCCTCAATAGCGCTGTAGCGAGCGAGCGGCTTTGCGGTGATCATCGGCGCGCTTCCGGGTCTGATTGCGACCCCCCTCATATGAGGCGTGTCGTGTCAATGGTAGCGGCGGCGGCCTAATCACTTTCGGAC
>NZ_JBSKBR010000025.1:0-53944 GCF_053714315.1 Mesorhizobium sp. PL10 | reverse complement strand
GCAGCTTCAATTCGCCAAGCGTCATGGCCGGGGAACGGGCACTCGTCTCCCACGAGCCGTACCGCGCCGTGTGAATGATGAATTGGTAAAGGTGGATGCCTTCCCATCCCATCGCGACCTGAAGGACGCCATGAAACTCGCGCAACGTCATAGTCGAAGCTACCTGTGCCCGACGCCACACCATCGGGTTCACGTCCTTCAGCCAGATGCGGAACTGCAGGATGAAAACCTCATCCTCCGAGGCCGCCGCCTCTCCGACAGCTTTCCTTGCTGCCCGTTTTACACTCTTCACACCCGCTGGCCCCGTCGAAGTTCAATGACGACGGCATACTCCGTTCCTTTCCGCCCCACAAATCCTCATGCTCCCCATTGACAACGTTGGCGTTCTTGCCGCGCGCGCTCAGCCGACGATATCTGGTGCACAGTCGAATTTGCACTTTCCATCCGATGTCGCGAACGACTTTTGGCAGCGCCTCGATCCGATCGACCTTGTGACGGCCGATGCGCGGCCTCATCCGGTAAGCCCAGGCGCCTTCGACCAGCGCGCGTCGCGCGTGAGTGTTGCCGGTCTTGGTGATGCCGCCGCGCCAGACGGTCTCACCACTCGATTGTTCTCCGGGGACCAGGCCGAAATAGGCCATGAGCTGGCGTGGGTTTGAGAAGCGTGTGACGTCACCGACCTCCGCGACCAGCACCACGACATTAATCAGCGCGATGCCGCGCATCGCCTGCAAGGCGTCAACGACCGGGCGCTGGTTCCATTCCGGGAGCAGGCTGAGTATCTGTTCCTCGACCTGCTGCAGGCGCCGTTCCGCATCCATGACGGCATCGACGTAGTCCTGAAATGCGATCTGCTGCGCGGGATGTTCGAAGGCCAGGGTCGAAAGCCATCGCCGGTAAGCCAATCGCCAGGCCGTCCCACGCTCGTGCTTGCGCCCGTGACGCAGCAGAAATCCTTGAAGATGTTGGCGCGCTCGCGTCACCACTTGTCGGACGATGCTGCGCAGCCGGATCAGGTCGCGCATGGCTTCATGATCGGCATTGGGCACCCAGACTGGCGTCAACTCACCGGCTCGATTGAGGCGGGCGAGCATGGTGGCGTCGCGGCGGTTCGTCTTCACCCGATCGCCAGGCTTTCTTGGGATCAGCGACGGTGCCACCACGTCGCACCGGTGGCCGAGGCTCGTGAGTTGGCGATGAACGCCATAACCGCACGGGCCAGCCTCATAGCAAAACGCCAGCGGCTTGCCGGACCGCCCGAGACGATCGCACAGCTTGCTGATGGCAGCAGGGTCATTGGCAATCTCGCCGAGATATTCCACCGACCCAGAGCGTCCGCTCTCCGCCACCGCGATTGAAATCCGTTGTTTGTGAATATCCAAACCGACAAATCTGATATGTTCCATATGGCCCGTCTCCTATGCATGAGGCTCTGTGCCGGCCCAGCCGGCTTAACCCTCGTACCGTTGCATATCGGATGACGGGCCGCCCTCAGGCCTAGCAATCATAGGGACTAGGATTCTCAGTCTGCGCGGAAATATTCCAGTTGGTGCTTAGGAATCGCATGCAGTCCTTTGGGCAGCGAAGTTAAATGCACAGGGGGCAGCGACTTAGCATTCCGTTCGAAAGAATCGGAGTGGATCAAAAGGCCAAACGTCCGAAAGAGATTTCACAGCGGCAATAATTGCGTTTATAAATTTCAACGAGAGGAAACGCATTTTGATCATTGCCGATATCGACCTTGACATATTCCTCTCTGAAGTTTCCCCCTTCGATCATCGACCCCGGGCGCCATCCTCGATCCGCCCGTGGAGCGAAGCCCAAGTAAGGCTGTTCCTTACAGAGCAGTGCCTACTGTCGGGTGATCGTAATTCCACGCGCCCGAGAGGACACTTCATTGTCCATCATGACGAAGCCTTCCCCATATTCGAAGCACTGTCCCGCAATGGCGCGACGCCGCTGACCGTAGCGCATATTGACGCCCATTCCGACCTTGGAACGGGATTCGGCGACCAGTCATGGATTGACATTGGCCAGCGGGTACTCGCCTTCGATCCTGAACGACGCCTTGAAGCGATCCCACGAAGCGGACCAGAGCGCATCTCTCCCGCGAACTACCTGTCGTTTGCGCTCGCTTGTCGCTGGATCGCGTCCCTAACCTATGTGCACCATGCACAGAGTGGCCACGATCTGATGCCATTTTTCTTTCGGAGCTTTGATACCGAATGCGGGATGATGGAGTTCCGATATATCCCGCATGGCCTCCTCGATGCCGTGACCACGCATTCAAAGGATAAGCTTATCGCGCTACCGCATGTGCTTGAGCCACCGATCCCTTTTCGCAAAGTAACGGTGGAAGACTATCGCGCGCTGGCAACGTTCGACCACGTCATACTATGCCAGTCTCCTGGCTACACCCCTGCCGAGGCGGATGCTCTGATCTCGATATTTGAAGAGTACGTCGACTTCGAAGTCGGATACCATCAGACAATCGCGAAACAGAGTTAGAGTGCCAGCCGAGCACAAAGGAATTACAACGTGACGCTCGACGGATTTCTAGGCTTTCTTGCCCTCTTCATCGCGTTCTACGCGATCGTATCGCCAGTTACACGTCTGCGTGTACAGTTGCATCTTGCAATACAGCTGCCATTGGCATTTCTGGCGGTCGCGCTTGTTCTCTACCTCGAATTCTTCTCTCTGTTGGGGCAGCCTTGCAAGCTAGCCAGCAAGCCGCTCTGCCACTGGCTCACATTCCCGACCGACAACATCTTTACCCCTCAGCAAGCAGCCTTCCTCGTCGTGTTCGCTTGGATGATCTTGGCCCTGACGCTCAACCGTCTCTTGAAGTCGGGAGCTCGCGCATTGCCGACCATCGGCAAGATTGTCCAGACGCTATTATTTGATCATCGGTTTGCCGAGTTGCTGGACTTTATCCGGCCCCATCTTAGATTGATTGAAGAAACCGCACGACGGCAACGCCCGCTTCAGAAAGTCCACGATTGCCTGTCAAATACGAGCCGGTTCCGTCGTCAAAAATACCGCGCGATCAGACCAGTGGAAGAGGAAGTAGCGGCGGGGGTAAAATCTACCTTTGTGACGCGTGGCTACGAGGCGTTTCGGCGAAACATGCGTTGGTTCTCGGTCTTTGTTCCTGCCCAACGAAAGGTACAGGCAGACGCGGAAAACATCGCTCGTACGCTGCTGCGGTCCGAAGAGTTCCGACGATTTGTCGTTACGATGAGACCCGACATGATAGCTGACCTGGTGGCGATCAACCTGCAGCTCCGCTACGACTTCGCCGACAAAGTCTTTCGCGATCTGATCGCCGACAGTGGAAGCAGGCTCTATCAAGAAATCGAGCAGAACCAGAACCTCGCGGGGAATGGCGGCTATGTCATCCCCGAGCAGAACAAGTTGCTGCATTTTCTTTTTGACGATGCCGATGTCGCTCGCAAGCTCGGAGCCTGGAAACCGGTTGGCGACTACGTGATCAACAGCATTCGCGCCGGTGCAAAGAACGGCTACACTGAATACCTCAACGACCGCTCGGACAATTTCGATGAGGAACGGTGGCGCGACAGCACTTTCGTCGGCATCCGCTATTTCGACATCATGGTTCATGCCGCCATGCGACAGGGCGTGCCGGACCATATGTGGCTCTTCTATCTTCCTCTTTTCGTGAAGGAACTCGAAGAGGTGTACGACTCATCGGGTCCGGAAATCGATACCACGGCTGAGTTTCCGACTCGCAATGCCCGGCTGATCTACGAAGCCTTCCATGTCATGGGCAACTGGGTGCGGGCTATTGAATACCTGGACGCGGCATCGCCGCATGCGGCAATCGTTCCAGTGGGAGAATTCTCGTCTTCCGCCATTCCTGTCGATGCAGGCGTCGTTCTGGGCAACGCCATGGTGACAGTGGCACTGTCTCCTCGGATCGATGACACATTCGCAGCCTACATGCACGACTGCGTGCTACACCATATCTCTGCACTTTCACGGAACGGCCTACAAGGACGCATGCGTGCTATCCTTATTCGAACGGTCGTGGCTGGCGGCAATCGAGGTCCAGATGCCAGATATGGCGAAAAGCTCAAAACCTTTCTGGCTGCTACGGATCATGTCCTTCGCGGACAAGTGCGGGATTATGTAGAGGCCGTCGCGACCACATTTCCTGATCCAAGGAACATCGGATGAGTTATTTGGTCTCCACACTCAGACACTGGAGCCGCAAAAAAGATGACTCTTTCAAACCATGTTTTTCACAAGCGCCTTCCCACTCAATCGCCGCCCGGTTTCGGGCCAATGGCGCTAGCGGCCCGCCATGGCGACAATGATGCTACGTTGCAGCCTACGAGGGCTTCACCCAACATCGAATGGCCCGTTCAGGACAGAAGATCGATATGATCCGCCTTCGGACGTTCCAGCTCCTGAATTTCAGGCACGGTCAAGTGAGCGTCCCTTAGTATCTTCATCTCCTGAGCCGTGAATTCGCCAGCACGATAAGGATCGTATCCAGCCAAAAGTCGCGAACGAATAATCGCATTCTGCGCGATGGTCAAAGCGGGAAAGCGACGCACACCAACTCCAATGAGCTGGCCATTTCGGGTGGCTGAGTAGACTTCCCCGGTCTCGATCCATGTAATTGCGGCATCAGGGATAGACGGGATATTTCTTTCGTCGCCTATTGATGGGGTTATGCATCTATGGTCTTTTCCATTACTCAGTACGCTGTGTAGAACAAAATTCAGACCTTGAACCCACCATCCCGTGACCGCCTTGGCCTGCCGAGTTGGATCGTTCTTCTCGAACCAACGGGCATTGGCGTGACATTCGTTCGATGGCATGCGCATATATTGTAACTCTTGATCAGAAAGACGTTCGACGTGACGGAGGTCTCGATTGAGCAATTCTGCAACTACGGCAGTTTCCCAAGGCGTTGGTGGAAAAGACCATTCATTAACTTGCGCCAACAAGTGCCCCCGAATCTTTTCTCGCCTTCTTCTAGCCTCGCCCATCTTAAGTCTCCAAAAAATGATACGGATCAATCTACCAGGTATCACACCGTTCAAGGTGGTTGTGAGCGATCCTTGACACCCCTTCATGCGTTAGGCCGCGCTGCCATCGAAATGGGCTTTGAGCTCGGAGAAGCTTAAATGAGGAGGCAAACGGAGCGTATATTCACACGTGAGGCGATGGATCGGCCGTTGTTCGAAGAACCAGGTGACCATATCCATCGCGAAGATCCATTCTCCGGTCCTCAAGGATTCATGGTGGGGGATGAGTTCATCCCGACCCGCTTTGAGATGGCGCAACAGTACTTTGACGCCGCACATATGCTTTTGGAAACGATAAAGCGTGGCGATTGGGAGGACTACAAACTGGTCAATCCGGCCCTTTACCTCTATCGGCATTCACTCGAATTGTTGGTGAAGGACATCACACGATCGTCGCGTAGGACGCACGATCTCTCGGAACTCGCCGGCGAACTTGAGGCAACGGTCATTGCCTCGTCTGGATTTTCGGCTCCGACTTGGATCATCAAGCGGCTTAAAGAAATTGCAGCAATAGACCCCACTTCCACTGCGTTTCGCTATGGTGAAAAATTTGACGTTGCCTCGAAGCAGGCGGTGCCGCCGGTATCCGAGGCTGTGTACGTAAGTGTCCCCCACCTGCAGCGTGCAATGCTCACGCTCAACGCGGCACTCCGAGGCGGTATTGCAGAAATCGCGAACGAGCACCCGGTACATTATTTCGACGGTGACGAATGATCGGGATTCGTTACCGAAGTGGTTTTAGCGTGTCGTCGATCGCCCTTATAGCGGGCTGCGGGCGTCAGTGAGAAGTCCCCCGCTACCGCTGCGTCGAGATCGAGATCGGGTCGATTGAAAAACATGCGGGCGTGGCGTGCGCAATCTAGACCCAACGCTCGATTAGCTAGCGCATCCTGCCCAATTTGAGATGCGAGCAAGCGGTAAACGTCGTAGTAATGACGTGTCACGCGTTGACCTTCTTGACGGACAATTCCTCTGCAGTCAAACCACCGGCGCAAACCATGTAGAATGATTATCTTGTCCCAAAATGTGCGGCCGGCGGCAACTGTGGTTACATTTGAGACTACGAAATTCGTGTCCTCCAGTTCGGCGGCGACATAAGGGATGACGTTTGCGGACGCATCGGGTCTAGAGCGGATTTGGCGCCAGCAGCTGTGGCGGATCGCGTTGAGTTGACGGGTTCGAGTCTTGCGACCCATGGCTTCGAGCTCCTCGACGGAAGCCGCCTCTCCCAGTCGCGAAACACCGTGATGTCGATGTCTTCCGAAAAGCGCTCGATTAGGCCATGCGCCTTCGACAAGGAAGTACCGCCTTTGAATAGCAGACGTGGTTGACCGGCCGGCAATTCGTTGAACAGAGCGTCGAGTACCCAGCAGACCCAGAAATCCTCCTCGACATTTCGTTCACTTGTACCCAGGCGTCGTCCAGTTTCCGCGAACAATCCGCGGCGATCCTCAATTGGGGCCGCTAATACACGTGCGAATGCGGGGTTCATCATGAGCTCTTCGTCGAAGCTCTGTTGTTTGGTTTTCTCCGGGTTTCTGCCAAATTATCGGACCCTGCGGTCTTTTCGATCGACCGCAAACTTTCGCGCTTGACGCGAGGAGACTTGGACGAAACCGTGTGTCTCATCGCCCTTCTAAGAGGCAGTTCAGGAGACGGATCGGCATCCTGCAACACCTCCCGGAGATAGGATTGCATCCATATTGGCAAGGTCGGTAGGCCGTCGCGGAGATCGTCGCGGACCGCTTGTCCTCTTGCCGGATCACTGAGCAAGTTCCGAAGCCGTGCCGTGCTGTCCGCTTCATTCCCTGAGGTTAGAACGTCTTGAAGCCAGTATAAGGCTTGGACGACTCGCATCGCAGGTCGTCCGGCCCAGAAAAGCCGACTTGGCGCAGCCTGCCTGAACTTGATAGTTTGGTTGCCCAGTTTTATTGGACGCAGACGCGCATCGCTGAGTACAACTACCTGTGAGGGAACGGCGGTTGTGAGACCTAGATCATTCGCCGCAGTGAGGCCATCGACGACAAGGCGCGCCTGATCGCGTCGACTTACAGCGTCAACTACGGCGCGTGTCTCCGGGGCGCTCGAACGACTCGTCAGGCTATTTTTGCGCGGCATGTGGTACAAGCCCCGATCAAGACGCTGCAGCTCTTTGGTTTTCACGAGGCGTTGGAGTGCCTTGTCTATGGCCGCGCGAGGTCCGATGTCGAGAAAGTCCACAGGTGTCCAGACAGCACTTGGAGCCGCTGCAATGCGGTCGAGAATCTGTGGCTTGAGATCGAGCGAAGGGCCGCGCATGACTTCACCTCTTTGTCCGAAAGATGCGGTAAGTTTCGGACAAAAGCAACTCCGAGCTTTACGTTGTCCGAAAGATGCGGTAAGTTTCGGACAAAGGCATACCGGGAGGTCGAACGTGATCCGCTCCATTCATCCCTTCCCGGCACGCATGGCACCGGAACTAGCTCTGGAAAAACTAAATGAGCTATCCTCCGCAGGTCTAGTGCTCGACCCGATGGCAGGTTCCGGAACCGTTCTTCGTCAGGCGACCGATCTCGGTCATCAGGCGATTGGCTTCGATATGGATCCTCTGGCGGTTCTCATGACCCGCGTGTTGACGGCCGCAGTCAACGATGCGTTGGTCCTCGACCTCGCTGACCGCGTAAATAAACGAATCGATGCGATGTCTGTCGAAGAAGCCATCCTACCATGGATGGACAATGATCCCGAGACAGCGGCGTTTGCCGACTTCTGGTTCGCTGATCCGCAGAAAGCCGAGTTGCGCCGAATCGCTTGTGCTTTGGATCAGCTTAGCGGGGAACTCTCCAGTCCGGATGAACACTTGGCGATCGACCTGTTGAAGATCGCGCTCAGCCGCCTCATCATCACTAAGGACAAAGGAGCTTCGCTGGCCCGCGACGTCTCGCACAGTCGACCGCACAAGGTCGCGGACGCCAACGACTTCGAGGTCAGACCAATGTTCGATCGCTCAATTAACGCTGTAAGGAAGCGCCTGAGCGAAGCCCCGCCTGCCGGCGGCGCCGCCATTACTCTCGGCGATGCGAGAACGCTGACGTCCGTCGCTGACGCCAGCGTCGACGTGGTTCTGACGTCGCCACCCTATCTCAATGCTATTGACTACATGCGCGGACACCGTCTGTCTCTTATCTGGCTCGGCCATCGCCTTAGAGACCTTCGTACGATCCGCTCCAACAGCATTGGTGCCGAGCGGGCGCCCGATAAGGTTGATGAGGCCATCGAGCTAGCAACGATGCAAGCTGCTATGGGCGAGATCGATCAGCTTCCCACGAAATTCGCGTCGATGATCGCCCGCTATGTCCAGGACATCCGTCTTATGGTCAGCGAAATCGCACGCGTGCTAAAAGCTGGAGCACGCGCGACATTCGTCGTAGGCAATTCCTGCCTGCGCGATGTGTTCATCAGAAATTCTGAAGCGGTCGCCACCGCTGCCCGCCTCGCTGGGTTGACGTTGGTTAGCGAAACCGAGCGGCCTTTGCCGTTGCGCAGCCGCTATCTGCCAATGACGAGCGAACCGCTTGGCAAGCGAATGCGCACTGAGACGATCCTCACATTCGCGCGCACCTGACTGTCAGGCGAGATTCTGGATGAACTGCAAGCTGCCCTTGTACTTGTAGAACAGCTTTGCTCGTCCGTTCGCATTGTACAAAATCTTCACATGATGGACGGCCATTGGAAATTTCTTGGGCTCGAGCTGGCTTTTGCCCATGAATCCCTTATCGCGTGATATCGCCGCCTGATTGGCGGTACTGCCGTAATTAGCGATCGTCGAGGCTGCGTGAATGGCGAGCGTGCCCCCACCTCCGGCCATTACTGCCTTGATGTAGTCGATCAGGAATTGCGGCAGCGCGTCGTTGCCGAGTTTGGCGCGAAGTGCATCCAGCGTCACGATGCTCGATGGGTCACCAAGCACGATCTGATCGAGTTCTGCCGTGAAATCGAACATGCCGAACGACATCTCGCCCTTGTCGAGCGCGACGGTTGCCTTATCGATACTGGGGTCCGAAGCCACAGACACGCGACTATCTCCGATCCAGACCGGCGACCCCAGCTCACTCCGAACTGTCGCAAGCGCCAGCCGATGAAAGACGAAGCAACGATGCCAATCGGCATAGAGTTGGGTTGGGATTGTCAGTTCGAAATGTTCAAGATACGCGCCGCGCGCGCCGAACATGCGTGCCCGCTGGATGTAAGTATCCTGCTGCAACTTGTGCTGCACGTTACGCGTGAAAAACATCGACAGAAGGTTTGGGAAGGTGACGCCGCGCGAAACGATATTCCCGCCGATGATAATGGTGAACGGAGAGGAGGGCTCGGTGGCGCTATCCCCTGCTGCTATTCGGTCTCGTTCGCTGTTCAGTACCACAAGGCTCGTGCGCGAAGCGTTTTCCACGACATAGCTGGTGAGTTCATCGGGATCAGCCGCCGGATATAGGTGCTGCGCCGTCGCATAGACGCTGGTGACAAGCGTATCGAAGTCCGTGCTATCGGCCTCGGTCAATGCATGCACGGCCTCTTCGATCGTGACGCGGTCGGCCTCATGGTCGAGCTTCTTGCCGCTCGTGTGCACCAGCATCGTGTAGTTTTTCTCTTCGTCGTTCACGACTTTATTGAGGTAAGAGACCGTAACAAGAAACCGAACGAGCGCGTCCCGCGCTTCCTGCGGATTGCCGCCCTGCTGAAGATAGGTCAGGCGGTAGGACACTTTCTTGTCGAGCGGAAAGAACACGTCCTGGCCCGTATATTTGGCGTGTGGTGGGAAACTCACCCACTTTTCAGTGTCATTCTTAAAGGTGTTGTTGAGGTCGAGCCGCGCGGGTGTCGCGGTGACGCCGATATAGAAGCCATCGCTGCCAATCAGCTGCCCAACGAGGTCGTTGATGGTCGTCTTCGTACCCTTGTTCACCTTGGAGTTTGGCGTGGCATAATCCGCCTCGTCATCGATCACGACGATTTTTCCTACGTCTTTGAGTCGATCGATCAGTTTCTCGAGATCGCGCGCGTTCTTTTTGCAGAAAACAACCAACTCGGCGGGCTTCTGGCCGTTCGACGTCTGAAGCAACTCGGAGGAGTTGCGCGGAGCTGGAGCTAGGCCGGATGTCTTGAAGCGACGCAAATTCTGAGTGAGCAGATCGACACTGTCGTTCATGAGATGGACAATGATCTTGTGCCCCTGATCGAGCAGCTTTGCAGTCAGACAGATCATCATCTCGGTCTTGCCGCTTTGCGGCTCGCCGTAGATCACGAGCGCCGATGTGCTGGCCTTTGCAAGGTTGGAGACCGCGCCGTTAACCGCCACCTCGATGCTCGTCGTAGGAACGTCGGCTGTCTGCAATCGCTTCAGTTGTTTGACATACCGATCATTGAGCTTTGCTTTTCCCTTGAATTTCGCGAGATCGGGTACGTTTGCCACTTAAAATCATCCCTCAATGTGTCGGTCCGAACCTTGTAGATATAATAGATAATTCACTGCTTCTTCGTACAATTCTTCACGTCAGAAAAAATGCGTCCAGCTTTTACAGCAGGCGACACTCCTTTTCCATCCGATGCCTCCGAACGCCAACTTCTAGTAAAAGCACGAGTCTGACACCTCAAACATCCGTCAGCTTTCCAGTCTCAACTTCGCCGTCGAGGGATGGATCTGTGTCATGATCGGGCGGCGCATGTGCGCAAGGCTAACAACGGCCTGCCCCGGCTGCAGCGACGCTAGCGAGCGCCACATGCTCTGATCGATGGCGGGAATAGTCCGCCGTAACCTGCCGACGACGCTTTCGTCCTGAATCTTGTGCAGGATCCAGTTGTTGATCAACGCCAACACCTCATCGGGCAGATTCTGCGGCAGCTGCGTGACGAAGGTTAAGCCCAGCCAACGCTTACGCCCGCGCTTAGCAATGCGGGCAACCTGCTCATACAACGTCGGCATCTGTCGGATTCGCGCCGTCGACAGAAATTCGTGTGCCTCCTCGATAATGAGATTAACTGGCGTCGGCGTCTGCCCCTTGACGCTCGCCAACTCGTACGCACGCTCCTGCTCGGTCTGCAACTGCCGCAAAACCTGCGCGATCGCCAAGTTTCGCAGCACCGGGCTGTCAAGATCTGAAAGGTCGATGATGTTGACCCGACCTGGTTTGAGCATCGCCGGGACATCTAGGTGGGCTGCATCGGCACGGTCGAAGATTTTCAACCGGTGCATGCGCCAGAGGAGACCGGAAACCTTCATCCAGCTCGACGGAACTTTCTCGAGCTCAGTCTGATCAATGATTTCTTCGAGCTTGGCCTGCGCGTCCGACCGCTTTCGCATCAGGTCGCTGGCCCAAAATGTGACTTCACCTTTCTTGAGGTGCGCGATGCATGCAGAAACGACGTCGATTAGCAGCGCCAGGGTCAGGTGTGGATAGCCCGACTCCATTTCATCCCAATCCAGGGCCTGGCGTTCTGACTCGACGTCTTTTTTGACCGGAAAAACGTTGATGTCGCCCAGCAGGCGTCGACCGATGTCATAGGCAGCGAGGAAACGACCTTGTTGTGCATCGTTCATCCCGAGTATTTCTATCGCGGTCCATGGCGACAACACGCTGAATTCGAGCGTGAACTCGGTATGTGACGGGTGGTCAGGATTGCTGGGCTCACGGCCGACTAGCGTCAGAACATGTGTGTTGGGTACGCCCTTAACGGGGAGACCCTGCGCCCTGGCAAGTGCCAGCATGTCGGCATCCGCGGTCACCTCGTGCATGGTGGTGTACTCGCCTTCGGTATCGAGCAGAATGACCGCCGCCCCCTCTTCCGCGATGCCGGCGGCGTAGTTGGTGATCGTCGTAGATTTGCCACCGCCCGTTGTGCCCAGAACTCCCGTATGCCGGTAGAGTACAGACTTCTTGTGAACCGGCACCGGTACGTCGACTGTTTCGTGGCCCATTACACGGCCGATGGCAAAATCGCCCTCCAAGCCCAGAATCGAAGACATCTCTGCATCATCGACCAGGAAGACGGGCGAATTCGGAATCGGCCGCCGATTGGCAGGCCCGATACGACCCCCTCTCTCCTCGCCGAGCAGCTGAAGCTGAAGACGACCGTGGTGCCCGGGCATGCCGATTGCGCCATTGACCGCCGAGATCACCATGGCGGTCGAATCAGCGCTAATACCATCCGGATCATAAAACGGGCCGGCCGACACGGTTCCAACATAGCGGCGGCCGTCGGGATGACTTTCGATGCGAAGAAGCGCCTGCGACGTTACGTTCAGAATTTTGTCCGGCGGCATCACAACCGTCACCGATCCATCGGACGAGCCGGAGGTGTCGTACAGGGTTCGTCCGAAAGATCCATCGTAAACAGCCGGGAGCTTCTTCTGACCGCCGGCCCTTTCTGATGTCTCGATCAAATTCTTCACGGCCGCGCGGCTCGTTGACGCGCGGTCAGTCACCTCAGATGCATCGCTGGCCGTTTCGTCGTCTCGGTTCGCTTTGGGCATTTCACTCTCCTTAATGGGCGAGGCGCTTCACGCGCCATATTGGGTCATGACCGCCGCTGCCGGCTTGAAGATCGCGTCTGATGGGAACATCTCGCGGCAGATACCGCCGGCGAGATCAAGCAGCATCGGGTAGCCTCGCGCTTCAACAAGCACGGCATCCGCCATCGCGACGATAGCGGCTTCGCTGGCATGTTCGGCATGGGCATAGAACACCTGACTTGACGAGTGCGGCGAGACGCGAAAGACGCCGGCGACGAGCTTCCCACTGGCGTCCGCCTGAAAGCTCTCAAGCATCCGCAGCGCTTTCTGGAATCGGCCCGTTCCATAGTGACCTTGAGTGATAACGCCGTGCATGTACGAGTTCAGATCGTCGACGATCGCATACTCAAGTGGGAGCAACGCATCGCCGATGGTTCGCAGCAGGCGGTCGTTCGATCCGCGCGGAACATAGACGAAGCGCTTGTGGTCGAGCAGCAACTCACGAAAAAGCGGAACGGACAACTCGATCAGTTCAGGCATCCCTGCCCCCGTGAGCAATTCCTTCGGCAGGGGATGGCCATGGCCCATCCGCCATGGCGCTTCTGCCTTGCGCGCCATCACCGCCAACTCGGCATTGGCCATCAATCCGCGTCGCAGCATGTCCGATACGCCCGCTTCCTCGGCATCCTCGGCTGCTTTGCGTTGGGCAAGCAAGGCGAGCGTTCGATCAAGCGCAGTGCGTCCTGAGACCTTGACGTCCTTCTGAAACACTCGGTGGCCCCAGGTCCCATGGTCGCCCAGATAGGTCGCAAGTGCTATTGCCGTCTGAAAGATCGTCATCGGAAGCGTCTGATGAACCACCGACGCCCCATCAACAGCTTGGACATGCCCGCTGAACAACAAGTGCTGCTGAACTGTCCGCAGCTCGCCAAGTTCGACTTCGTGAACTCCGGCATCACGGGGAGCACCTTCGCGTCGGGCGATCAAAGGGAAGGCCTGCTCGCGAATGTCGCGGCGGGTTTCCATTTCCCGGACTTGCGCCGCAATAATCTCCCTCTGCAGACGATCAAACTGCTCCGCCATCCGGTGGGCGGGGTCCCAATTGTCGATGTCGAGCGTGTCCTCAATGCGCTCGCCGGTAGCTTCCTCGTAGCTCCGCCCCGCTGCCGATCCCGCTGCGTGTGGCGCCGATTTAGCTTCATCTTGGTCGACAGCAGAATTAGCCATGCGCCGTTCCTTTTATCCTACATATGCCGCTCGCGCTCTATTTCGGACGCCGCCTTGCGAAGTTGTTCCACCAAGGATGGTCGATTGCGGGCTGCGGCGTTCACAATACGCGGCGCGTGACGATCGGCGTCACCTGGTGACAGTCCAAAAGTTTCTATCAAGCAAGCGGTTGCCGCTGCCCGATCGATCCGCCCACTTCGACCAAGCGTGCGGGCAATGACAATGCCTATGGGGGCGAGGGCAAGGAACGCAGCCTCGTCGGCTTCATATTCCATGACTTCCGCGGCGGCTGTCAGTGGGACACCGTCATCCCGCTCCATGACGTCTGCGAACGCGCCGAGCGGGCATCCGGACAAAATGCCCGCTAGCCGTTCAGGTGCCGTCGGCGCTCGAAGGCCATCGAGTACGTCGATGATCGCTGGGCCAAGGCGAGCGATCGCGAGTTCGCGCCGTGTTAAATAATGACCTGCAAAATGGGCCAGTTCATGCGCAAGAGCGAACCGCAGGAGCGCTGCATCATCTTCGTCGAGAAAAATAATACCGAAGCCTCGGTGGGCAACCAAGCAGCCGCGCAGGCGTCGTTTCCGGAGGGAAGCGGTTGCGCGACCGGTCGCGGCAGACAGCGTCTGCGCGACGTCCGCAGTGGTAAGGTCAGCGCGGACAATGATCGACACAGGCAAAGTCAGCGGTGCGCTTTCGGCGAGATCACGCGGAAAGCCGGAGCCGACTTTGTCGGCTCCGGCGGTAATTCGCGCTGCAACTGCGGCGGCGTCAAACGCCATCAATCGGCATCCTGTTTTCCCTCGTCCACGTCGAGCGCGGCCATCAGCATTTCGCCGTCGTCATTGGCATTCGCAAAGGCCCTCGCGCTTTCAGCGAAACGAAACATATTGACGAGGGCCAGTGGATTCACGCCCAAGGAGGTGGCCAACTCCATTGCCGCCCGGGGCATTGCAGCGCCTTCCGGCCGCGGTGTCACCGCGAGCCGCCACAGCTGGTTCTCATCACAACGCAACTCGACGGCGGCCGAGCGCCCTGGATTTGCACGTTCCCAAATCGCCAGAGCACTACCGACGAAATCGGATCGATCACGCGCCGCCTGGGCCATCGCGCGCCCCAGACGTTCGGTCTCTGCTGAATTTCGATCCATTGTAATCTCCGTATTATTCATGCCTTCGTCCCCTCCCCAAAGCGGCGAGCTCTGCCGCGGATACGCTCCAACCGTCTTCCCGCTTCCTCCAGCCCAGATTCGTCGGCGGCCAAGCCAAGAGCTCGAGCGACTACGGGCACCGAACTCGCACCCACCTTTATGAGGTTGACGATGACTGCGTCGCCAGGATCCTTCACCAATTGGTCGCCAAATCGCTCCCAGTCGATCTGCCGGATCATTGAATCCTCGTCGTTGACTGCCGCTAACGGATCATCAGAAGAATTTTCGATCGCCGAATACGTACCCTCATGTTTTGTGCGGCGAGCTTGCGAGCGCCGAAGGGTCATAGCCTTGCCTTTGGCGATAGTGGCGAGGTAAGTCGTCAGCTCAGCGAGCTGAGGATTGTAATTCGTCGGGGCAGCCAGATATTTGAACAAGGCGTCGAAGCAGGCCTCTTCGACATCCTGGTGGTCATGGAGACCAGCTATGTCGCGCTTGACGATGGCGACCAGCGACGCAATGACCAACTCAACGATCCTCGAGGCGGCACGCGTATCCCCCGCCAAAAGCTGACCGTGTAGCGTCAGCAGTTCTTTCTGTTTCGACATCCTAGTCCTCTCACCGTCCGGTCGACGTCACCGGCTGATTCGGCGCCAATCTTTGTTCGACGTCATATATCTGCCGATCAACGGCAAACCTGGACGCGCGAAAGAGGAATTTTTGGCCGTTACAGATTTATGCAGAAGAGTCAGCTCCGTGATGTCACGAAAGACAGCGCCGAGCACCTTTTCGTCTTGATCAGCCCGCCATGAAGCTCCTCGGCCATAACCCGAGCCAAGGACCTGCTCGTGCAAGGACGTGGAGATGGAAGCGCGTCCGCGAGATGTGCTTGCTGAGAAGATCGTCCTCCTCGCGCTGTGTTCTTTTGCGTTTCGCCTCACCCATTTTATCCGACTCGAAACGGCGTTTTCGACATGAGGCGAATGGCGGTTGCGATGGCAAAATGTGCATCCTGGGCAAGAACATCTTCGGCGAGCTCTCCGCCGGTGACGGAACGCCTCACCAAATTGTCCGGGTCGTTTATGTTCCGGAAATGAGAGAGCGGGTTGCGGAGGTCCGCCAACCGTTTGAGATCAGTGACCTCTCCCGAAGAGAGAACACCGTTGGCTGAGCATCGCCTAAGAGTGTCATGAAATCCCACCTTCGGTGGTAGGTCTTCTCCTGACACGTGCAGAAACCCAGCCAGAGTATTTTCCGCAAGCGATTGGCAAAGTAAAATGGTCGCGGCGAAATTGCCGTGGACGAATGACGACCGGGCCTCGGTCAACGCGGTATGAGCTACAGTTCCTCCAAATAGAAGCGTTCCGCCACTCCCCAATGAGCGTCCGTGATCGATCAAATAGTGATACCGACCGAGTCGGCCTGCTAGGTCATCGTGCAGGTCGGCCAGTAGTAGTTGGAGAAGGGCGACATCTGACGGAGTCGAAAAAAAATCAGCCGTATGATCGTCTGGATCGACTTCGTTCATGTTTCGCTCGTGGGGACCGCGCACGACCCACGATGAGGCAATTTTTTCGCAGAAATCTGCATCCCGCCGATCGCTTCAAAATGGTGCCGGTCAAGTCTTTCCAATGCCATCGCTTGTGTCGGAACCATAGCCTGTTTCTGACGGCTTTCAACAAGGTGGATTTTTAGTCGTGGTGGTTGAACCTGTGCGGGACATCCCGCTGCCCGTCCTCTCGCGAGGCCCAGCTCGTCAACGAGGTCGAGCGTCTGCTGTTTTCATTCTCAGCCTGTCCTGGATCAGGCCGAACCATACGAGGCTGGCTGATCTCGATCCTTGTCCGAAATATGCCTACAAATTTCGGACAATGCCTACACGACTGTCGGCCCCCCACCGCATACCGCCGATCGATCTGTTGATCAGGTACCAGCAGACGCAGCCGTCGTTCCGTCGTCAACGCGCGGCTATTCGCTCGTCTCGTCTCCGACGTCCTCTTGGTCGGGAGCAAAGTCGGGCATGATGGCGCCCTCCAGCAGCTTCGCCTTCGACAAAAGTCCAGCATCCTCAAGCGCCTCGATATCCGGCAGGTCGCGTAGCGTGTCGAGGCCGAATTCCAGCAGGAATTCTTTTGTCGTCACGTAGGTGTAGGGCGCGCCCGGTGTTGGGCTGCGCGGACCGGAAGCGATCAGGCCGGCACCGCGCAGATGACCAATAAAATCGCGACTGATCTCCTTGCCGAAGAAAGACGACAGTTCCCCGCGTGTGATCGGCTGGAAATAAGCGACGCAGGTCAACACCAGCGCCTCGAACTGCGTGATGTCGGCCCCGCGTTCGTTACCGCCAAATGCACTGCGGATGGCGTCGGCATAGGCCGGCCGGGTCAGGTGCTTCCAGCCACCGGCGACCGCGACGAGGTCATAGGGTCGACCGCGCAATTCCTCGCGGATGTCGTCGATCAGCAGCTCAATGCTGCAGCTCTTTCCCACAATGCGGCCAAGCGTTTCGCGAGTGACAGGCTCGCTGGCGGCAAAAATCGTTGCCTCGACGCGGTGCATCCATTCCCGCCAGCGCGCCATCGGCGGCAGGTGATCCAGTTCCCGGTCAAACAGCTGGTCAGCTGATCGCCGTTCGCTCGATCGACGGTCATCTGACCGGCTTCCCCCTCGCCTGTGCGCCGACTCCACCATGGTCGTCACAGTCCGTAGATGCGGAAAGTTGGTCGGCCAGAAAGTTCGCGCACGGCGCCGAGCTCGACCAGCCGGTCGAACAGGCGGCGCAGCCCACGGTCGCTCATGCCGGCGATCTTTTCCGAGGCGACGATCGCGTCGTCGGACAGCAACTTATCGACAACAGCGTCCGCTGCCTTGGCTCTGAGCTTCGGCGTGACGGCAAGCAGCCGGTCCGCGCGGCGCTCGAGCTCGGCGGAAAGATCGATGGCGCGCAGCGCGGCGCGCGCCTGGGCGGCAAGCAGACTTTTGGCGCGCTCAGGGTCTGACTCAGTGCTTGTCGCGGCAGAGGCGACTGCCGATCGACGCTGGCGGGCGCTTGTACCCAAAGCCCCCTCCGCGCCCAATAACGGAACGGCGTGGGTCCAGCCCAGACGCTGCGCCAGCAGGGCGTCGGCAAGCCAGCATCCAAAGGCTCGTGCGAAGCCATATCGTTCGGCGGCCATGAACGCGCCAGTCAGCATGCCGACCATTCCGATACCCGTGGAAAGCTGTCGAAGATCGTCCGCCAGGTCGCTGACTGCGTCGTCGTCGCGGCGGAGACCGAGGTCATCCAGCACTGCGCCGATGCTCGCCTCGGTCAGCAGTTTCTCGGCAGGCGTGCCGGCCAGCCGGCGCCAAGCCAGCAGCATCGATCCGGCGGGGCCGACGGACAAGAAATCGCCTGGTCGTGTTAGCAACACGGCGTCGCGCAGCGCGCCTTCATCCTCGACGCGGCCAGCCTGTTTCGCCGTTGCCGCGGCGGCCGAAAGCGCCAGCCGCTGCCGCCAGGCCCCTGCCCCCCGCTCCTGCCGGCGGACCACCGCATCGAGCGCGCCGATGGCGGCGCCGGCGGCGAGCGCGACCTCCTCAAGGGCATTTAGCCCTACGGCTTTTCCCGCAAGGCTTTGTGCATCCGGGACGGCCCGGCGCAGCCAGGCCGGCACCGTTGCCATTGGCGCGGTCGAAGCGGCATCGGCGATCGTGGCGTGGTGGCGTAGGGAAGGTTTGGGACGCAGAATCATCGCTGACACGATGAATCATGACGGCGCTTTTATCAACAGAAATGGACAAAAAGCGCTGCGGTCGTCGTGTCGATAAAACGAATGATAATGTTGCCTTATCGGTCGTTTTGCCGATGTACGGCATCAATCTGTATGTCGCTCTGCCTGGATCGCTGGAAAAGCCCAGAAATGCGCGATTTCAGGCGTCTTTCTCGCTCTAATCCGGTGGATTCTCACCCTAATTGAGTGGACAGATCAGCCAGGATCGGTGGATTTGGAGCGGTTTTCGTGAGACTACGCACCAGATCGGATGGCCATCGCTCTTCTAACCATATGAATTGCCTTGGGTTTGGTGGCTAACGTCAGTGCGCAGACGAGCGCGGTGTCGCGTAGTCTCGCTATTTCCGACTCGGCATCACGTAGTCTCATCAAATCCGCTCCGCCCGCCGGGCAAACAGGGCCAAATCGACGTTTCTAGTGCTCCGGCGCGGCTCCTTTGGGGAGTTCGGGCTCGAAACGGAGAGTTTTGGGCTCTTTCGGCCGTAGCGGGCCCGTGGGCGCGATTTGGCCCTCTCTGCGTCCTCGGACACCACCGAACGCCCCGATGACGCTCCACGGGCCCGCAAATCGGTCGATAATACACGCCTGCAAAGGAACGTTTTCTGGTACATTGCAATTCTGTAAAAATCGGCCCAAAAATGACCTGGAAATGGCCAGTTCACGCACCCAGCCCGCCTCCCCTCCCCTTGCGCGTCGCCTGATCGGCTACGCACGGGTTTCGACCGAGGACCAGCTCAACGATGCCCAGGTCGACGAACTCAAGGCCAGTGGCTGTCGTGTCGTTCACCAGGAGCACGGATCCGGCGCCTCGCGCTCAAGGCCGGTGCTGGGCAAGCTGATGCGCGAGATCGCCGCCGGCGACGTTCTCGTCGTCGTGCGGCTCGATCGTCTCGCGCGCTCCGTAAGCCACTTGCTGGAGGTCATCGAGCAACTGGAGGCGCGCGGCGCTCACTTCCGCTCGCTGCGCGACCCGATCGACACCTCGACGCCGCAGGGCATGTTCTCGTTGCAGGTGCTCGGCGCGGTCGCCCAGCTCGAGCGCGCGCTGATCGCCGAACGCACCAAGGCGGGCATGAAGGCAGCCAAGGCGCGGGGCCGGCTGGCCGGCAATCCAGGGCTTCGCGAGCGCCGCCCCGAGGCTGTCCGGGCAGTATCCGCGGCACGCCAGCGCGCCTACATCGACGATCTCATCACCTCGGCGCAGACTTGGCTGCCGACCGTGCGCCGCTTGCGGCCACAGCATAGCTGGGACGACGTGGTGCGGGTGCTGAACAGAAAAGGGCACGACTGGACGATCGAGCGGCTGCGGCGCGCGGTGCATCGCCTGGTTCGCGAGCGCATCGCCGAACCCTCCCTGATCAAACGCGCCCCTCGCCGGCCGCCGGAGGATCGGTTGATGACCCTCGTTGCCGGGATCGCGCTCGCCGACCCGGATCTTTCCCTGCTCGAGATCGGCGCGCAGCTGGAGCGGATGCACGAACGCACGCCGCGTGGCGGGCGCCAATGGCAAGCCTCCTCGGTCAAGGCGCTGCTGGACCGGGCGCGTCGGCTCGGGCTCGTGGTGCCCGATCCAGCGCTTCGGTCATGAGGCGCGCCAGCGCCCGCTCTCGCAGCACCCGGTCGGCGCCCTGCACGGCCTTCCATTTAGCACTGGCGAGGATCTCGTTGGCCAATGCGCGATATTCGGCGTCCGAGCGCGGCGTGTACGTCACGGCGGGGCGCTCGACATTCTGCGACCGGCGCGCGACCCGACGCGCGGCAGAGAGCGACAGATCGCCAGCACTGAACTTTTCCACCAGGAAATCAGGCGGCGGCCCGATGCGGCTTCTGGCATCGGCCAGGTCCAGCAGCCGGGCGATCCCCAACAGGGTTACCAAGCGGCCTGACAATCGGGCGGAGGCGAGCGGCTCGTCGCAATCGGCCGGTATATCGCTGACGCTCAGGCGCGGATTTCCCATCCATGCGATGAGAGGCTTTCCGCCTGGCTGCGACGGCGACCACAACAACCGCGCCGCCCGCATGATGTCGTTTGCTGCCGCGCCCTGCGGTCCCTCGTCGAGGGCCAACGCGACGCTGTCGGCGAGCGCCAGCAGAAAACTTTGCCGTGCCGAAGCGGCCCTATCCGCGCGCCCGAAAGACACGGGAGCCGAACAGCTTCCGCAGACCAGGCGCCCCCTCCCCTGTCGACAATCGAAGCGAAATCCGGTCCGGGCGAAGCAAAGGCCACATGTGTCCCGCAGCATGGTCATATGCCGGGGACAGACCATCGCCTCGACCCGAGACCACACGCTACGAATATAATGATCGCGATCTCCCGCACGATCCTCGTCGAGGCAGGCGGGACAGACGCCCTGGTGCCAGCGATCGTGGATGTACCCGCTCTCGGTGCGCCCCTGCCGCCGTAGAGCCATCCGGGCAAGTCGACCCGTATCCATTCGGCAGGCGCGGGCCCAGAGCAAGATCATTGCCTCGCCCGGATCGAAGTCCCGCCCGATCAGACCGCCTCGCCATCCATCATTGATGTCTTTGTCGAGCCAGCTTTCAATGTCGCGCAGCGTGCATCCGTATCGACAGGCCACCCGTCCCTGCCAGGAGGAAAGCAACTCGTCGTCAAATGGCCGCGGCGCAAGTGGCAAGACGCGGACCGACCTCACCGGCTGGCCCGGCGCTGTAGCCCCTTGTCCATATGGCGGGTCATACTGACCAGCGGCAGCACGAGTTCATCGTTGGCGAAACTATCGGCCGTGATGCACTCGCTGCCGTTGCAAATAGCCTCAACTGCGACCGTCTCTACCAGCCGAAAGACACGGTTGGTGACACCCTGGGTGAGATCGAGGACCCGTCGACGGGCGGCGGCGGTCCCAAGTTCCGAGGGACGGCGCAGCGGCAGAATCCCGCCCAGGCTTGTCAGAAGCTGCGAAATCTGCGAATTATCGGCCCAGCGGTCGAGGTGGAAGGCTTCGAAACGCTCGGCGAGTTGCGGATCGGTCAGCAGCGCCTGCCGGGCCAGATCCGTCCCGGCGCAGATCAGCGGGACCTTCAGGTCATTGGCGAGGAAGCGGATGACGTTGAGAAAAATGCGTTGCTGGCGGAAGCTGCCGGCAAGCATGGCGTGGATTTCGTCGATGATCAGCATGCGCACAGACATGCTGCGCAACAGGCTCCGGCAGACCTCCTTCAGACGGTAGGTGGAGTCGGTCATCGGCCCTGGCGCGCCGAGCGCGCTGAGCAATTCGCCATAGACGTCCCGCTCCAGCGGTTCGGCCGGCATCTGCATGGCCACGACGGGCATGCTGGTGATGCCTGTCCCGCGGTCGAAACAGGCCGGATGATCGCGCAGGAATTTGCGGATGATCTTGGTCTTGCCCATGCCGGTGTCGCCATAGAGAAGCAGGCAGGGCATGCGGTCGCGCGCGGGATAGGACAAAAGATCCTCCAGCCTCGCCAGCGCCGCGCGCGCCTGGGCGGTTTCCAACCAGCGGTCGGCCCGGATCCAGGCGATCCGTTCGGCGTCGCCAAGAGCGGCATGCGACCGATAAGCCGGCAGCAAATGCGGATAGTCGCTCAAGACCATTCCTCCACGGCCAACGACGGCAGATCGGTATCGCATTCTTCGTCGGGAGCAATCTCCGGCACGGCAAAGTCCCTGTCTCCGGTCGCCATCAACGATCGGTCCCGACGCTCGACATGCCGGCGCGCGCTCCTGGTCTTATGCCCGGCTGCGTCGACGAGTTGCCGCTGCCGTTCGACGGTGTCGAAGATCAGCTGCTCGTCCACGGCTTTGACCCCGCGCTCCTTCAATTCCGCGCGGGCCATGCGGTGCTCGCCCAGCGTAATGCGCGGTCGCCTGAGATCGGCAAACCGGACCGGCCAATTCGTGCCGTCGGGGCCTTCCACGAACACGCACGACAGGTCGCGCGGATCGTATCTGACGCGCATCCTGCCAGCAGACCGGCCTGCCCAGGGACTCAACACGTCGTCCCAATAGCGAAGCCCGAACAGATGCACGCCGTCGCGACGGATGGTGCGCTCCTCAAAGGGCAGGAAATCCTGGAGAAACCGCTCGCGGTCATGAGGCAGGCGCAAAGGCTGCAGACGCGCCGCAACGGCGTCCTCCCAGGCGCTGGCGGGCGGCAGCTGCAGGCTGCTGTGAATCTCGGCATGGTAGCGACCGACAATCTGAAGCGCGAGCCACTCTTCCAGTTCGTCGAGCGTCATTGCGGCGTGTTTTTGCGGATCGTAGGAGCCGCGCGCGGCGATGTTGCTGGACGTCGTGCCGGGAAGCAGGTGGACCGCACCCATCATCGTGCCGATCAGCCGCTCGATATGGCCCCCATAGTGCGGCCGCAAGACGGGCCGGTACTGAAGGGCAATGCCATGCTCCGCCGTCCCTCGGGTCAGCGCCCTTCCATGGAATTCCTTGCCGTTGTCGACGTGTATCACGTCGGGCAGCCCAAAAACCGGCCACGCCGCCTGGACATTGCGAGCCTTAAGCCAAGGCTCCTTCGGCATCACCATGTGCTGGACGCAAAGCGCTACAGACGCCGCCGATGGACTTTCCAGCGTGAGATAGAACCCCGCCACCATGCGGCTTGCGATGTCGATGGCCAGCGTAAGCCAAGGCCTCTGGATCGGCCGGCGATGCACGGTGTCCACCACAAAGACATCGGCAAGAGTATGATCGATCTGGACGATTTGGAGAGCATGATCGGCGCGATATTCCTGCACCACGGGCGCAAATCGGTCACGTGCAGCCTTTGCCCCTTCCCGATCACGCATCAGCAGCCGCGGATCGGCAAGTTGGACACGGGCTCTTACCGCCTTCCAGGACGGCGCAACCTCTCCGCGGCTGCGACACAATTCTCGAACGCGATCATGCAAGGCGGTGACCGAAGGCTTCTCCCGCCTGCGGTAGGTGTCCCGCATCGCGGTCTCGATGAGTGCCTCCATCTCTTCCGACAGGCGCCGCCGCCCTTTCGCGGGGCCGGGATTGTGGCCGAGCAGTGAACTCGTGACAGGAGAGGCCCTATATCGACCGAGAAGTTCATAAAGACGTGCCCGACCTAGCCCGAGTTGGCGGCACGCGAGGCCTACATCGGCAGGTGATAAGCGGTCTTTAGACGTCAACGGGCGGATGATCGCCTCGCGCGCTACCGCCCTGCGCCAGTCGACATCATCCACCGCGAACTTGTCGGGGTTACGACCCATGACCGTCGCCCTCGCCTTCGTCCACCAAATCAGGCTAAGATTCCACCTATCCTGGACGAATCCACCGAATTAGGATGAGCGATGAATGTTACAAAACAAAGACATACAGTCCACTCATCCAAGCCAAGCGACACTGTACAATTTGACGCCAGACGTGCCAAATGATACACGGACGGCTCCGCCAACGAAAGGATTCGGCCCATGCCCCGCGCCGCCGTCAGCGACAGCCAGCGCATGTCGTTTCGCATCAAGCCCGCCGACAAGGCGGTGATCCTGCGCGCCACGCAGCTTGCCGGCGCGTCGGGCATCACCGATTTCGTTCTGCGCACGGTGCTTGAAGCCTCCCGCGAAATCATCCAACGCAACGATCGCATCGTGCTTTCCGAGCGCGACGGGCTGCGCGTGCTGGAGGCGCTGGAAACCCCCCCTGCGCCGAATGAGCGGCTCGTCGCGGCCGCCAAAGCGCTGCCGGCCGACCTGTGAGCCTGCCGGTCTGGCGCGAAGAGCCGGTCGCGCGCCAGGACCGCGCCGGCTTCGATTGCGGGGATCAGGACCTCAACGGGTTTCTGCGCGCGCATGCGCGCCGCAATCACGAGCGCGGCGCCTCGAAGACGTTTCTGGCCGTTTCGAGGCAGGAGGACACCATCCTTGGCTACTACACGTTGAGCCCCGCCGCCGCCGAGTTCGAGCGCGTCCCCGAAAAGTTGCGCAAGGGGCTTGGCCGCTACGAGGTCGGCGGCTTTCGCCTGGCCCGTCTCGCCGTGGCGCGCTCGGCACAGGGTCAGGGGTTGGGCGGTCAGATGTTGCTGGCTGCGGCGCTACGCTGCATCCGGGCCGCGGCCGAAGTTGGTGGCACGCTGATGTTCATTGACGCCAAGAATGATCGGGCGGCGGCCTGGTATCGTTCATACGGTGCGCTGGGGCTGGATGATCGCCCGCTGACCCTGTTCCTGCCGCTGGCTTCGTTCGAAGCCGCGCTGCGTCGTGCCGGAAGGCTTTGAGCATAACCCCGACAGCAAGCGCGGACCAGGATCTGCCTGATGTGGTCGATATCGAGCGGGCAATGGCTGCTGAATCGCCGGAAGCGTCGCGGCAAGCAGAACTGCGGGCTCCAAGTCGCCACCCCGCCCCTATCGGCTGCTGCCCTGCTCCGTCGTCAGGACGATCGCCAGGACCAGGCAAGGTCGGTCCTTGTCGCACTCCTCCTGAGAGGTCGGCTTTGTCCCTCGGCCGCTGCGGACGCCGAAAGATCGGCTGCTCATGACGCCCGAAGTCTCAGCCCATCTGCTTATGGACCGCATCGAGGCCGTGGATCGTGAGATCGGCCTGCCATTCGGCTGGTTCTTCCTGATGACCCACGGCCACTGGGTCGCCCCCGATGTCACACTGGCGATCGCGCAAGGCCTGAAGGCTGAGCGCGGGCGCTTGCCCGACCGCGACACCCGCTTGCTGCTGCGCTGTGCCGAGCGAACCTACGGCTTTTGAGGGCAAGGCGGATGCGCGGCTTTAGCTCCCGGGCACTCCAGTCCGATCCGGGAGACGCGCCTGCCCCGCAGCCCGCGAACGACAGGACGCACGCGGGCAACGTCGCGTGCGGCAGCAACAAAGTGCTGCGCGTTTTGCAGGTGATCGTTGGTGGACAAATCGGCGCGTAGATCGCACCTTAGGTCGCACAGAATCGTACGCCATGACATTCCGATAGCGAGATTGATGGGCAATCCCCGCCATTTTATGAAGCGCACCGATCCGGCCGAGACCGATGATTTGCCGGACATTGTCGATCTCGTGATGGAGATGGGCCATCCGACGCAGCATGAGCAGCGCGGTGGTGAGGAGGGAGTCCCCTCCCCTTCTCTGCCGATTCGAGCAAAGCAACAAGAACGGTTGCCAGGGCACCTCGAGCGGCTGGCGGACCGCGCCCGCGACTATGTCGAGGCGGCGAGCTCAGCCAACACACGTCGCGCCTACGCCGCGGATTGGAAACACTTTTGCGCCTGGTGCCGTCGCCAGTCTTTTGAGCTGCTGCCTCCGGACCCGCAGATCGTCGGGCTCTACATCACGGCGCAGGCCTCGGCGCGAGGAGCAGACAAAAAGTCGGTGTCGACGATCGAGCGTCGCCTGTCGTCCTTGACCTGGAACTATGCACAACGTGGCCAGCCCCTCGATCGGAAGGATCGCCATATCGCCACCGTGATGGCCGGTATCCGCAACAAACATGCCTCTCCTCCCCGGCAGAAGGAGGCCGTGCTGCGCCACGATTTGATCGCCATGCTGGAGACCCTCGACCGCGGCACGCTGCGGGGCTTGCGCGACCGCGCCATGCTGCTCCTTGGCTTCGCCGGCGGTCTGCGGCGCTCCGAAATCGTCGGTCTTGATGTCGGCCGCGACCAGACGGAAGACGGCGGCGGCTGGATTGAATTTTTCCCGGACAAGGGCGTGCTGGTGACCTTACGGGGTAAGACCGGATGGCGCGAGGTCGAGGTCGGCCACGGCTCTTCCGATGCCACCTGCCCCGTCGTCGCCTTGCAGACATGGCTGAGACTAGCCCGCATTGCGCATGGGCCGTTGTTTCGGCGCGTCACCGGCCAGGGCAAAGCCATGGGTGCGGATCGCCTCAACGATCAGGAAGTCGCTCGCTTGGTCAAACGCACGGCTTTGGCCGCCGGCGTGCGTGGCGATCTGTCGGAAGGCGATCGCGGTCAAAAGTTTTCCGGGCATTCACTGCGCGCCGGCCTCGCCTCCTCGGCCGAGGTCGATGAGCGCTATGTGCAGAAGCAGCTCGGCCACGCCTCCGCAGAGATGACGCGCAAATACCAGCGCCGGCGCGATCGGTTCCGCGTCAATCTCACCAAGGCAAGCGGACTGTAGGAGGCAAGGGGGCTCTCCCCTGCCCGCCTGACCCGGGGCTTTCTGTCTTGTGGCGACGAGACCTCAACCGTTCGGTGTGATCAGTTTCATCGACGGAAAATAGGTACGGTAGCGGCCGACGTCGCGGGTGAGCAGCGGCAGACCGTTGACGGCGGCATGGGCGCCAATGAAGAAGTCGGGGAGCACGCCGGTGCGCGATCCGCCCGACCTGCGATATTGCGTAAAGACCTTTCCAGCCAGAAACAGGGCATCGCGTGGTATCGGTGCAATTTCGAGACCCGCCTCATCAATAAACGCGTCGAGGTTCTCGATGCGGTCGTATCGAACGGCCAACTCGGCATAAACGGCATCGTTGATCAGTAAAGGTCCATTGAGGCTCGCCGCCTCAAGTTGCGCGAGCGTCCAATCCGCCCACTTCGGATCATCGGTGACAAGGTCGAGCAGGATGTTGGCGTCGACGAGCGTCACGCTTCGCCGCGCGTTAGCGCCATGATCGCGTCCGTATCGAGCCCCCTCCCGGCATGTCCACGCAATTTGGCAAAGCGGCTCGCCGGCAGCTTTCTGTCAGCACGCTCAAGCACCACGCTGCCATCGGCGGCGCGCAGGAAATCGACCTTGCTGCCTGGAACGATACCGAGAAGGTCGCGGACCGGTTTCGGGATGGTCACCTGTCCTTTGGCTGTGACTGTCGTGGTCATGTTCACACCGATGTAATACGCGATCTTCAGAAGGTATTACCGCGCGCGGCGATCCGCAATCCTTGGCTGGCGGAAATTGCAGCTCGAACTCGCCTTTCCTCGACGCCAAAGCCACGCACCTCCTCCGCAGCGCTTCCGTCCGTGTCAATCTCACCAAGGCGTCAGGCCTCTGAAAAGTCCTCCTCCCATCCCCCGCTCGTTCGCTTGTGACGAAGCGGTCAGTTCTCAGGCGACGACAATACCTCAACGAGGACAGCGAGCGCTGTATCCGACGTCGGCGGCCGACGCGTCGTAGTCAGGCATGATCATCAACTGCGCTATGGCACGACCCACAAACTCCGGGTTTAGCTTTTCCAACCGATCCTTGGTCCGAGAAACCTGCTCCGGGAACGCGCGCAGAGCGTTGACCACGGGCTCCAATTGGGACCGCGCTGCAGCAGCGATGTCGAAAATGTCACGCGGCTTGGCTTCCGATCCCTGTAGTAGACTTTCTTGGCAATGATCTCGGGAACGGTCTCGAGCATCACGGCCCTACCCTCAACTTCACGCATCTCAATTGGTGTCGGCGTCAGCGCGCCGGCAACGATGAAGTCGCTCTCCCCGACGTCCTCGAAGGCGAATTTCTGGAATCTCGACCCATCGCCCTGATATTCCGATGGCATCAGCTCAATCCGCACGCGGCTTCTGGACGGGTCGATGAAGCCGAGCAGTGAGGGTCATCTAGGAAAATATAATGGCTTCACGATGACCGATCTGGATCATCATGGCCGTGCCACCGCCGAACGACCGTTCGAAATCGTAGCCGCTCGCATTCTCCCGAAGCTGCTCAATGAGATCGACGGCGATGCTAAAAAGCCACCCCCATTCGGAAGGGTGTCGGCTTTCGTACTCGGACCATCCCGCAGCGAGCAGGTAGCTCTCGCCAGACCAGGCAGAGAAGGCCGCGGCAAGCGCCTTCAAGTCGGGGACGGGTATATCGTGCATGACAGCGAACTCGACTTGCAGTGCGGGAGAAACCTCCCCGAGAAAGGCGCTGACGTGGCCCGGGTGCTGTCTGGCGAAATCGAGGCTGGTGAGGCAATGCGCCAGCGAGTGCGGATGCCAAATGCTTGCCCATAATGGCCGTGCAGTAGTCGTTTCGAGCCGGGGACACAAGCTGCCGCTTCTTCGCGGTCGTCCGGTCCGAGACGAAGGAACGTCAGTCAGGGCCGGATCGATGTCGACAACAACTTCGCCGTCTGCCAGGGGGGGCCGATCGTTTTGTCAGCTCGTCGATCGAAGACTTCGCCGCACCGACTTTTGGCATCCCAGCGAAACGCTGCTCAGCAACGACGTTCAACTCGTCAAGGCGGTTGAAACTTCTCTACGGAGCGGCAAGCTCGCCCATCCCCCTTTGAAATCACTGCGAAAAAACGGAAATTGGACTGGAGTTTATTTTTTGGCCACTGCCCGGTGATGCCGCAGTCGAACGCGGTGCTCAAGAACCTCGATCCGGTGGATGATCAAGAAGTTGGTCCCTGACTGCCCTCATTTTGACAGCCGTGCAGATCGGCGGAATGTCATTATGTATCAATATCATAACGGCCATCACACGACTATCTGATGCCTCGTGCGCCTCTAGGTGGTGCGGGCACTTATCTGATCCAAAGGACGGTTGCCGCGATGGGGACAATGGCAAGGTAGTTTCGGGCTGTCTTCTCGAACTGGAGAAGTTGGATCTTGGTGCTCAGGGCCGTGGCGCCGGCCAAGGACTGATCTTCAGATCCCCTTTTTTTGGCCCCGAGGCGTCATGGTGGGCGCTGATAATGGTGGACTCGATGATTAGATACTCATAGTCGGGATCATCCGACATCGCCGCGAAAGATGCGCCACCAAACACCCTTATTACGGCTTCACCGGCTGAACCGGTGGAAAACGCTGTTCCAATCTCCGATTGCATCGGGCAGATCGCGCCAGGGAGAACCAGTGCGAACGATCCAAAGCACCGCTTCCACGAACAACCGGTTGTCGCGGCCCGACGAACCTCGCGTCAGCGTATCGCAGATGATGTGCGCCGATATGCGCTCCCACTAGTCGTCACGAAGAATCAGAGGGTCGAGAACACCCATGGTTGTCTCCAAAAGACAGCGATGAATCTGATTTGCTCAGCCGTGGGAAGCCTGGGAGGCCACACGACCTAGAGCTCATCGATCCCAAGGTCCCGGGCTCATCCGAGTTCATTGAACCCTGCGGCTAGGACGTAAGTCGGTCGAGTGCAATTTGCCGTTAAATTCTCTTTAACAAAAAATATGTTGCCGGGGCGAGAGAATCGGGCATTAATCACGCTTGAAAAACAATTCGCTTGAGAAAAGCGTTATTCCGGAAATTGGCAACCATGAATTTGATGCTCGACCGTGAGTTGGAGTTTGAATTTGACGAGGAGATTCTCGAGCAAGGCGAACTGATCTCCGACAAATTGAACATGTTGCGGCTCGAGCAATACCCACCGAACGCAACAAAAGGCTTGCGTCAATTTTCGTCTGTCGAGGTAGCAGAATATCTCGGTGTTACCCAAAATCACATCAAAAAGCTTCATCTCGAAGGCAAGGGACCGATCCCTTCAACGACCACATCTGGCAGGCGGACTTACACCGCTGAGCAGATGCTGGAGTTGCGGCAGTACCTCGACAAGCATGGTCGGGCCGACTTCAAACGATACGTGCCCCATCGCCGTGGCACTGAGGCACTTCAGATAATCTCCGTCGTAAATTTCAAAGGAGGGTCGGGCAAAACGACGACGGCCGCTCATCTCGCACAGCATCTGGCTCTCACGGGTCATCGCGTGCTTGCCATCGATCTTGATCCTCAGGCATCGCTGTCCGCGCTTCACGGCATCCAGCCCGAACTGGACAAGAATCCCTCGCTCTATGAAGCTCTCCGATACGACGAAGAGCGGAAATCGATCAAGGATGTTATTAGGCGCACGAATTTCCCTGGGTTGGATATCGTAGCGGCGAACCTCGAGCTTCAGGAGTACGAGTACGAAACGCCTCTAGCGGCCTCCAATAAGAACAATCCTGAAGGGCGAATGTTCTTCACTAGAATTACGATGGCCCTCAAAGAGGTCGACGATCGCTACGACGTGGTTGTCATTGATTGCCCGCCACAGCTCGGCTATCTGACTCTCACGGCGCTTACTGCCTCCACATCAGTGCTGATTACCGTTCACCCGCAGATGCTGGACATTATGTCGATGTCACAGTTTCTGCTGATGTTGGGCGGTATTTTGCAATCTATCAAAGGGGCTGGAGCCGCGGTGAGACTGAAGTGGTTCCGGTATCTCGTAACCCGGTATGAACCCACCGATGGTCCACAAGCTCAGATGGTCGGGTTCCTTCAAGCTCTATTCAACAAGCGTGTGCTCAAAAACCAGGTGCTAAAATCCACGGCAATCTCCGATGCGGGCATAACCAAACAGACGCTTTACGAAGTGGAGAAGAGCCAATTTACGCGCTCGACCTATGAGCGAGCCATGGAAAGCCTGGACGCGGTCAATTCGGAGATCACATCACTCGTGCATAATGCATGGGGACGGAAATGAATGATATTTTGACAGCCGTGCAGAACGCCGAATTGTCATTCGAAATCAAGCTGATGGTATTATGGTCCGGAGGTGGCGATGGCTAGAAAACATCTTCTGGCGAGCGTAGCCGCGTCGTTGGTGGAACCTGGGCCTGGCCATTCTGCCTCGGAAGCTCGGTCGGAATACGCCCGACGTGGCGCATCGAGGTCAATGATTCAGTCACTAGATGAAATGGCCGAAAACTCGTTGCGTATGCTCGACGGCGAAACGATCGTCTCCATCGACCCTGCGCTGTTAGACAGTTCGTTTGTCGCCGATCGAATTGGTGAAGACGACCAAGATTATCGAGACCTGAGGGAGGCTATTAGTCGTTCAGGGCAGTCCACACCGATATTAGTTCGACCCCATCCTGATGTCGCTGCACGCTACATGATCGTGTTCGGCCACCGACGCGCGAGAGTGGCGAAGGATCTAGGAATCAAAGTTCGCGCGATCATCAAACAGCTGGCCGATATTGAACACGTAGTCGCTCAAGGACAGGAGAATACTGCCCGGTCCAATCTCTCATTTATTGAAAAGGCATTGTTTGCAAGAAAGCTGGTTGGCAGTGGCATGACTAAGGACACTGTCAAATCTGCGTTGACTGTCGATGACTCGCTTTTGTCACGCATGCTCTCAGTCGCCGAAACCGTACCGCAGGTTGTTCTGGACGCTGTGGGAGCCGCAAAAGGTGTCGGGCGAGACCGATGGGAGGAACTCAAGAAATTCGTTCAGGTACCTGCCAATGCAGTGAGGGCGACTGAGTTTGTCATGACTAGCGAATTCGGCGCGGGGGAGGGCGACGAGAAATTCAATCTACTCCTCAACAATCTGAAGGCGGCGAAGAAGCCTAAAAATCCGAAGGTAACGGCAAAGCTCAGGGCTTGGGTTCCCACGGACAAATCAGTTAGCGCTGCAATCCAGAACAAGGGCAAAAAGGTAACCATTGCCTTTTCAGAGGCAAGCGGACCACGATTCGCTGAATTCATCAGTGGCCAATTGGACGCCCTCTACGAGGCGTTCAGGAAGTCGGAAAAGTAGAGAAACGGAGACTAAACCGCAAAAGAAAAAGGCCCCCGAACGGCGCGCCGTGGAAGCCTCTCTCAGAACTTAAGCACTCCGAGAATCGCATTTCCACGAATCACTGTCAAGCGTTGAGCGCTAACTTCGGCGAGCGGATTTCTTTTGCCTGATTGAAGGCGAAGAGAATGGAACTGGGAACGACGCCCTTTGGTGGGCGGCCGATGACGCTTGCGTTATTGCAGGCAAGGAATGACACCCGCGAGGTCCCTGAAGGGGCGAGTGCAGACAAGTGGCAATTGTATCGTTGGCTCTGCGAAGGCAAGACCATCTTTGGCGTTGGTGACCGAGCCCTGGCGGTGCTCAATGGGTTGTTGTCCTTCTATCCCGACAGTGACTTGAGCGAAGAAAATGGGCTGATGGTCTTTCCCTCGAACACGCAGCTGTCGTTGCGTGCTCATGGTATGGCCGGCGCGACGCTCAGGCGGAATCTGGCAGCTCTGGTCGACTGCGGTCTCATTGTCCGCAGGGACAGTCCCAACGGCAAGCGATACGCCCGCAAGGGGAAGGACGGCGCAATCGACGACGCCTTCGGCTTTTCGCTGGCGCCGCTGCTGGTGCGTGCCGAGGAGATCCGCTTGGCGGCCGAACGTGTTCGTGCCGAAACCAGGGCGCTGAAGCTGATGCGCGAACGGATCACACTCCAGCGCCGAGATATCCACAAACTGGTCGACGCGGCGATCGAGGAGCGTGCGCCTGGCGACTGGGGCGCCATCTGGCGACGGTTCAGGGCGATTGTGGAGGCAATTCCTCGGCGCGCTGACCTACGCGAGCTAGAGCCCATCCTTGCCGACCTGGCTGCGCTGCGCGAAGAAGTGGATATGATGCTGGAATCCTTCATGGATTCCCTGAATCCGAGCGGCAATGAGTCTCACAATGAGCGGCAGCAATCTGATTCAAACACCGACTCTATTTTTGAATTTGAACCTGCTTTAGAAAAAAGCACGGCGCGAACCGAGCCCAACCCTGAACCCGACGGGAAGCCGAGGGGTTATCCACTTGGCCTTGTACTGAAGGCTTGCCCCGACATGGTCGATTATGCGGCCGCCGGGATCGGCAACTGGCGCGATTTCATGATCACGGCGGCCCAAGTCCGCGGCTACCTGGGGGTCTCACCGTCGGCCTATGAAGAAGCCTGCCATACGATGGGCCAGGAAACCGCCGCCGTGGTGATCGCCTGTATCCTGCAGCGCGCGCAGCACATCAACTCGGCGGGCGGATATCTGCGCGTTCTGACAGAGAAGGCGCAGGCAGGGCAGTTCTCGGTGGGGCCGATGCTGATGGCCGCCTTGCGAACGAATGGCGTGACGGCAAGGAAGACGGGATAGAATGTGGACGCATGGCACCGAGGCGCATGCTTAGCTTGGTGCCATGCGGCGATCAAGGCAGCTTACAAGAGCAGGTTGAGATGACAAAATTCGGCGTGGATTTGATGCAAGCCATGTCGGAGGCTCTGGCTCATTCACACGGCAAGGAAGTTCCTGGCATCAAAGTGCAGGGAGTGGAGGTCGGTATGGTCGATGCGAAAGCCATTCGCAAGAAGCTCGATTTTGCCCGGGACGAGATGGCGACGGTGCTGGGAACCAGGCCGTCCGGCTACAAGAAATGAGAACAAGGCAAAAGACAGCTGACTTGGGCCGCGCGCACCTTGCTTCGCATCATGGAAAAAGAGCCGGCGGTGGTGTGTTGCGTGCTTTGTCTACTGAGGATGGGGCCTCCGACGCCGGCACGGCAGCGGCGAACTGAGAGCAGGGGAGGGCTTTTGCGGCCTTACAACTCGCTCGCCTTGGTCAGGTTGGTCCGGAACCGATCCCGCCGCCTTTGATATTTGCGCGTCATTTAGGCAGAGCCATGGCCAAGCTGCTTCTGGGCATGGCTCTCCACGGTCGAGGAGGCTAGGCCGGCGCGCAGTGAGTGGCCTGAGAACAGCAACTCCCGTTCTCCTTCCGGAAGATCTGAACGGACACCGGCGGCGAGTGCGGTCCGCTTGACCAGGCGCGCGACATGCTTGTCGCAGAGCCGCTCGCCGTCGACGGTCTTGTTGTCCTTGAAGATGCGCCGGAAGAGAGGGCCTCTCGCGATCCGCCCAAAGCGGATCCAGCTCTCGAGGGCAGCGACGGGGCAGGTCTGGTCAGAAGCGCCCCGGCCGACCTCGACCTCGCGCCGTCCGGTCTTGCCGCGCAGCGCGACCAGCACGCCCTGGCCAGGAAAAATCTCGATCCAGCCATTGCCGTCGCTGTGATCGTCGCGGACGACGTCGAGCCCGACGATCTCGGAACGCCGCAGGCCGCCGGCGAAGCCCAAGAGCAGGATGGCCCGATCGCGCAGACCTCTCAAATCATGGCCGAGCGTATTGACCATCGCCTTGATGTCATCGCCAAGCACGGCCTGCTTCTGCCGCGGCGGCTTTGCGTGCTTTCGGCGAATGCCGGCGAGCACCGTCGTAATGTGCCCATCGGAGCGATCCATCGGCACGCCACGCTGGGTGAAGTTCCAGGCCAGCCCGTAGAGCCGGCGCTCGATGGTGGCGACGGATAGCGAGATGAGGCCGCGTTTGGGATCGCCGGCCGCGCAGGCGCCGATATAGAGACCAATGACCTGGCTTGAAGGCGGCATGGGCTCGAAGCCTTCCCGACGGCACCAGGAGGTGAAATGCCGCCAGTCTTTGGCGTAGGCGTCTCGCGTGTTCTCGGAGCTGGCCGCGGTCTCGACGAGGGGTTCGAGACGGGGCGGCGTGCGTGAAGCCTGACCCACTTCCATGATAAGATCGACGATGTCGGGCAAATCATCATCTGGGGCCTTGTCGTCGATCTTGGGCGGGGTTTCGCGGGGATTTTCCATGGTGACCTTCCTGGATGAGCGGGCTTTATGTCTTTGTTGTAACATTTCATCGCTCACCCTAAATCGGTGGATGCGCCCCGATTAGGTGGATTCTTACCCTGATTTGGTGGACCAAGGCGAGGGCGGCGGTCATGCGTCCCGACAAGTCGCTGTGGACGATGCCGATTTGCGGAAGGCCGTGGCGCATCAGGCCACGATCCACTCTTCGGCGTCCGAAGACTGCTTCGCCTCGGCTGCAAAAAGGCGACGAATCGAACGATTGCCGGCTGACATCCGGGCTTTTCCGCCGATTAGGTCGAGCGGCTTTAAAATCCGAACCGGCGGACGCGGGAAGTCGAGCGGTTTTGGCGACCGGTGGCATGCAGAACGACATTGACACTCGCGAGCTTTTCAATTCCACCTATCTCGGCAGATTCGTCTGCCATAAGGACGAGAGTCCACCGAACCAGGGTGAGGAGATTGTGTATCGCCATACGCCCAACAAGCAAGCTTATTGGACATAATTGGCGCACGACAGGCTGTGCGTTTTCAGCCAAAGACCATGGCGCAAAGCGCACGGGCTCTTTACGCTCCACACCATGATTCGTCTCGATTTAGCCACCGGCGGCCCGGCCCTCGCTCCGACCGCGCCGCCGACGATCCCCGCCTGGGCGCTCGGCCATGGCAGCGCGCTCAGCGACGTCGATGCCGCCTTCCAGGCAGGCGCCGCCCTGGGCGCGCTCGACACGCTTGCCCGCGCGCAAGCCAGCTGGGCCGGCGCCTGGCGCCAGCGGCTGGCCCTTAAATGCGCTGCCGCCAGCATGCGGCTGGCCGGCCGCGCCGAGGACGCGGCCGCTCTGCGCGACGCCTGGCACTTGCGCCCGGCCGGCGCCGATCCCGGTCCCGCCGGGGCCATTTTCGGCGCCTGGCGGCAGTTGTCGCTGCAGCCGCCCGTCGCCACCCCCGACCGGCTGGCCAGGATTGCCGACCAGCTCGGGCTTCACTGGGACGGTGCCGGGCTCGCCGCGCTTTGCACGGAGATCGAAATACTCGCGGCGTCCCAGCGCCCGGCTCCCTTCGCCGCCGCCGCGTTCGCCAGTCAGGTCGTCGCCATGGGGCCAGATGCTGAACTTTTTGCCTGGTGGCTCGCCGACGTGTTGGTGGCACAAAGCCTGCGCTGGCCGCAGCCGATGCCGCTGCTGATGGCGCAGGTTTTCGGTCCGGCATTTCGGTCCGCTGACGCGAGGGGCAAGAGAATCCGGCCGGGAGAAGAAGGCTTTGAGCGGGCGCTGTGCCTGGCGCTGGTTGCGGCGGCGGCCGAGGCCTGCCGGATGGCCGCCGAGCTGTCGCGCCGCGCCGAAAAGCTCCTGGCGGTGGCACCAAAGCTACGCGCCAAGGGCGCCGGCGAGGTGATCTTTTTGTTGCTCAACGAAGACGCCGTCTCCGGCTCGCTGACGACGAAAAACCTGTCGCGCTTCGCGGCGCGGCGCCTTTTCGAGCGGCTGCAGACATTCGATGCCGTGCGTGAGTTGTCCGGTCGCACCACCTTTCGTCTGTTTGGGCTCTAGCGATGAGCGAACCGTCTGCCCGCCGCAAGCCAAACGATCAACCCGCCTTGCTCGACACCGACCTCGAGCACCTTCCACCGGAACTGCGCTGGCGCGAGTGGATGGGCCGCGTCGAAGCGGTGATCTTTGCGGCAAATGAACCGGTGCCGCGCGAGGTGCTGGCGCGTGTCGTCGGCAAAAGTTGCAATCTCGATCTGATCATCGACGACATCCGTGCCGAGCTCGCTGGCCGCCCCTATGAGCTGGTATCAGTCGCCGGCGGCTGGCAGCACCGGACCAAAAAAGCCTTTGCCGACGTCATCCGTTCCGCATTCGGTACGGCGGCGGGGCAGGGTACAAAAGAGCTGTCGCAGTCGGAGGCGCTCGTGCTGATGTGCATTGCCTATTTCCAGCCGATCACCCGCGGCGAGCTGTCTTCCTTCTTCGGCAAGGAGGTTTCGCGCGACCAGATCGGCATGCTGCGGGCGCAGGAGCTGATCGCCTCGGGGCCGCGCAGCCCACAACCCGGCGCGCCGTACACCTATGTGACGACGAAGACTTTCCTGTCGCAATTCGGGCTCGACACGCTGCGCCAGCTGCCGGATTTCGAAGCACTCGAGGATGCGGGCCTGCTGTCGAAAGAGAAGCTGCTCGCGGGCGACATCATGCCGGGGTTTTCGGACCCCGGCATGAGTGATGCTGACGCGGCCACGGACGAATAGAGGGCTTTGCCACGGCGGAGGATCCGGCAACCGATCTCGGGCTCGCTCGATTCAAAGATTGGGAAACCAGTTGTATGGGTGTCACCTCTCGAGCAATCTGACGGCAAGATCGATTTTCGCCATGAGGTCCCTCGCGCGGCGGTCGTTTCCATTCCTCGGCCGCGTGGTTGAGCACCAGATATAGCAGTTTCATGGCCGCGTCGTCATTGGGGAAGTGGCCGCGCGTTCGAACGGCGCGACCCAGCTTGGAGTTCAATGCCTCGATAGCATTGGTAGTATAGATGATGCGGCGCACGCTCTCGGGATAAGCGAAGAATGGCACGACGTGCTCCCAGTTGCGCCGCCAACTCTGGGTGATCGCCGGATAGCACTGCCCCCAGCCGCCGGCCTCGAAGTCCTCCAGGGCCTTCATGCCGGCTTCGGCGTCCGCGGCCCTGTAGATTGCCCTGAGCGCCGGCACGACGGCCTTGCGGTCCTTCCAGGACACGAACTCGAGCGAGTGGCGGATCAGGTCCACGATACAGGTCTGGACGGTCGTCTGCGGAAAGACGGCGCCGATCGCCTCGGGGAAGCCCTTGAGGCCGTCGACGACAGCGATCAGGATGTCGGCGACGCCACGGTTCTTCAGCTCGTTCATGACGCGCAGCCAGAACTTGGCGCCTTCGGTCTGCTCGATCCAGATGCCGAGGATCTCCTTGGCGCCGTCGGGCAGGATGCCGAGGGCAATGTAGATCGCCTTGTTGCGCACGAACCCTTCGTCCCTGATCTTGACCCGGATCGCGTCGAAGAAGACGAGTGGATAGACCGCATCGAGCGGCCGGTTCTGCCACTCGGCCACTTCCTCCAGGACCGCGTCGGTGACGGCCGAGATCAGGTCCGGCGACACCTCGATGACTGTAGAGCTCCTCCAGATGGCTGCGGATCTCGCGCACGCTCATGCCGCGCGCATACATCGAGACGATCTCGGCGTCGAAGTCGGGAAAGCGGCGCTGGTACCTGGCGATCAGCTTCGGATCGAAGCTTCCCGCACGGTCGCGCGGGATCGACAGCGTCATCTTCGACGTGCCCGTCAAAACTGTCTTCTTCGAATGGCCTGCGGCGATTGGCACCGCCCTCAGTTCGTTCATCTTCGAGGTGCTCGTCGAGTTCGGCGTTCAGTATCCGCTCCGACAGCGCCTTCTTCAGGTCGTCGAGCAACCCGTCCCGGGCGAACACCTCATTCGGGTCGCGCCCGGCAAGCAACTGGTCCAGAAGTTCTTTCTCGATAGCCATGTGATGGTTCTCTCCTTTCCATCATCATGGCCTCGCGCACAGAATTCCTGACAGTCCCTCGCGACTTTCTTGGCTTGGCCCGGCGCCGGCACCCGCAGATCCACACCGCGCCTGGCCCATGCCCGCGCCAGATAGGGATTCGTCAGCGCCTCACTCTCGTCGCCGTAAAGCAGAACGATGTCGCCGGCCTCGGCCTGGGCTTTGCGCAACTGCAGACGCAACCCCACGCGCTCGACCTCGTCGGCAATCTGGCGGCCTTTCAGCGTGTGCCGGGGTCGCCACCAGCGGAAGTTTTTTTGTATGGCCTTGGACAGTTGCGACCGGCTGATCTTGACGCCCTCGCGCACCTCGTTCTCAGCCTTGAGGCGCGCGATCGTCCAGTTGGGCCGGTCGGCAACGGGGCGTCGAGCAGAGGGGTGACGACGCGCAATGCTGCCTCGGTCTTCACCGGTGGCGGGCCAGGCGCGACGGTCGCCTTCAATGCCTCGACACCGCCGCGGCTGAAATCGCTCCACCCCGAGAATCACGGTGAGCACCGAATCACAGATGCTGTTTGTTGGTCAAATTGATGGAAGCTGCTTAGGAAATGGCGGAGGAGATCCTCCGCATCGATCCTGAACTTGAAGCGGAACGCGCTCGCAGAGCCGCCCGCAGCCACCTCGACCGGGCGAACTGGATCATGACGACCGGCTACAAAGAGCTTTTTTCCAATTAACCGCTGAATACCCCACGCGCCGCCAAGATTCTCAGCTCGGCAATCATACGGCGCCCTTCGCCGGGGGCCCGCATCCCGCCTGCGGTGGCGCTTCTCTAATCGGCGGGGTTAGGTCAAGCTCTGTTCAGGCCTATTCCAGGACTGGAAGTGGCAAGGCTTTCGGCCGCAGTCGGCCCAAAGCGGCCAATCAGGCCGAGAGCAGAATTTGCTTCGCAACATGCCCGCGACGCCACCAACCACGCCGCCGCCGATGAAATGGGCTGCCAATGCCCAATCAACGAGCCCGGAAGCCGCATAATTGATCGAGGTTGCCAATCCGAACGCTCCGACCGCCAGGGGCGATGAACCCACGGCGCTGATCATAGGCATGCCGGTGGCGGCCATCAGACCGGGCGCGATCAAGAACCCGCCGCCTATGCCGAAGAACCCGGAGGCGAGGCCAGAGACCAGTGCGACAGCGGTGGTCGTCACGCACTCTTGGCGTCAACGGGCCGCGGAGTGGCTTGCGAGACCTTACGTCCACGTAGTATCAGTGTCGCGATGGCGACCATAACGACGCCGAAGAGGAACAGTAGTTGCGATCCATCCATCGCCTTTCCGAGTGACGATCCGGCGAGCGCGCCGATCGATCCGATAGCAGCGAAGACCATGGCGCATCGCCACCAAATCTTGCCCTTTGTGGCATGGGATGCGAAGTTGACGAAGGCATTGACCGACACCGCCAGAGCCCCCGTTCCGATTGCGATATGCGGCTGTGCCACCCCGACCACGTAAAGGAGGAGCGGGGTGGCGAGGATCGAGCCGCCTCCGCCGAGCAGACCGAGCATGAAGCCCACCAGTCCGCCCGAGCCGATCGCGGCAATGACGCTAGTGCTCATCTGGCTCGCCCCGCCCATCTGTCATGAACGATCATTCCGAGCACCATCGCCACGACGAAGACGATGACCTCAGCCTTCCCTAGCGCTAGCGCGGAGATCGCCGGGCCAGGACAAAATCCCGCAATACCCCAGCCGATACCGAACATGGCGGAGCCGACCACGAGACGTCGATCGATCCCCCGCGTCCCCGGTAGATGAAACTCTGCGTCGAATGCCGGCCGGGCACGACGGCGGGATACCACCACGCCTATTGCGGCGACGGTGACAGCTCCGCCGAGGACGAAGGCGAGGCTTGGGTCCCATGGGCCGAACACGTCGAGGAAGCCCTGCACGCGAACGGGGTCCAACATTCCGGAGAACGATAGACCTAGGCCGAATATCAGACCGGAGGCCATTGCAGTTGCGAGTCTGGGAACACTATGAGTCATGACAAGTGCCTTCCAATGACGCTCACGGTCACGACACCCGTTGTCAGGAAGGTGACAACGGCCACCAAAGACCGCGACGACAGCCGTGCAAGCCCGAGAACGCCATGGCCGCTGGTGCAGCCGGAGCCCATCCGAGAACCGAAGCCGACAAGCAGCCCCGCGATGATCAGCGACGGCCAGGAGGCTGTGATCGTTGATGCGGGGGGCCCGCCAGCCATGAGGCGATAAAGGATCGGCCCGAAGATCAGCCCGACGACGAAGAGGGCGTTGGTCCCGATCTTCGATCCCTGCGCAAGTCTCGCGACAATGCCGCTGATCCCGGCGATCCGGCCATTGAGGAGCAGGAGCATCGAGGCCGAAAGCCCGATCAGCATGCCGCCTGCCAATGATGGAAGATATTCGTTCATTCGCTGTCTCCGCTGGCGCAGAAGATATCGTAGAGCGCGCCGACGAGCCGCTCCGCCTTACGCGCCGTCAATCTGTAGTAAATCTGCTTGCCTTCCCGGCGGGTTTCGACGATTTCGGCCTCCCGCAGCACGGTCAGCTGCTGCGAGAGATTGGGTTGATGGATGTCGAGCTTTTCCTCGAGTTCACTGACGGAATACTCGCTCTTGATGAGGGTGCAGACGATCATCATCCGCATGGGATGCGCGAGCGTCTTCAGGAGTTCGGAGACCTCAGAAGCCTTGGCCTGCAAGTCGGTGAGGTCCACAATTCGCTTTTCGATTTTCGCGGAGTTCATGTCGTCACCATGCTGACCCTTCCAGGGCGTCCAGAGGTATCTTGAGGTATCGCTTTCCATTGTCCTCGGACTCCGGCAGCCGCCCGCCGCGGATATTGACCTGCAACGAATGCACCTTCGGCATGGGTAGAGTCTTGTCGCGCTCGGTCCTGATCTTGACGAAGCTGGCGACATCGCGACCGACAATGTGCGGGTTCTGCCGCTTCTGTTCCCCGACGGTGCTTTCCCACTTCGGCTGGCGTCCGTCCGGTTGATAGTCATGACCCGTGAACAGTCGAGTCTCCTCGGGAAGCGCCAGGATCGACTGGATCGAGCTCCAGAGAGTTGCGTTTCCGCCGGGGAAATCCGCGCGCGCCGTGCCGCTGTCGGGTTGGAAGATCGTGTCGTGAACGAAGGCGGCATCACCAATCACGTAAGTCACCGAAGCCAACGTATGGCCAGCAGTCGGCGCGGCTGTCTTGGATTTGATCTATTGCGCTGCCGAGAAATGGTCCGCATGGGGATGCGTGTCGAGAATCCACTCGACCTGAAGCCCTTTCGACGCGACGTATTCAAGGATGGCGTCGGCATTTTTCGTCGCCGTTGCTCCGGACTTCTCGTCGAAGTCCAACACGGGATCGACGATCGCGCACTTGCCCGTCGTGAGGTCGGAGACCACATATTGAACGCTCCAAGTGCGCCGATCGAAGAAGCCTTTCACCTCCGGTCGTATCGAATGATGACGTGAAAGCCACGTCTCTGCTGACGAAAGATCAAAACCGTGTTTCCGGCTGAACGCAAGGACATCACTACGCTCCATGCGGCCGTCGAGGACTTCGCCGATGACGTGGAGGAGCAGAGCTCGGGTCCCGGATTTGCAGTGGGCCAGCACCTTGCCTCCCGCATCGGAGCGAGCCTTCTGGAATGCACGTAGGTCCGCTTCGGTGATAGACGGACCTGTAACCGGAATGAAGGTGTACTCCATTCCTACGTGACGAGCCGCATGTTTCTCCTTGGCATTGCCGGGCTGATCGGCGTCCTCGCCATCGGATCGCACGTTGATGAGACTGGCGAAACCCTGGTCGCGGTAACGGCCGAAGTCATCGACCCGGCTGCGAAGTGACCCAAAGCCGTTCTGTTATCTGGGTGAGGGGCACTGTCTTCTCCTGACTCGATATATGTTTATATATAATGTATAATGAACCTATAGCAAGACCCTGATGCATAATTTTGTCGAGGTATGGCCAGGTTGCGGTCCGGATGACCGTGGCCTCCAGCATGAATGCCCTTAGTAGGGCTGGCCATCCTTGTGCGTGTACTGCCACTTCCCGTCCGCATCCAACGCGGCTTTGAGGTCGTCGTTCGGATAGGTCCCTTCGTCTCCTGGGGTGCGGTCGCCCACCTCGAGGCAGACGACGTCGTTCAAGGTTCGATTCACGAGTCGGTGGGCGATCCCGGGAAATCCGGCGCACATCCCCGGGCCAAGCAGGAACTCGCCTGAGTCCCTCACCAACGTCGGTTCACCTTCCAGGATGAAGATGAACTCGTCTTGCTTGCTGTGCCGATGCAAGAGCGAGGACTCTCCGCCGGGAGCGAGTTTGGCAAGGTTCACGCCAAAGTTCCTTAAACCGAACAAGTCGCCGAGTGGCCGTTTCTCCCGTTTTCCCATGCGGCTGAAGAATGGTTCCGTATACTGGACGGCTTGGTCTGTGGCCGACGCCATGATCCACGCGCAGATTACCGCTAATGGCGCTTTCCAGCCGAAAGGGCTACGTCACAGAGGAGGCAATCTCTGTCTGCGTCCGGCTCGTCTAGCGTCTGTCGCGGCCCGCGCTTCTCTTCGGGATCGGCGCTCGGCCCCTCCCATGATGGGGTCCAGTGGATGATGTGGCCCAATCTATGCTGCATCCTGATGACGGATCATCGGAATAAACGCCGCCACGAACTCACATCACCATCGTCCGCGATGGACGTCTTCCGCCGCTACGCGGAACCTTGAATTCGAACCTCTATACCCTGTTTACGGCTTACGGCTATGCCGCCGCGTTTGCGATATTCTTCAGCCAGCACCATTTCACTACGCGCGTCATCATCGACTGGGCAGCTTCGTAGAGCAGCCTGCGCATCATGGCATCCCCGCGTAGAGAGACGTGGCCGACGCGACTCATCTCGCCGGACTGTTTCAGTACGGGCGTAAGACCCAATATCGCTCCCACCGATCGAGAATGACGGAACCTGCTGGGAGTATCGATCGTCGAGACATAGGCGAGCGAGACAATCGGTCCAGCGCCAGGCACAGTCATCAGCCGCCTGCAAACATCCTCCTCCTTCGCCTCGGTTAGAACCCTCTTGTCGAGTTTGGCGAAACCTTCTCTCAACATGCGTCGTCCAGCGAGCAGTGGCTCCATGATTTCCGCCAGTTCAGCGTCGTGTTCGACGAGTTCGAGTATCCTTCGCTCGAACATGCCGCCCGAGGCATGGCCGACCTTCAGTCCGAAGTTGCGCAAGAGCCCGCGCACCTCGTTCTCCAGGTCGATCACCTTTTCCTGCAGCAACGATCGGGCCGTTAACAAGGCACGGCGCTTCTGGCTAGTGAGCGTCTTCACGTGCACGTCCTTGAACAGCCCGACCCGCCTCATATGGGGGATGCCACGTGCATCGTTCCGATCGCTTTTATTCTGTTGAAGGGCATCCAGGAAAGCTTTGGTGTGCCGCGTCTCGATGCAAAACACCGGGAGGCCAGCTTTTGCCAGTCTTCAAACAGCCATTGGGACAAGGGTCCAGCCTCAATGCCGACCCTGTCCAAACTGAATGCCGGATCACATAGGATGGCAACAAGGTCTCCGGGGTGAGAGACCACCTTCCGTTCACGGCATACTTTCCCGTTTTCATCGACGATACAGACGCTGGTTTCTTTGACCGAGACATGGAGGCCGGCATAATGTTTCATGGCTGCGCTCCTCTGCATGATGGTTGTGCCTGTTCCCACAAGCTACTTTATCATCGGTTTAACCCCTCTCTCTGGACGGATAAGATGGGCACGAAGCCGATTAGCCCATCTATGCTGATGCTCCTACGGCCGCACCTTTTCGGCGGTTTCTGGCGGCCGAATGGCCGATCCAGCGCAGAACCTCGCCGGCCTTGACGCTGGAGCCACGTGTTCAGACAGAATCGTAGGCTGAGGCCAAAAGTTCGTTGAAAGTGCCCCCGATACCTTGCATCGGGTCAGGAAGGCCACACCTGGGGTGCGACGCGAAGCCATTACAAATGAACCATTTTCGGATTGCCATCGGTAATCGGATCCCGATATCACATACCCGCGGTTCGGCCCGCTCTGTCCCATCAGGCGGTGCCCCCGGCGCGGATTGAGCAGGCCGGGCTATCCTACGTGCTCGCAGTACGTTTTTTAATCGAGAAAGTTCCGTCACGAAAGACGAAGGGCCTGGGCGAAAGCCGACCGTTCTGCTCCGCCGCGAGCTTTTCCACGAGCTGAGCCCGCGAAACAACGAGCTGGAATTTTGAATTCCAGCCGCATTCTATTTGAGCTTGGGCCTCGCGTTGATCGAAGCGCCAGAATGCGGTTCTCCATCGAAGCAGCATGACCTGGCGAGGCACAGTCAGATCCTATGAGAGAGGTGGATAGCGACGGCACTGTGGGAAAGTGAGTCGCTGAAATATCTCACTTTGTAGGCCGAACATGGCGACGCAATGGTGTTTGAACCATCACCACGCTGTCGAGGGCGCGACAAAGGCTGTCCAGCTCAAGGGTGCTCTCACGAAGCTTTCCGTTCGGCATGAATTGTGCGTGGACGTCGGCAAAGCCGGCATGTCTGATTACCTACGGAAAGGAACCGCCCGTGTACAAATCCGCCCTTCTGATTCTCAGTATGTAGCTCACCTGGGATCGGCAATAGCGTCCGCAGGGGAGGGCGGTTCAGGCACTGGCCAGCTGATTTCGAGCGCGCTCTCACCGTCAATGACCGCTACGCCAAGCTTACCGTGAACATCCCTAAAGAGGCCTTCTGGCTAAGCGCGGGCCACGCCTTCGTTTATAGCCGAATTACCCCATGGCAAGCGCGAGTTCATAAGGGTCGACGCCCTAACCGGCCAGAGCCGGCCGGCGTTCGATCAGGCCCGCCTCGCCGCGGCGCTGACGCACCTGAGCTGTCCCGTCGCGAAGTTCCTTCCGTCCCGAGACGGAAGACGTGGTTCTTATTCCCAGCCTTCGGTGCGGATAGCGGTAGGCGGCTTCACGTTGACGAGCTGCGACGGGCACGCTTTACCCTCGAAAGCATGATTCGCCTCGATCCCGCGACCGCCAGCTCCCCTGTTCCGCCCGCCGTCCCGGCCTGGGCGCTCGCAAGCGCCGGCGCGTCGAGCGACGCTGACGCCGCCTTCCAGGCCGGCGCCGCCTTGGGCGTGCTCGACACGCTTGCACAGGCACAGCCTGCCTGGGTCGGCGCCTGGCGCCAGCGGCAGGCGCTGAGATGCGCCGCTGGCGGCATGCGGCTGGCCGGGCGCGCCGAAGACGAACCCGCCCTGCGCGATGCCTGGCACTTGCGCCCAGCGGGCGCCGATCCCGGCCCCGCCGGCGCCATTTTTGGCGCCTGGCGGCAGCTGGCCGTGCAGCCACCCGCCGCCAGCGCCGACCGGCTCGAAAAGATCGTCGACCAGCTCGTGCTCCATTGGGATGGCGCGGCGCTCGCCGACCTCTGCACGGAGATCGAAAAGCCTGCGGGGTCGCAGCGGCCGGCGCCATCCGCCGTCGCCGCGACCACGGCTCACGTCGTTGCCGTGCGGCCCGATGCTGAGCTTTTAGCTTGGTGGCTGGCGGACCTGGTGCTGGCGCAATGCCTGCGCTGGCCGCGGCCGCTGCCGCTGCCGCTGCTGATGGCGCAGGCCTTTGGTCCGGCTTTTCGCGGCGAGGCCGGCGGCGGCAAGCGCATCCGACCCGGGCAAAAAGGTTTTGAGCGGACGGTCTGCGTCGCGCTGGTTCAAGCGGCGGCCGAGGCCTGTCGGTTGGCCGCCGAGCTGTCACGCCGCACCGAAAAACTCCTGGCCGTGGCACCGAAAAACTCCTGGCCGTGGCGCCGAAAACTGCGCGCCAAGGGCGCCGGCGAGGTGATTTTTTTGCTGCTCAATGAGGATGCCGTCTCCGGATCGCTGACGACAAAAAACCTGTCGCGTTTTGCCGCGCGGCGGCTGTTCGAGCGGCTGCAACAACTCGAGGCCGTGCGCGAGCTCTCCGGCGTTCCTCTTTCCGGCTTTTTGGGCTCTGCGATGAGCGAAGCGTCCGCCCGCCGCAAGACAAACGATCAACCCGCCTTGCTCGACACCGACCTCGAGCACCTGCCGCCGGAACTGCGCTGGCGCGAATGGATGGGCCGCGTTGAGGCGGTAATCTTTGCCGCCAGCGAACCGGTGACACGTAGTGTCCTCGCGCGGGTGGTGGGAAGAAGCTGCAATATCGAGCTGATCATCAACGACATCCGCGCCGAGCTTGCCGGCCGCCCCTACGAGCTGGTCGCGGTTGCCGGTGGCTGGCAGCACCGGACCAAAAAGGTTTTTGGCGACGTCATCCATGCCGCCTTCGGGACAGCCGCGGGGCAGGGGACAAAAGAACTGTCGCAGGCGGAGGCCCTTGTCCTCATGTGCATCGCCTATTTCCAGCCGATCACCCGTGGCGAGCTGTCTTCCTTCTTCGGCAAGGAGGTGTCGCGCGACCTGATCGGCGTGCTGCGGGCGCAGGACCTAATCGCCTCGGGCCGCGTAGTCCGCAGCCGGGCGCGCCTTACACCTATGTGACGACCAAGACTTTTCTCTCGCAGTTCGGGCTCGACACGCTGCGCCAGCTGCCGGATTTCGAGGCGCTCGAGGACGCCGGCCTGCTGTCGAAGGAGAAGCTGCTGGCCGGCGATATTCCAGCCGGGTTGGCCAACCGGGAGGGTGAGGATCATGTCGTTGAGGACCAGGTACCGTGACCGAGGCGTTGTTGCGTTGCGACCCAGAAAGAGCCGATGACTCGCGACCAGGACGATTGATCGTGCGGCAGCCGGTGATCAGGGTCGTGAACCGCGACATGATCGCCGTCGACAAGATTGGCCGGAAAGATCACCAGATTGGTGCCGCCGGCGTGACGTAGCGACGGGAACAGGATGCCGCGATGTCCGGCCGTGATGACCATGTCCGCGAGCTTCCACGATGTCGGGATTTTCTTGTCGATGCGAGCGATCTTGCGCCAGGCACAATCCCATTCCTGCCAGACGCCGTCCCAGATGTTTGGGTCGAACCCTTGCGAAAGGTCGGCTACCTTGGTGAGTGTGATCTTGTAAGCCGCAAGGGTAGCCGGCGGGGTGATGCTGGCGCCCTGCTTGTATTCATCATGAGCCGTCTGCGTTGAACGGGACAGATAGAGCGCTTCCACGCCTGGCCGGTTGAAACGACCGCCGTCAATCGCCGCGCCTGCACCGCTGGTGGGCAGGAAGGCCCATTTGGGTGTCAGATAGCGATGGAAGATCTCCTTCGGCCCGACGCGGGCGACTTTCACCCACGCGCCCCGTTCTCAAGATCCCGGATGAAGGCCAGGACTGCTTCGACCTGGCCGTCGGCGACGAGCTCGGCAGCCGTGCGGTGGCCATAGTCGGCGATCGGTTCATTGCGATACCAGTAGATCGCCTTGTCGATGTCGCCGGCGAGTTCCGTTGCGGCGGAAATCACCTTGACCATCTCGCGCATCCGGCCCTGCAGGCGCTCCGATGACGGGTTACGGAGCGTGTTGCGGTGGACACCGGTCAACTGAGCGAGGTTGGCCACCTTCACGCCAAGCGCCTCCGACAGGCGCTTCGGCGAGATGTAGGGTGTGCGCGGCTCCTGAAGGCTATCGACAAAGCCTGAGACCATCCTGGAATGCGCGAGCTGTGCCTCGGTCACGACAAATCTCCGGCCTCTGATACGCACAATATATGCACATTTCGACGCATAGCAAGCGAACAGCGGCCTGTCACCTGCCATCCTCGCTCTTGGAATAAAGCAGCAGCAAGCGGTTCGATTTCATGTAGTTCAACATTCTCCCGACACCCATACTTCTGCCTTTCGGCGTGCGTTGGTTGACAATGGTCCTGCTGGTTGACAGACTCTAAGAAATGCCCGATTCGAGAAAGAGAGAGTGAAGATGCTGCCTTGGGACTATCACCCCGAGCTGACCGTAGAACGGCTTGTCAAGGTTGCACAACTGCTCGCCCTGGGCCGTGGCAGTGCGGTCGACCGCTTTGACCCCGCAATAGGAGACGACAACTGGACCTTGGGAGTCTGCGCCTACAACTACGGCTGCTTTCAGATCGCAAAGGCTGCCGGCACACTGGGTTTCGAATGGATGGGAGTAATTGATCCCGGCAAACATTTCCAGTTCAGCATCGGAGGTGTTCCAATGCGCTTCTGGCGCGGAGATCCCGCAGAGCCTACCGCAAAGATTTCTATTGCCACTCCCTTCGAGCAACTGCTGCTTGACCTGGAGCCAGGCATTCCGACCGCCGGCATGCTGTTTCGAATCGGAGTAACGACCGACATGGATGGCGCGCTCCTCGGAGCTAGTTTCGTCGCGTTACGCAACGACCAAGCCGAACTCGTGTGGCCTTTGCCACTTGCTGAAGCGGAGCCGTTGATCGTGCTCCTGGACGAAGCGCGGCCTGAGGGTATTGAACTTTCATCGCCGTCTGTCAGCGATCACCGGTACGACGAGGACGAGCATGGCGACGATATCGCCTCTTCTTCCGACAAGGTGTAAGCGTGGCAACGAAAGGAAGTCCGCCGGGCCAAGTCCGGGAGGATCGGGCGCGTTTCTTTTACGGTGATAAGCTCCGATTGGCGCGACTGCTGGCTGGGCTATCGCTCGATGAGCTAGGCGGGCTTGTAGCGGCTAGCCGGCAGTTTGTTCATCAGCTTGAAACGGGCGCCAAGGAACCGACCGACGAGATGCGTGACGCTTTAGCAGCTGCGCTCGCGGTGACGTCTGCTTTCTTTGCAACGCCGGCGACAAACCCCGTCCGTGAAGAAGACTGTCACTTCCGTCGGCTGGCGAGCGCCCCACGAGCGCTGACTGCGCAGGCTGTGGCCCGAGGAACAGCTCTAGAAGCGCTAGTTGACGCGCTCGAGGGGCAGGTGCGCATGCCGATGGTCAACTTTCCAGAGGAGCCGCGCCCCGCTTCGCCAGACGCGATAGAGCGCATTGCCGAGAATGCTCGACAGCACTGGGGTCTGGGCCCTGATGGTCCAATCACCAGTATGATGCGGGTTGTGGAGAATGCTGGTGCAGTGGTGGTCCAATTCGATGATCTCACTGACCGCATCGATGCGCTGTCTATGGCTCGGCGCCGGCCTATCATCGTTCGCTCAACCGCGAAAGTTGCCGGCGCCCGCTTGCGCTTCGACCTTGCACACGAAGCCGCTCACCTGATCATGCATCAAGGCATCCAGACCGGCGACAGTGTCACTGAAGGGGAGGCGCACCGGTTCGCCGGGGCCTTTTTGATCCCGCGCACCGCGTTCGCGCGTGAATTTCCTCGAAGTCGGCGGACTCTCGATTGGAATGCACTGTTTTCAATGAAGCTTCGTTGGAAGGTTTCGGTACGCGCCATCGCCCGGCGCGCGTTTGATCTGGGTTTAATCAACGCTGCGCAATATCGCACCGCCAACATCCAACTGGTAAAGACCGGACAAGCTAAGGCGGAGCGCTACGACGAACGGGTTGCGATCGAGGAGCCAGAGTTGCTGCGCGCGGCCATCAGCTGGATTTCCAATCGTGACCCGATTGTCCTTTACCGCCTGCTTGCCAAACTTGGCATGGCCCCTGAGCTATTTACGCGACTTACCGGCGAGCGCCTGCCGACGTTACTCGATAATATTGTACCGTTCGGTACAGATAGGATACGGCGAGATACGGACTCGGAAGCCGGCGGCTCCCTCTAAAATCAGCCGATCTGCTCGATCCGCCAACTGGTCTTGGTTTTGACCGAGAGCGTCCGGTTGAGGTACGCAATGAGCATGCTGGCGTGCTGAGGCTTTGGAACGAAGAACATCACTGCCCCTCTGTCCAACTGGACCAGCTCATGATGAACTCTTGGGACTTGAACGCCGCCCTCAGTCATGAAGTCGCGGATCGAAAGGTCATGCCAAGGCATTGAGTCCAAGGCATAGTAAGCGCCGACCGACTTGAAATAGGCGAACAAGGTATCCCTGTCAGATCCGTATTGGTCAAAACGGGCGGCATATCGCAGATCGATCACCGACCTGGGTTTGCTAGACAGCACCGCCTTTTGAAGCGTCCGGCCGTGCACCGTATCCATGGCGACGACGAAAACGCGCAAATCGGGAACGGCAAGCGCATCGAACAAATCGAGCTGATCGGCACGTGGTGAGTTCAGCACAGTATCACGAGTGGCGACCTCATGCGTTTGCGCGACAACGCGACCATCGACGCGGCTATGCCAGCTTCCGGTATTCTCGACGAGTGTGAGTTGCGGTTTCGCCACGCTATTTCGCCAAGGCTGCTTCGAGTTCGGGATAGCCTACCGTCAAGGTGGTCCATTCGCTACCCCATTCTGGTGCCCGCATCTCAAATTCACCGCTTGTCTTATTCTTGAGTTGCCACGTCTTCTCGAATGCACGGACGTACATCCGGGGTGCTACCCCCACGAAGGGTCTGAAAAGCACCTTAGGCTCATTGAGCTTAACGTCATCCTTATCGACGTCCAAAGCGGTACGCAGTTGCGCCCGTGCGGCACCGATGCTCTTTGGGACCGGCGGTATCCACTCGGACGGGGTCACTTCGATGGAATCGCTATGCAGCTTTCTGGCCAGGCTCTTGGGGTATGGCTCGATGAACTGAACTTCGTACACGCCGGCACTGACGATGTGTCTGGCGCAATAGTGGCACGGATATGTCGTGACGAAGAGGCGGGTACCGACGGTCGAGACACCCTCGCGCCCGGCCGACAGCAGCGCATCCATTTCGGCATGGACCGCACGACTGAACTCTATAAGGCCTCCCAGCCGAGTCTTCCGGATGCGCGCAGCCAGGTCGATCTTGTCCGAAACCTGCTTCAGTTCCGGGATGACCTCGATCAAGTTGTCGATGATTTCGTTCTGCTCGCGGTTGCTGCTGCAGTACGCCTCGGCGCGGAAAGCGCAACGATGATCGTCAATGCCTCTGCTTGACGTCGCGAAGCGCTCACCATAGACGCCACCTCCAGCCGCCGGCACTTCGTTCGTTCCGGTCGCAACCACAGTTCCATCGGCGTCGACCAATGCTGCGCCCACCTGTCGGGATAAACAGGCGCTGCGCACGCGCGCGGAGTGGGCATGGTGCATCGCGGTCTCCTCTATGGTGGGCCGCTCCACCCGATCATGAGAGATGATGCTAACGAACCTGCTCAAATCGGTATCAAGCAGGTTCTTGGTGCCGTTCGGGTCGTCACGGGTATTGTCGATAAAGAAATCCGCCTCGTAGAACGCTTCGGTCACATGCTGGCCATGCTTGCGACTGGAGTCGTCCGAGTCACGATCCATGAAACGGTCGACGGCGTTCTGCGTTTCGGGCAGCCCTTTCTCCGGCCCGCGGAAGTATTTCTCAAGAATTCGTGCGCGACGCACGCCCTCCTCGCAAACGACTCCGATCAGCCCGAATGCATTGCCGTACGTTCTGCGCATCAGGTGAATTTCGGCCGGGTGCCTTATCGAATCGATAAGGTAGACGCGTTTGACGCTGTCGGGAATGACCTTCTCGCCCTTGACGTAAGTCTGACCGGTGCGATTGGCACGTCGCTGTGCGATTTCGCGCATTGCCGCTTTGGCGACTTCGGCCATATCATGCTCGCGCATCGAGTCGCCGAGGTTCTGCAATTCGGTAACCAGTTCCAAGGTCTTGGTCCCGACTTCAGGGAAGGCCAGGCCGTTCTCATTTGCCCAGGTTCGGATCAACTCGCTTGCCTTGATCAGGTGAACTTCATAGCCCCCTGACTTGCAAACGCGTTGCAGTGCCTTGATCGCCTGCGACGCACCTGCCCCTACCGGACCGACAACGGCGAAGAAAAGTTCTTTCGAGTGACTCCCAGCCAAGACGGTCTTGCTATCCGGCCTCTGACCAGCCTTCTGTTCAATCTTCCTAACGGCCGTCGATCTCGCCATGCTAGCGTCTCCCGATCCCCAATCGCCTTATTCTTTTTCCATATCGAAGAACTCGCAACGTGCAAGCGTCTATAGCATTGGTATAATCACGAAACCCAGAAGAACCTCCGATGCTGCACTACTTAGAGAAGCCCGGCACTCAAGGGAGAGAGCCCGATGATTTAGCGGACTGTAAGGATGGGAACTAAGAAACCTGAGACCAATCGGCTGGGGATCGCAACGTTAGCCGAGGAGGCCTACAATCGTGATACACCAAGGCTCGTAGCGCTTAACGTTGTGAGCTACTCCGCGGCCAGCTCTAGGCGGCGCTTTTCGGCCAGGAGGCTGCCGATGGTGGAGCCGTTGGCCCCGCCAACGTCCCTTGCATCCTCCAGCATGGCGCATTCCAGCAAATTTTTCTGGCCGACTGCGGCGCGCTTGCGTGTGTTCTTGCAGCCAGGCTTCAACCTCCTCGGGCGTAGCATCATTTATCGCCTTACGGTCGTAGCGCAGTTTGCCGTCCGCTCCACGGCTTTTGACAGCAATGGTTTGCCAGATGCCGGAATAGCCACCAAAAAGCTCGCCCTGACCTGGCACTTCGGGCTGAAGGTCGGTATTGTCGGCACCGTGAAATACGAGACGCGCATCCGCGAACTGATCGAAGGCTTGCCCGGTCTGGTCGCCATCGTCGAGCCGCTGCTTGCCGCCCGGGAGAAGCTGCGGGACGAGTTCGCCAAGCTGGACCGTATCGTTCGGGACGAGGCCAAACAGGATCCTGTCTGCCGCCGGCTGACGACGGTGCCTGGCGTCGGCCCGATCGTGTCGCTCGCCTATGTGGCGACGATCGACATTCCTGCCCGCTTCCGAACGTCGCGCGCCGTGGGGGCCGTGCTCGGACTGACACCGCTGCTCAATCAGTCCGGCGAGAGCAAACGGATAGGCCACGTCACCCTGTGTGGCGACGCCATGCTGCGAGGCCTGCTCTACGAAGCAGCGCAGGCTCTTCTGACGCGATCGGCAAAATGGTCATGGCTGAAGGCTTGGGCGATGAATGTCGCCAAGCGGAGGGGCGCCCGGAAAGCAATCGTGGCACTGGCGCGACGACTTGCCGTGATCCTCCACCGTATGTGGAGCGACGGGACCGACTTCCGCTGGACACGGGAGGTGGCGCCGGCAGCAGCAAGCTGATTCAAGTCTACACCACGTAGACACAAAGTTCCGCCTTACGGCGGAAGACGTCCTTCGCGGACGTGAATGATATGAGTTCGTGTAAGCGCTTATCGCGGCAGCGCTCTGCGCCGGTAGCATGCAAATGAAATGAGATTGGACCATATCATTCTTCTGATCCCATGGTGGGAGGGCTTTGACGCCGATCCCGGAGAGAAGCAAGGGCCGCGAAAAGACGTTATCCGCCGCACAAGTGGAAAGCTCGATCGCGCTTGACTTCACCACGCCGATTAGAGAAGCGCTTACGCTTGATGCACGGCGGTGAGCTTTCGACGGCCTGAGGCGGCGCTCTGGTCGCCGTTGCGG
>NZ_JBSKBR010000024.1:0-61138 GCF_053714315.1 Mesorhizobium sp. PL10 | reverse complement strand
CGATTCCCTCCGAGCTTCCCACTCACAGAATCACAACCAGCCAATTACGCAACAGGCCCCCCTAGGCCAGAGCGACGGCGACTAGCCTGGCCTAAGCTTTGCGGCCGAATACGACGATATTGTCACTGTACTTGCGTGTTTTGGCGCGATAAGCACGGTGACAGGTCCAAGGGAGAATTCATGAACATAGCCATACGTTTTGCTGTCGTTGTTGTCGGAATGTCGTTGGTTGCCGGTTGCACCTCCATGACCGAGGGAGAGTTCGAAACCATGCATGCCGGTCTCGGCAGCCCGGCCGCCAAGCGCTCTGTCATCAACGATTGCGTCGCCGACCAAAGAGCCACTCCGCAGTCCGACAAGAACAATTTGTCTGCACTCATGAATGTCAGCCCGGCAAGATACGAAACCGCCTTCTGCAACCGGCTCCTCAATGCGCTGGCCAATGGCAAGATCACCTACGCCGACTATCGCAAGATGCTCTCGCCCAGCGCTGATAACAGCAAGCTCATCAAGATCCTGCAGGGACGGTATTGAGATCAGCCGCCTCGCGGGCTGGTCGCGGCTGCGGGTAGGGCCGCCTCACATCTGGTCGTTATACGGTTCCTTCATCTGGCCGACCATCCGCGCCAGTTTCGAGAAGGACGGCATGTCCGTCTCCGGCTGGCATTGGTTGGCCAGCTCCAGGAGCCGGATCGGGAAGTTGACGGCATCGCGGCTCGACGCCGACATGCCGCCGGAGCGCTCTTCGCCGGTTTCGCCGGCTTCGGCCTTGCGCAGCGCGATGTCGATCTCCTCAACGGTAAGCACGCCCTTGCGCACCAGCACCTGGTTGATCGAAGCGACGGCCATCAGCAGGCCCTCGAGTTGCAGATTGGCGACATTCATGGCTTTGCTCCCATTGATCCAGGCTCAACGCGCGAGCCTCCGTTCCGATCCAGGGAGACGATTGCCGGGAAGGCTCGGGCGTGATCCTATTCTTCCATCCAGCGGCGGCCATACTCGGCCCACAGCGCCTTGACCTCCCTGCTGCCGAGGCGCGGAGCCGAGCCGTCGCCATAGGCGATCGAAACGGCGCTGATGTCGTAGTGGGGGTGGGCGTCGATGACGAAACGGATCGCGTCGCCGAGCAGACGTCTGCCGATGACCGGATCGGCCTGTCCCTGGCCGACGCTGCGAACGCCCGAAACAGTCGCTGGCGCATGCCGCATCCTGAACACGGATGCCATGGCTGGTTTGTCCATCCCGCACTCCCCCGAGTCGGATTGGAATGATCCCATAAGCGCCAGCTAATGACCAGTCGGTCGATGCCTGTCGAAGGCTGTGCCCAGCGATCCGCCGCAATTCAGGCGATATCCCGCAGTCAGCTGAAGGTCATCACGCTCAGGCCAGCGGATCCTCCGCCGGCGGTCTGGCGGGCAGGCCGAGCCTTGTCCGCTCGCCATCGGCAAAATCCTCGGCCGCGGCCTGGGCTTCGAACAGGCGCTGGGTCACCGTGCCATTGTCGGCAACCAGCACCGCCCATTGGTGGCGATCGACGCGCTCGACACGAACGTCATTGGGCTCGTCGGCCACCATGATCGCCCTCCGGACGGCGAACGGCGCGGGGACGTCGCGTTACGCCTTGGTCTTGCGCTTGGCCGGCGCCTTGGCGGCCGGCGCCTCTGTCCGGATGCCGAGCCCGAACTCCTTTGCCAGCTCGGATCGCTTGGCGGCGTAGCTGGGCGCCGTCATCGGATAGTCGCCGGGCAGGTCCCATTTGGTGCGATAGGCCTCCGGCGTCATGCCATGGGCGGAGCCGAGATGGCGCCGCAGCGACCTGAATTTTTTGCCGTCCTCGAGACAGTAAATGAAATTCGGCGTCACCGAACGCTTGCGATTGACGGCAGGCTCCTGTGCAGGTTGCGGGGGAGCAACCGGATTGTCCACGGCCGCCAGGGCGGAATTGACGCTCTCGATCAACGCCGGCAAGCCATCCGGAGGCACTGAATTGTTGCGCACGAATGCCGCGACGATGTCGGCCGTCAAATTTATATTTCTGATTTTGTCGTCAGACATGGCTTTTACCCCCATGATGCCAAACTATAAACTATCAGACAAAGCCCGCCGGCGGGATGGCACTTTAGCACATATGCATATGACTTGACGCCGAATATGGTAGCGCTAACATCGCAGAGTCTCCGGCTGAAGTAGGAATTGTTTCTTATTTCCTATTGACCGATGAGGGCAGCTATCGTATGATTTCTCCATGGTGCTGATTTGCGCCAACAACCCGCCACCGAGGCGGGTTTTGTTTTTTCAGGCCATTGCGGAAGCAAAAGCGCCGTTGTTGGCCCAAGTGTCGGCAGGACAGAGGGGGCGCGAAGAAACGCCATCTTCGGTTCATTGTATCTGCGAGGACCGCATGTCCAACCGCTATGCCACCATCATTACCGACGATGACGGCCGCGAGGTCATCAGCGCCATCGGCGTGTTCGAAGGCGCTGCCCCTCAGGCGCGTATCGGCCGCATCGAGCTGGTCGTAGCTGGCGTACTGATCGGCATGGTTCGCGGCGGTCCCGTCGATGCCATCGGCGGCTTCGGCTTCCCGAGCGGCGCGGAGGATGGCAGGGCTATCGGCCTTGCCAGGGCAAATCTGAAAGCCATGCCTGCGAAACGGGGCGACGCGGCAGCCGATGCCGCCGATGCGGCCAGCCGCAAGGCCAAGCAAAAACCGGCAAGGGCAAAGCGGCGCAAGTCCGGCAAGACCAAGCGACCGGCCAAGCCGGCCGCCCAGGCGGAGCCGGTCGGGATTTCCGATCATGGCTGAGCGGACAAAACCGCTTACCGGCAATGACCGCAAGCCGCCCGCCGGTGCGAAGCGGACGAAAAAGACGCTTGGCGATGATTTTCTCGACGCCGTGCGCGCCGATTTTCGGGCCCATGGCGCCGGTGTCATTGCCGCGGTCAGGTCCGACAAGCCCGACCAGTATCTGAAGATCGTGCAATCGGTGCTGCCCAAGGATCTGGCCAGGGATATTCATGCCTTCACCGACAGTCTGGAAAGCCTGAGCGATGACGAGATCCGCCGCCGCATCCGTGGCCTTGAAGCCGTCCTCGGGCCGTTCGGCGACAAGCCGGGCGGTAGCGGCGCGCAGGCACTATCTGGCGCTGCTGCAGGAGCTGGATCGCAGGCGCAGGACTAACCAGCTCGCGTCTTACAAGCCGTATGGACGCCAGGCGGAATTCCACGCCGCTGGCGCAATCAACCGCGAGCGGCTGTTCATGGCCGGCAACCAGCTCGGCAAGACCCGGGCCGGTGGCGCCGAATGGGCCATGCACCTCACTGGCCGCTATCCCTGGTGGTGGCAAGGCAGGACCTTCGACACCGCTGTGCGGCTATGGGCGGCCGGCGTGACCGGCGAGGGCACGCGCGACAACCCGCAGCGCGTGCTGGTCGGCCCGCCGCAGCAGCAGGCGGCGTGGGGCACAGGCATGATCCCGGCCGATGCCATTCTCCACACCACCATGGGCCGCGGCACGCCCGGCGCGCTCGACAGCATCGTGGTGCGCTGGGGCGGCGGCGGCGACGTGCAGGCCGATGAATCGGTGCTGTCGTTCAAGAGTTACGAAAAGGGCCGCGAAAAGTGGCAGGGCGAGACGCTGCACGGCGTCTGGTTCGACGAGGAGCCGCCGCTCGACATCTATTCCGAGGGGCTCACCCGCACCAACGCCACCGGCGGCATCACCATCGTGACGTTTACGCCGCTGCTGGGGATGAGTGATGTGGTGCTGCGGTTTTTGTCGGCGCAGGAGGTGGAGGGCAAGGCGAAAACATAAGCGGTCTTATCTAACAAAAAGGACCAACTTCTCGCATGACCTTGCGCCATTGCGGCGTAAGCCCAGCAGCCTACGAAAGGGGGAGCTTTACAGACTGACCCTGGAGGACGAGGCGGAAGGCGGCCCTTCAAAATAGAGACGTAACGCGGATCGTACAGGCTAAGGGCTGGAAGTCCATCAAGGAGTGCATCATCAAGACGCAGAGGGGCTGGTGAAGGCGGAAGGTAACTTGCGGCTTTCCGGCGATTTGGACGAGAAATTGTGTCGGAAGTACTTGGGCTTGACTTGCGGGAATTTAGACGCTCCTAACTAGGGTGGGACTGTCGCCGTGGATGCCTTGGCATAAAGGTTGAGGTAACGCTGACGCACGGTTGCATCATTTAGATCTTTTTTTTCGTACCCTGTTGACATATATGGCAACCATCGAACAATTGATTGAACGCAAAGCGCTGACGCGCGTTGACGTTCCATTGGATGGAGAGCAACGGCAATGGCGAACAATTCTAGCCGTCGACCGCCTTGTAAAATGGATGGGAAGCGAGCTTCCCGTGTTGGATGGCAACCGAGGCGATTTGACCCCGATCCAGCAATTGGATGCCTTATTCGCAGACTTTGTGTCTGGCGAAACGCTTGAGTTTCGTCGCCACCTGCGCGTCATCAAGCCGACGCGTAAGGGATCTGGGAATTAAGGACAACTGACCTTCGAGTTTTCGGATGGTTCCCCGACAAGAATATCTTCATCGGGACCTCGGCTGGTTTAAAGCACCAGATCGAGCGCTTTCGCTTATACGGCCAGCATCGGGACTTAGCAGCACAGGACCGACGCACTTGCGGTCTAGGCGCGTCCACATGCGTTTATGGAGTAGGCTACAATGACATCCTTTCAAATGCCCCTCGCTGAGAAAGACCGCAAAATTGGGCGGAGCATTCACAAGGTCCAGAAGGCAATCGCTGAGGCGGTCATCGCTGCCAAAGAGGAATCAGGCGTTACTCAACGGGCTCTAGCTAAGAAATTGGGGGTCAATCGGTCTGTGATCAATCGGAGGGTAACGGGTCAGACCAACCTCACCCTCTATAGCATGGCAGAGCTGGCATGGGCACTTGACTATGACTTAGTGGTTGATTTTGTCCGCCCCAAGCAAGCCACCAAGGCTGCACCTCACCCGGCTATCAAGCCGAGCAACTTGGACACTTGGGTTCTGGCGGACGAGGTTCTTACCGGATTCTCGCCGAGCAAGAAGGAATTCAATAATTGGGTCACACTCATTCGGGAACACCATCAGTTCTTTGCCGGCTTTGCGAGCGAACAACCGATTCTGAATGACAATGGCGCCGACCCGGCTGAATCCCAAGCGGCGTGAGGTCATCGGTGCCCGGCAAAAAAGTCGCCCCCGTCTCAAGCGTGAGGAATCGAGCAAGGGAAGATTATGACGCTGTGGTTGCCTCCGCGCAGCTCGGCGACATAAAAATGATCCGGTTAAAGTTCGACATCAAACCAAAGTTTTTTCAGGTCATGGTTCTTGAAAACCCTGAACCTGTTCCGTCGAGCCAATTCGACCATAGATTTGAAAATTTGAGCTACAATCCCGATGAAGGGTTTCTTGGGGGCCAGATTTTTTGGTCCGCAAGAATGATGCAAGGTCGCTCCAAACTGTTTTCTATCGACGCCCTCTACGTCATTACATACGAAGAGGTTGCAAGGGTGGAAGAAGTACACGCCTTCGCATTTTTGAAGCGGGTCGGGCGATTCGCCACGTACCCGTACTATCGGGCGCTTGTCTCAAGATTGTCCGCAGAATCAGGCCTTAACTTGCCGCCGCTTCCGGTTCTTAAGTAGCGGCACGCTGCCAATATCCAGCCCAAACGCGGCTCACCGAATGATTGAGCGCGCCGCTAAGCATGGCGTCAGCATTGACGCCATTTGACCGGCGACGGTGATCTACCAGGCATGCGGTCTGATCGCCGTACTGGTCGAGGTAACGGTGCGAAACGAGCCATTCTTGACACCTGAGCATATTGCAGATTCGCGATCCGCAACTAGACTGGCGCTACGGTCATCGCGGCATCAAGTCCATGAACAGGCGGCAGGTATTGATAGGCGGTTTGTCGTCGCTTGTCGTGTCGCCGGCGGGCGGTGCTGAGGTGGCAAAGATATTTCCCCCGGTGCCGAAATGGCGACCGTCTTTTTCACAACCCATCGATCGCATCGAGGAGCGGTTTGGCTATTACTTCGACAGGGGGCGTGACTTTGCCGTCCTTGAAAACGGCACCTGCGTGCTGACGGAAGCCGGCCTTTCCGACGATGCGGCATCAGAGGCCGCCGTGCAGACGCTTTCCCTGACCTACAACTATCACCCGGACATGAAGCCGTCCGACATGGATGATGGCAACGTGCTGGTCAGCTACAATCATCCGGCCTTCAATGTCGTGCTTTCCGATGTTGCGAAAGCGCATTGGCAAGAGATCGAGGCCCGCCACCAGGATGGGCTGGCTACGGACGAGGTGCTGATCACGCCGCTGGGGCAGAACGTGTTCGACGAACTCGGCAAAAAAGCGCTGCTGGGCAGGTGCTACATGTTCATGGACGCGCAGGCGCCAAAGGTGATCCGTATCAAACGCGGGGCTGTCTGATCGCGACTTGGAAAGCTGGGCGCCGGTGCTGCCGCAGCGACGCTCGGGATCTACCTCAGCGCGGAAGAAGTAGAGAGACCTTTACACGAGGTGCAAAGAAGCAACGCAAATACAGCTGATTGGTTATGACGTAGGTACCTTCGCAGATATGGAATTGGCCGTCTGGGGAATCCTGCACACGGTCCGGTGGGATGATGAATTTATGCGGCAAATAGATGTAACCGCCGTCGATCCTGGACCGCACCGAAGACTGAGGTATGGCGCGGCAATCAGAACCACCGCAACACTTGAATTTCGTCTGTGGGTCAATCCTGTCTTCGTACCAATCGTGGGCGCTAGCGGCTGTCGCGGCGGCGATACACATCGCCGTGAAGATGAATCTGCGCATGGCATTCCTCAAGCATCTGGCAGGCGCTGCTCGTTGGAGCGTCTACGTATATTAGCCTCCCATTGAGAATACCATCGGCGTCCGACTGACCGAGGTGAGGCATGTCCCGTCACGTCACCTTCATGACCATCGACGATGCCGGGCACTATTCGCCGGACGAGCGCGCCGCGATCGTTGCCGCCTATCCCGAGCATGAGCGCGAGGCGAGAGCCAAGGGCATTCCGGTGCTGGGCTCCGGCCGCATCTTTCCGGTTCCCGAGGAGCTGATCGCCTGCGAGCCGTTCCGGCTGCCGCGCTACTGGCCGCGCCTCGGCGCGCTCGATTTCGGCTGGGATCATCCGTCGGCTGCTGTCGAGCTTGCCTGGGACACGGAGGCCGATGTCGTCTACGTCACCAAGGCCGCCCGCGCCTCGCAGCAGACCCCGGCCATGCAGGTGCTGACGCTCAAACCATGGGGCGAGTGGCTGCCATGGGCCTGGCCGCGCGACGGCCGCCGCGAAACACTGGAAGGGGCGGGCACCGCGCTCGCCAAACAATATGCCGCGCATGGGCTGAACATGCTCACCAGTCACGCCCGCTTCGCCGACGGCTCGGTCTCGGTCGAGGCCGGGCTGATGGACATGCTCGACCGCATGCAGTCCGGCCGCTTCAAGGTGTTTTCGACGCTGCTGCCCTGGTTCGAGGAGTTTCGGCTTTTTCACCGAAAGAACGGCCAGGTGGTGAAGCTGCGCGACGACCTGATGGCCGCGTCCCGCTACGGCGTGATGATGCTGCGGGAAGCGGTGGTCGATCCGGCTGAGTTCAAGAGCGCGCGGCGGCCGGCGGGGCAGAGCGACCCGCTTGGGGCGTTTCGGTGAGGGGCCGAAAGAGCGGACCGTCGGGTAGTGTCTCAGTTTGAGAACCACGTTCACATGGTTGCGCTGTACACGGTCTGGTACAACTTCATCAAAATGCACAAGACGCTGAAAATGACGCCGGCAATGGCCGCTGGCGTGTCCAAGACGCTCTGGTCGATGGAAGACCTTTGTGAGAAGATGGACGCCGTTGCGCCGAAGCCGGGCAAGCGAGGCCCTTACAAAAAACGCTTAAAGGATAATGGATAACGAGGGTTTTGCTATCAGGGATGACTTCTCGAACGATTTGGAAGTTCCTTTGGGAAACAATCTTCTGCGGTTCGTCATCACTGATATGTTAGGTTGGACAGATGAAGAAGCGACGGCTGCGCACTTAGAGATCATATCGACGAGAGCGGACTCCTACCTGCAGATTGCGGGCAGCGATCAGTTTCGAAAGAGGTATCCAAAAACCTCGTTAGACAAGGTGTCGATTGTCCTTCGATTCCGCTACGAGCCTGCTCCGACTGCAGAGCCGGTTCTGTCTGGAATCTCAAAGAGGCTCGCAACCGATGGCGTGCGCTTCCGCTATGGTATGGCTGCGGAATACCGACGATATCTTGCTTAGCTGCGGTGGAATTTCAAACTGAGACACTACCGACCCGTCGGCCCGGGCAGACACACAACGCGCCGATCTGGTAAGCTCCATGGAAAATGGTGAGGGGTTGAATGACCTTCGAGCTGGCCATGCTTGTAGCGAGTTGCGTGCTCTGTCTGATTCAGATTGTCATCTCCTCGCACGCAACCAGCCTTCAGCGGGGCTATCGTTGGACGGCGAGCTCTCGTGACGCCGAAGTCCCTCCGCTCACTGGCGTGGCAGGGCGCTTGGAAAGAGCGCTTCGAAACTTCCTCGAGACGTTTCCGGTATTTGTGGCCGGTGTCTTCCTTGTCCATGTGCTCGGCCGCGAGGGCAGCCTGAGCCAATGGGGAGCTGGCCTCTATTTTTCGGCCAGGGTTGTTTACCTTCTGCTCTACGCAGCGGGCGTTTTCCTGCTCCGCTCGCTCGTCTGGAACGTCGCGTTTGTTGGAATTGTCCTTCTTTTCCTCGCATCAGCCTGGCCTGTGTAGGGTCCGCATCCCGAAAGTCGCGTTCGGTTCCGATCGCCATCCGACCTCCCAAGGGGATACTGGCCGTTGAGCAACTGGTTTGAGGCATTCCGCCTCCACCGCCGCCAGGAGGTGGTGAAGCTGCGCGACGACCTGATGGCCGCGACGCGGTATGGCGTGATGATGCAGGCGGTTGTGGACCCCGCGGAATTCAAGAGCGCGCGGCGGCCGGCGGGGCAGAGCGACCCGCTGGGGGCGTTCAGGTAGGGGCGAGGCGCCCGTCGCTTTCGCTCCCGACTACCCGCGGCACCGGCGCTGCTGGCGCTGACGGCGCTGTAGGGCTTTGCCTATGTCGCCGATCTCAACGGCAATCCGGAGGCCGGCTTTGGCGCCGCCGAGCAGCGCGGCGGGCTGTGGATCGCCTGGAGCTGCGGCACGCGCCGCTTTACTCCACGATCTTCCAGTAAGAATCCTTGCGGATCACCTTGCCGTCGCGGAACGTGTAGAAGTCACAACCCCGGACCTCCTTTTTCACGCCTTCGCGGGTGGTGCCGGTGAGGATCCATTTCGACATGCCGGTATCGGCAGCCGCATCGACGAAATGCTCGCCGTCGCCGTAGTGGACATCGGGCAGGCCTTCGAAGCGTGTCGCCAGCGCGTCGCGCACGTTCTGCTTGCCCTCGAAGCGCGAGCCCCAGGGGTTGCTTCCCCTCGGCATCTCCAGGACGCAGTCGTCGGCGAAATGCGCCATGATGCGATCGAGGTCGTGCGCGTTGAAGGCTTCGCATAGCTCCGTCAGTGTCGATCGAATGTCCATTCGCCCGTCTCCTCCAGTCGCCCAACTGCTAGTTTACGCGTTCGCTATCCGAAATAGGTCATTGGCAAGCGGGCCGGTCAAGGCCGCGGCTCTCCGCGGCCCGCCAGCGGCAGCGAACTTCCATGCTCGAGCCACTGCATGACCCTTCGCATCATTCCCGCCACTTTGCGCGATCTCTCCTACATCGCCGCCAATCTGCGCCCTGAGGACCGGGCCGAGATCGACTGTCAGCTTGACCACTGGTCGCCGGCGCTGCTGGCGCTGACGGCGCTGCAGGGCTTTGCCTGGGTCGCCGAGCTCGACGGCAATCCGGAGGCCGGCTTTGGCGCCGCCGAACAGCGCGGCGGGCTGTGGATCGCCTGGAGCTGGGGCACGCGCCGCATGCGGCGCTGCGTGCCTGGCATCACCGCACACTTCCATGCGGTGCTTGGGCCTCAGGTCGCGGCGCGGGGCGCGTGGCGGGTCGAGGCGCGGGCGCTTGCCGCCAATGAATTGGCGCTGCGCTGGCTCGGCCGGCTCGGCGCCACGCAGCGCTGCCGGCTGCCGGGCTACGGCAGGAACGGCGAAGATTTTTTCCTCTACGACTGGACAAGAGAAGGCTGGAACCATGTGTCTGTTTCAAAAACCACCCGCCCTGAAGCCGCTGCCGCCGGTGCCGACGCCTGAAGACAAGGACGTGCAGGCGCGCGAGGCGGCGCTGAGGGCCGAGCTCGAACGCAACCAGGGCACGGCGAGCACTGTGAAAACCGATCTCGCCCCCGGCGACCTCACCGGCCAGCGCCGCGTGCTTCTGGGGGTATGACCATGACCGCGATGAAGCGCAGTTTCAGGAAACGCGTGCTGGCGTGGTGGTACTGGCGCCGGCATGCAAGGCTGCTGAAACGGCGAGGGTGAGCTTGATCTCCCCCCTTGTGGGGGAGATGCCCGGCAGGGCAGAGGGGGGCGCTGTCCCGCCGACCTATCCGCTTAGCCTTCCACGGCATTGCATCTGAAAGGGCGGTGACGCTGCGATCCTTCACGCCCCCCTCTGTCCTGCCGGACATCTCCCCCACAAGGGGGGAGATTGCTAATCACCGCCGCGCTTCCTCTTCATCTCGCAATGGCCAACGCTATGGGAGAACACGATCTCCTAAACCATAACATCCAACCGCAATTCGTCATCTCTCAACGGGTTGACAATCGCTCCTCAAGCGCCATGCTGCAGTGCAACATGGCCAGCTACGAAACCAGCATCACGGATATCAGGTCGTCGCGCATCGAATGCCTGGACGGGCTTCGCGCGCTTGCGGCGATCTGGGTGCTGGTCGGGCACTGCCTGCTTTTGACCGGCTGGCGAATTCCGATCGTCGGCGAGCCGGATCTTGGCGTCGACCTGTTCATCATGCTGTCCGGCTTCCTGATGGTGTTCCACTATCAGCTGCGCCAGGACAAGGAGCCCTGGCAAAGGCCGCAAACCTGGCTGAAATTCTGGACGCGCCGCTATTTCCGGATCGCGCCGCTGTTTTATGTCATGCTTTTCCTGGCGCTGGCGCTTGGCCCCTATGTCTACGATTGCAGGATCATCATCGACGATTTCCTCTCGAGATCGCACCAGGCGCCCGAACGCTACCTCGACGGCAGCCTGAAGAACATCGTTGCCCATCTCACCTTCCTGTTCGGTCTGGTGCCGAACCTCGCCTACCGCACGCCGCTGCCCGACTGGAGCCTCGGGCTGGAGATGCAGTTTTATGCCGTGTTCCCGGCCGTCATGCTGCTGGTGCGCAGGCTGGACTGGATCAGGAGCGCCATCCTGGTCGCGGCCGTCGGCTGCGCCATCGTGTTTGCGATGCGGCTGTTGTCGATCCATTTTCCGATGCCGTCGTTCCTGCCGCTGAAGATGCAGATATTCCTGTGCGGGATGCTGCTTGCCGGCATCGTGCATCGGAGCCAGCCCCGGCCTATCCTGTACCTGGCACTGGCGCTGCTTTTGGCGGCGCTGCCCTTTGGCGGCGAGCAGGGGCTGGGCAAGCTTCTGGTGCGTGAAGCGCTGGTGGCGGGCTTCTTTGCGCTGGTTCTCTACCGCATGCTGCCGGGAAAGGCGGGAATGCTGGCGCGGACGATCGCCGTGACGCTCAGCAACCGGTTCTTCCACCTGATGGGAGAGCTTTCCTTCAGCATCTACCTGATCCATTTGCTGGTGCTTCAGCCCGTCGCAGCCTTCGTCATCAGCCAATACGGCCACCAACTGTCGGCGCCGTTGCGCTTCGCGATCGTCGTTGCCGTGGTGCTGCCGACGGTGACCCTCATGTCCTGGATCACCTACAACCTGATCGAGGTCCCCGGCCAGAAGGCGGGCCGCTTCGTCGTCCAACGCTTTGGCCGAAAGGGCGGCGCGGCGGCGCTGGAGAGAACGCCGGCGGAGTAGGGCGCGGAGCCAGCCGATCTCCTCGAACTAGACTAGAACTGTGTCACGCGCTCGCGCCCGCGGCGAAGTGAAAGCCAATGCCGCAGCAGGGCCCGGATATTCTTGTCGTAGACATAATGGGCGAATGCCGAGACCGCGATGATCAGGGTGGATGTCGCCAGGACGAACGGCAGGCCGTGCTCGTTCCATGAGATATCGCTCACCGCTTGGACCGCGGCGTTCGAAAGGCGGATGAGCGGCGTGTGAAGGACATAGATGGCGTAGGAGATGTTGCCGGAGAAGAGCGCAATCCAGCGCCAGAAGCCGGAAAGCCGCAGGCGCGAGGCCACGAGAACGAGCCAGGGCCAGATCAGGACGATAACCACCAGGCTGTATAGCTGGACATGTTCGCCGGGATCGAAGGTCATCAGCGCTCCGCACAGCACCAGCAGGAACAGCATATAGAGATTGCCATCCCTGCTGTCCCCGGTCGCATACCGGTTGAGAAAGACCCCGAGAAAGAACGAGAAGGTGATCCGGGCGGGAGCCGCGATCGTGTTGTCGAAGTAGGCGCCGCCGCCAAGTGCGACACCATGCCAGGCCATCAGCACCAGGGCCAGCAAGCCGACGCCGACGATGACGGCCAGCGAGCGCGCAACCAGCCTTGTGGCCAACGCGGCAAAAAAGGCATTGGCGACGAGTTCATAAAACAGCGACCATGCCGGGCCATCAAGCGGGAAAAGCAGGTCGGGAGCCGTCGAGAGCGATGGCGGCGTGGGCAGAAAAAGAACGGAAAACCCGAGGGTTGCAAGCAAATCCAGCCGCGAATACGCACCGAGCCCTTGTGTTGCGATGACTGCGCCAACGCCGATCATGGCCAGGCCGAGTGCGGCGAAGTAGAGCGGGTAGAGCCTGAGAAGACGGGTCTCCGCGAAGCCCCGGAATGACATCCCTTTTCGGAACTTGTCGTCGTAGGCGTGGGCGATCACGAAGCCGCTCAGCAGAAAAAACAGGTCCACGGCAAGGAACCCTGAAGGCGCCAGATCATATCGCCGGCCCGTATATTCGGCGAAGTGGCCGAGCATCACCAAGACGGCAGCAATACCCCTCAGTCCATGCAGGGCGTCGAAGTGGGCGGTCCTTGAATCTCGCGTCTCGGTCATCCCGTTTCCGTCAGTTTTTACTGTGCCTATCTACGCACTGATTGCTGCGATGCACAAGAAAGTTTTGCGGCGCACACTCAACTCACACCCAGGAGCCTCACATGGCCAATGCAGAGGGCTCGATCAGCCGTGCCCGCGATATTCTCTCCCGCCAGTCCGAGCTCGAGACCGAACGCAGCCAGTATGAGGCCGTGTGGGAGCAGGTCGCGGAATTCTGCGATCCCGATGCGCCCGATGTCTGGAGCGGGCGGCGCACCGGCGGGCCGACTTCGCAGGCCGAGCGGCAGGAGCGACGCGGGTCCCGCGTCTACGCCAACACCATCAACTCGGCCGCCAACCGGCTCGCCGCCGGGCTGGAAAGCCTGATCATTCCGCAGTCGGAAAAGTGGCACGGGCTGACCACCGCCGAAATGAATGACGTGGAGACCGACGAGGAGAAGGAGTGGGCGGAAGGGTTGCGCGATTTCCTGTTTGCGCTGCGCTATTCCGCCAATTCGAATTTCGTGCCGGCGACGCAGGCCTGCCTGCGCAATGTCGTGCGCTACGGCCCGGCCTATCTCTATGCCGAGGAAGGCTTTGGCGCGACGCTGATCCGCTATGCCTCGATCCCTGTGGCCGAAGGCTATCTGGCGCGCAACCGCTGGGGCCAGGTCGATATTTTCCACCGCCGCTACGAGCGCACCGCAAGGCAGGCCGCACAGCTGCTCGGCTACGACAAACTGCCGGCGCGCATCAAGACGCTGGTCGACGATCCCGCAAAATGCGAGACCAAGATCTCGCTGATCCAGTGCGTCCAGCCGCGCGACGAGCGCCGGATGTACGGGCAGGGCGGCAGCACCCAATATCTCGACATGGCGTTCGGCTCCTGGCACGTCATCGAGGACGAGGAGGAGATCGTCAGGGAAAGCGGTTTCCGCTCCTTCCCGGTGTCGACCTTCAACTGGCGCCGCTATGAGGGCGATCCCTATCGCAAACTGACGCTCACCTACATCAGCGGCGTCGGCAACTTGCCGACGACGGTGAACGGCATCTGGCTGATGTTCGACCGGGCAGGAGACAAGGGAGCGGACGGGACGGGGACGGGGGATTTTTCGGGGCCGGCGTCCTCGGTGACCGACAACATCGTCACCTTCGCCGGCACGACGGGCAAGGTGGGGAAGGACAGCGGGATCAAGGCGAGCGACCTCATAGCCGGCCCGGCCTCCGCCGTCGCCGACAACATCGCGACCTTCAACGGAACTACGGGCAAGTCGGCCAAGGACAGCGGGGTTGCGGTATCGAGCCTGGCGCCGAAAGCGAGCCCGACCTTCACGGGAGTGCCGGCTGCACCTACGGCAGCGCCGGGTACCAACACAACGCAGCTTGCGACGACAGGGTTTGTCAAGGCGGCGATGGATGTCGTTCTGGGCGGCGTGTCAGCCTCACTCGACACCTTGGCCGAACTGGCGGCTGCAATCACCGGGCTGCCCTTCTCGAAGTCCTATGAAAGCGCGCAGCAGACCATCACCCTGGGCGGACTTCTCACACTGGCACACGGCCTAGGCGCTAAACCCAAACTGTACGGGTTGTTTCTGCAATGCACTACAGCCGACAGCGGCTGGGCGATCGGCGATGAAATCCCCGTGTATATGAGCAACGGTGCAGGCAATAAAGGCATGGCTGTTTGGCCCGACGCAACTAACATGAACGTTAGGATAGGAACAACGGCGCCCGATTATCTAAACAAAGGTAGCGGCAGCGGAGTTGTTCTAACGCCAGCCAGCTGGAAGATTGTTGTGAGGGCTTGGGTCTAGCGGCGATTGTACCAGCGTGCGAGCGAGAACGGCAAATAGAGGCCGAGAACTAAGCCTAAAGCCATAGCGACGTAGAAGGACATTAGTACAAATCCCTCTCGTCGAAAGGCAACATCCCCGCCCAAACACTCAAAGCTGCGATGATGGACACTCCAAGTCCAAATCCAATTGCGAAGCCCAACAACATGCATCACCCCAAACGACCCCTAGGAACAACAATGACCAGATATTTCGTTGATGCGCAAGGTTTCTATCTCGGTGGCTTCGACGGCGCTGAGCCGCCAAATAGCGCGATCGAGGTGCCCCAAGCGCCGGACGATGCACGGCAGATCTGGCAGAACGGCAAATGGAGTATCGCACCGACCGTTCGCCAAATGGTGCTGAAATCGATCGTTCAAGCTCGCATTATCGACGCCGGCAAAATGCAGCAGGCCTATGCCATGCTGACAGGCAACGCGGTCTATTTCGCCCGCTGGTTCGCTCCCGACCGCCCGGAGGTCTACTGCGACGATCCCGACGCCGTTGGACTGGTTCGCGCGCTCGGGCTCGATCGGCTACGATCCTTGCACCTTAAGCGAAGTCGCCCGCAATCTCCGGAAATTGCATGGCCATAGCGTTGGCTAATGCCTGTTCTGAGTAGATCTTATGCATTTTCGTGCCGTCATACTTTGCCCGGCGGCGGGCAACATCTTCGCCGAGTAAGCCGGCCACAGCATCGAACCTGCGGCGGAAACGCTTGACTACACCGCGCTCAAACGGAATGCGTTGGCGAAATGGTCTACCCCAAGGGGTGCCCTTTGCCAGATCGCGCCATACCTTCAGCGCATCGAGCTCAACACCGATTTGTGTGCCCCATGGCTTGCCACCCGCGAAATGGCGGGCGAATGCATCGGCAAATCGTATTTCTCTGGTCCCTAGTGATTGCAGGTTCCAGTTCGGATGCATCGTCTGCCATTTACCCTCAAAAGCTACGTTCAGAGCATTTTGATCGTTCATCTTGCCTTGTGTTGCTGTCTGCCTAGTCTGCTCCAACAGACCGCCCGAACGCACCGCTGCCATATCGAAAACGACGACGCCAGAATTGAAATATGGAGCGCCCGGCTTGAGGTTCAGCTTTTCGCGATATTTGGGTCTGAAATACATGTAATCGTCGTGGGCTGCGAGCAGCGGCGCCCGGAGCTCTTGGCCTACCAGATCAGCGATGTCTCTGTTGAACAGGACATCGCAGTCGGTGTAGGCAATGCGGTCATAGTGCTCAAAAATCGGCATGCGATCCGCGAATAGGCGAGCGTATGCAGCAATGCTGTAAGTGCCGAAGGCGAAGCCGTGATCGCGCATGTAATCGGCGATATCGACCAGCGTCACGCGGCCATTGAGCAGGCGCTTGGCCGTCTCTAGGTTGGCTTCATCAGCGCTCGTGTAGAGCAAATGTCCATCGATCGGCTTCGAGACATCAAGAATACGACACGCTGCCAGGCAGGCGTAAGGCAAATATTTGGCGTCAGTAGCCAAGAAAAAACATGAGCGCATTCGGCTCATTTAACTGAAACCCAACAGCAGCAAAAGAGGCAACGCTATGGACCGCAATTTCGCGCGGGCGCTTTCGCTCGTGCTTAAATCCGAAGGCGGCTGGTCGGACAACCCAGCCGATCCAGGCGGCGCCACGATGAAGGGCGTCACGCTTGCCAATTTCTGTCGCTACGTGAAGGCGGACGCCACCAAAGCGGATCTGAAGAAAATTACCGACGCTCAGCTGGCGACGGTCTATCGCCGCTTCTACTGGGATGCGGTGGCCGGCGCGGAGCTTCCCGGCGGCGTCGACTATGCCGTGTTCGACTTTGCCGTGAACAGCGGGCCGGGCAGGGCGACGAAATATCTGCAGGCTGCGGTAGGCGCGGTGCAGGACGGCAGGGTCGGCCCGGCCACGCTGAGCGCCGTCGGCGCCAGGCCGACGGGCGCAGTCATCGACGACCTCTGCGACGCCCGCCTGGCATTCCTGCGACGGCTGCCGACCTGGCCGGTTTTCGGCAAGGCCTGGAGCGACCGCGTCCGGTCGGTCCGTTCGCAGGCGCTGCTGATGTCTGCCTCTCAGTCCGCTCCGGCGTCCTCGGCGGATCCACCGGGTCCAGCCAGTCCGCCCGTTCCGTCATCCGTGCCCGACATTACGCCGTCGTCCGCGCCCGCCATGCCCCCTGCTGAACGCCTCTCATTCTGGCGGGCGCTGTTTCAGATCCTGCAATCCATCTTCGCAAGGAGCCCGACATGATCGCCGTTCTCATCCGCATTATCCTGCGCTACGGCGCCGGTGTTCTGGTGGCGCGCGGCCTGCTTGGCGCAGATGACGCGGCAGCGTTTTCTTCCGACCCCGACATCCAGGCCGGTCTGGAAATCGCCGCCGGTCTTGCCATCGCCTCAGTCACCGAGACCTGGCACTGGCTTTCTCGCAAATTCGGCTGGGAGCACTGACATGGAAGGGTTTCAACAACTGCTCATCGCCTATCTCGAAGCCGCCAGACCCTATGCCATCGGCTTTGCGGCCGGAATCGTCGCCGGGTGGCTGCTGTGAGCGCGCTGCTGGCCTTCCTGCTCGGCAACAAAGCGCTGCTGGGCTTCTTCGCATCCGTCATTGCCGCCCTGGGCTGGGGCTTTCACCAGCGTCTGGCTGGGGCCAGGGCCGAGCGCGGCAGACAGGCGGCCGCCGAAGCCGCGGCGCGCGCGGTCGCCGACCAGGTGCAGAACGATATCGGCGCACTGCCGGCGGACGCCGTTCGAAAGGAGCTGAAATCATGGGCAAGGGGCTGATGATTGCGCTGCTCGCGGCGCTGGCCGGTTGCACGACTGCTTCGGGCGGCTTCTGCACGGTCACGAGCCCGCTGCGCCTGTCGTCCAAAGCCGTCGATGCGCTGTCGGATGCCGAGGCGAGAGCGCTTTTGGCGCACAACCGCAAGGGACAAAAGCTTTGCGGATGGAGGCCATGATGCATGACCTCTTCGACATGCTTGGCATCAAGGGCCCCGTCGTCGCCGCCGGTTTGGCCGGCGGTGTGCTGCGGGCGCTGTCGCGCCATCGCTACAAGCTGCGCGAGATGATCGCCTCGCCGATCTGCGGCGCGCTGGCGGCGGCCTATCTGACGCTGCCCGCCGTTGCCTGGTTCAAGGCGACAGGGTTGCCTATCCCTGATCCCGCCGACGACACCACGACGCTCGCCGCCGCCTTCCTGATCGGCGTCTCGGCCATGTGGATTTCCGACATCGTCTTCGAGGTGATCGTGCGGCGGTTCAGGCCGGTCGGCGACAAGTGATGCACTTGAGGTGCTGGAAGAAGCCAGCGACAATGCCTACTTAAGGAGCAATCCAAAGGAGGTATCATATGGCGACGTCCACCGAACGTGCAGTGCTTGCCGGCGGCTGTTTCTGGGGCATGCAGGATTTGATCCGGCGCTATCCCGGCGTGATCTCGACCCGTGTCGGCTACAGCGGCGGCGATGTGCCCAACGCTACCTACCGCAACCACGGCACCCATGCCGAGGCCATCGAGATCGTTTTCGATCCTGCCAGGATCAGCTTTCGCACGCTGCTCGAATCGTTTTTCCAGATCCACGATCCGACGACCAGGAACCGTCAGGGCAACGATGTCGGAATGAGCTATCGCTCGGCGATCTTCTACACCAGCGACGAGCAGAAGCGCGTCGCCGAGGACACCATTGCCGATGTCAATGCCTCCGGGCTATGGCCGGGCAAGGTCGTCACCGAACTGGCGCCGGTGGGCGATTTCTGGGTGGCCGAGCCCGAGCATCAGGACTATCTCGAGAAATATCCCAACGGCTACACCTGCCACTTTGTCAGGCCGGGCTGGAAGCTTCCGGTCCGCGAAAAGGCAGTTTCATAGCCCAGCCACAACCGGCCGATACCGGTATCGGTTCAGAGTTGAGAACGCCGCACCCGAAGGGTGTGGCGTTTTTTGCGTTTGTTCGCGGCGTTTCCGCCGCGAGCGCATCTGGAGAGGGTTGGCCTAGAAGCCGAAGAATTGATGGCCGATCATGTATCCAAGCGCGACGACGACCAGCGGAAACAGCGCAGGCGCCAGCCGACCAAGAACGGAACTCTTTGGCTGTTGCCTGGGGATGGTCCTGGATGCATTGCCGAGATTCTTGGTCATTGGGCATAGTAGCAAGCGCTGATTAACGATTCCGTAACCCGGTGATAGAGGCGCAACACTGGCAGTGGGCGCGGCTTTTCGCGATTCTGGCTCGACCTTGACAATGCCAAGCCCGTGACGCAACTGAACCGTCTTTGAGAGGACTGCGAGGCAAGGTCAATGCGGGTGACGCTCGTTTTGAAGGGCGTAATACCCTGCCGGGGTTACGGCGGGATTCAGCGTCAGGTCGAATGGCTGGCAACTGAGATGGTTCGTCTCGGCCACCATGTCGTGGTTGTCGCCGGTCCTGGCTCCAGCCACCCGCTCTTCGAAGTCCGACACGCTTCGACCGATGCCGAATGCCGGGCGGCCATTCCGCGCGACACACAAATCGTCCACACACACAGCTGGCCTGTCGAGGTGCCATTTCCAACGCTGAATACGCAGCGCGGCTTTATGCCGGATCAGCCTATGCCGGTTGCGAACTGGAGCTTTATCAGCGCCAATCATGCACGTCAGCATGGGCGCAAGACCTTCGTCTATAATGGCTTTCCGGTAGACGACTATCGTTTGTCTGCCGCAAAGGGCGACCGCCTGCTGTTTCTCGCCGGCATTGCGCGATCGAGCAAAGGCCTCAACCGCGCCGTCGATCTCGCCAAAAAGTTCGACTTCGGTCTCGATATAGCCGGTGGTTCGCGCTGGAAGCTGCTGGGCCGAAGTCAGACCCGCCGCGAAGGTCTGTTTTTCAAAAGCCTTGGCAGCCGATACCGTTTCCACGGCATCGTTGACGGTGAGCCCAAGCTTCGCCTTCTTGGCGAAGCGCGAGCCTTCCTCAATCCGATCGCCTGGGAGGAGCCGTTCGGCAACGCACCGGTCGAAGCCATGCTGTGCGGCACTCCGGTGCTGACGACTCCGCGAGGAGCGTTGCCCGAGACCGTCGATGCCGACAGTGGGCGCTTCTTTGAGACCGATGAAGAATTTGCGGCCGCGTTCGAAGCCGTAGCCGACCTTACGCCTCAGCAATGCCGCGAATCGGCTGCGACGCGATTTCCGATCCAGAAAGCGGCGCGTAGCTATCTGGATCTCTATGCCCGCATCCTTGACGGCGAAGCGCTTCCTTGACGACCGGTGATCCAATCCTCTTCGTCGGCTTTCCGGCAGTCGGCGACTTCGTCCGTTGCCACTCCGCCATCCAGATCATTGCCGAGCGATTTCCTGATCGCCCCATCGATGTCGTCACCTCACCGGTCGCCGCGCCGCTGGCGCGGCTGATGCCGCATGTCCGGAAAGGCTGGGCGCTTGCCAAGCGTCATCAGCGGCCAGGTTTTGCAGAGCGCGGCCGTCTTGTCGGCGAGTTGCGAAAGGAGAACTACGGGACGGCCTATCTGATGACCAGCAGCACCAAGGCGGCGCTGATGGCGTTCATGGCCGGCATTAAGGAGCGCGTCGGCTATCCGCAGGAATTGCAGTTCGGCCTCCTCAATCGCTTCCCTGCCGGCTGGTTGGCGCATCTATGGGCTTTCGGCCCGCGCAAGACGCGGCTCTTCGAGGAGGTCTGCTCGATTGCCTCTCTTGGCGAAAAGCCGGCTGCGGGGACGGAATGGCCGGCGCCCCGGCTTGTCGTCGATCCGGCCGAGCTGGACGAATGGCGCCGGTGCCAGAAGATCGATGCCGGCCAGCCGGCGCTGGCACTGTATACGGCAGACATCGAAAATTTCCGCTCGTGGCCCATCGAGCGCTTCATCTCGGTCGCCCGGGACCATCACGATCGCGGCTGGGCAATCTGGATTGTCGGCGGACCGCGCGAGCGCGCCGGCGCTGCAAAAATCCGCGCCGCCATTCCTGAGGCAATCGACTTCACCTCGACCCCGTCGATTGCTGACGCAATGTGCCAGATCGCTGCGTCGACCATATTCCTCGGGGTTGATGGCGGCATTTCGCACGCCGCCGCTGCCCTGAACGTCCCATGTGCGCTTATCTACGGGCTAAATCGCCCCTACGTACACGGTCCTGTAAACAACCATGTTCGCTTTATCGAGCCACCGCTCTCGACGCCCAGCTGGGTCAAGGATACGCGCGGGATCAGCGAAACCCGGGTGAGGGAGGCGCTGGCTGGCCTTTCATCCGGCATTCACAGCTGACGGTGGTTTGGAGGGCTCCAGCGCCTCATCCAAAACGCGCCCGTGAGGGGCGCCGCCATCGCTCCGTTTCGGCGTTACCCCTTGGCCCTGCGGCTTTCGGGCTCGTGATTGCCGACCCAGTGCGCGCGAATGCGATCGCTGGCTTCAAGGTAAGCCATGTCGATGAGATAGGTCAGAAGCTTCTCGCCATCGGCTTCGGCTTTCTGCCGAAGTTCCCGCAGTATCCCTTGCGCGAACTGCAGGTTCTCCATCTTGCTCGGCTGGTTCATCGGTGCCCCCAATGTCTGCGCATGAACTTTGCGCTGGCTATGCTTGCATGAAGATTGCGGTGAAGCTCACGGTGGAGCTGTATCAGGTTGTATTAGCGCTCGATCAACGAACCTATTGCGCTTTTTGCAAAAATGTCGATATTTTGCGCCGCCAATCGGACCGCGACGATGCACGAAGACGAGGGCAGTTTCTCCGACAAGTTGCAGGCCATGCTGGACGTCATTGCCGGCAGCGTATCGTCCAATCGGGACGGGCACGATCTTGGCCAGCTCAGGGGCGACGCCGCCAGCGCCGCGGCTGTGTTGGTCAAGTTTTACGGCGACGCTGCTCTTGAGCGCGCCGCCCTGCTGGAGCGCCGCTCGCCTCAAAGCCATTTTGCCCGCATGGTGACGGCTGAACTCCGCGGCCTCGGCAAGGTTTCCCGCACAAGCTAACAAGGTCTGCTCCAAGCCGATTTGCGCCTCATGCACACGGAGTCGATCTTCGGCGCCGACGCTCTGCATGCATCTTTCGATCGATGCGTCATGCGAAAACTCGTCGAGCGTCAGCCCGAGATGGTCGGAAAGATTGGCGTCGCCGTAAACACGGTTGCGCTTGATAACCCAGGTCCAGAACCCGTCAATCGGTGGATACTGCACGTGCGGACCGCAACCCTGCCCAGGCGCTGGCTGCATGAAAACCGCCCATTCGGCGTTAAGATTCGCCACACTGTGTAACAAAAAAGGAAATAAACAAATTGTCCTTTTGTACGAGGTGACAAGATTTCGTTATGTCATGCCAAAAACATACTTGGGCAGCTTAATTGACGTAACCATTTTGCGTGGTCTAAGCTCTCGTTTTTAAACAAAACGCAGCGCTGCTCTGCAACCGCAAGACGAAATCCAAGTGACCGCAGCCAACCCCCCAGTAGATCGATCGCCGGTTGCAAAAGGACACTTGCCTGGAGCCAGCCATGGGCCTTCCCATGGTTGCGCGGCGATCGGACAGCGCATCGGGCGGTGTTCGAGAGCGAATTCCTGCTTGTCGACCGGCCAAGGCCGTCTGCATCGCGTGCGCTAGGCCAATTTGCGTTGCGGCAAGTTGCTTGCGAGTGTCTCGGCCCCGTCAGGAATCAGATCAGCTGTCAGGCCATCGTTTTTCGCCTCGTCTTCCACACGGTCATGCTCGAACTGCCGGGCACCAGGCAACGGTTGCAACCAGTGTTCGCGCCGGTTGACCCAGAGTTCATAGCTGGGCTCCAGTCCTTCGATGGGAACCTCATCGAGGCTGCCAATCGTCACCTCGACCTCATTCTCACGAACCAAAGGGACCCGGCCGCCACAGGTTGGGCAAAAGCTTCTGTCGCCATAGCTGCTGACGATACCCGCCGTTTCAAACGCCTCGAGCGGCCACACCGCGAATGCCGAAAAAGTCGACCCGCTCGCCTTCCGGCAGTCCTTGCAATGGCAAAGGCCAACCCGAAACGGGTCCCCCATCACCGAAAACTGGATGCCGCCGCAAAGGCAGCTGCCGCTTCGCCTCGTATCATTGGCCATGACCGCTCCTCCGACTTGTTGGGCATCACACCGCTATACCTCGCAGCGCCATGCGCAGAATCAATTCACGCGGAGCGCAAGGGTTCCATGTCGCCGCCCGGACTGCGTTTGCTGGCGCCCTCAGCACCCAGTTGGTTCTATCCGTTCGGAAAGTCGAACACCGGCTCCCGGCACCAATAGACGCGGCATTGCCCATCACGTGTTGGAACGGAGGCGGCGACTGGCACCTCCGGCCAGTCGCAGTCGTTGCCGAATTGGCGGACGTAGCGATCGTAAGTGTTTCGGCCTGTCGTCAGCACCGCCGAGCGATGGCTCTGGATCAGGCGCTGCGTCTCATCGCAAGTCATCGTGCGCGTGTCCGGTCGCGCGTATGCCGTGGTTGTTGCGGCAACCAACGCTGTTGCGACGATCCATGCGAGCCTTTGGAATGTCATAGCGGTCCTATACTAGAACACCGCCAGATATTTCAGCAACGAAATGATGCCGATGATGATGACAACGATCTGCGCGATCTGTCTCGTGCGGCCATCGAGAGGCAAGCGCTGGACGAGATAGAGCACCAGGATGATCACCAGAAAGGTGATCAGGATGCCGATAAGTACCGATGAAGCCATGTCCCTCACTCCATTTGGCTATATCTGAAAAAAGTACGCAGCCGCAAACGCTTGGACTGTCGATTGGTTCCTGTCAGCGCGAAGGGGATGGTTCGAAAGCACGGCCGCAACATTGCTCCGGCGGCCACAATTGCCGCCGCCGAGACCAGAGTTGGTGTCGGGCTGGAACCGAAACCTCTCGCGCGCATTCAGTGGTCGATGTAGGCCGTTGAAAATCGAACAGACAGGGGATTACGTGGCAGGGGAACATGCGGACTCCATCCAACAAATGGAGGCAGGAATTGCGGGATTTCCCTCCGCCGATCTGATGCGGGCGCTCCCGGTCGCTGTCTACACCATCGACAGACAGGGCCGTATCACATTCTTCAACGATGCCGCGGCCGATCTGTGGGGACATAAGCCGGTTATTGGCACAGACCTGTGGTGCGGCTCGTGGAAGCTCCGTCATTTCGACGGCCGGCCGATGGCGCATGGCGAGTGCCCAATGGCGGTTTCCATGCTGGAAGAACGCGATATTCCGTGGGGCCAGGCAATTGCGGAGCAGCCAGATGGCGAACTCATTCCGTTCAGGGCTTACCCCCGCCTGCTTCGCAACGAATCGGGTCAGGTTGTCGGCGCCATCAACACGCTGCTCGATCTGCGCATGCAGACGCAGGCCGACGAGGCGCGAATGCGACTGGCCGCGATTGTCGAATCGTCCATGGACGCGATCGTTTCGAAAGACATCAACGGCATCATCACCAGCTGGAACGATGCGGCGGAACATTTGTTCGGCTACACGCCCTCCGAGGCAATCGGCCGGCCGGTGACAATGCTCATTCCGCCTGACCGTCTCGGCGAGGAGACCTCGATCATCTCCCGCATACGTGCCGGAGAGCGCGTGCCGACATACGAGACCATTCGCTTGCGCAAGGGCGGCACCCCCATCCCGGTCTCGCTGACCATCTCGCCGATCCGCGATGGCATCGGGCGTATCATCGGCGCTTCCAAGATCGCCCGCGACATCAGCTCTCACAAGGAAAGCGAGCGGCGTATCCGCCTGCTTATGCGTGAAGTCAACCATCGCGTGAAGAACCAATATTCGGTCATCATTTCGATGATCCGCGAGACCAGCAAATCGGCTGGCACGCCGGCGATTTTTCTAGAGCAGGTGCGAGAGCGCATCTCGGCGCTTTCGCAATCCCATGATCTCCTGGTCGACGCTGAATGGCGCGGCGCCACCGTTGGCGACTTGATCAAAGCGCAACTCAACGCTTTTGCGGCGCAGGATCGCCTGTCGATGGCTGGACCAGCGATCACACTTCAGCCAAATGCCGTCCAGTATCTCGGCATCGCCTTCCACGAGCTGGCCACCAATTCGGCAAAGCACGGAGCACTTTCGCGCCACGGCGGACGAGTCGAAGTCGAATGGGACGTGATACGGGCAGCCAACGGCGCCGAAATCTTTCGTCTGATATGGTGTGAGCTGGACGGGCCGCGCCTGGGCGTAATTGCGCGCCGTGGTTTCGGCTCTGTTGTGCTTAAGCGGGTTGCGCCACTGGCTCTCAGCGGCACCGGACTGTTGGAGTTCAAAGAAGACGGTGTAGTCTGGACTCTCGAAGCGCCGTTGGCCTCCGTCCAAACCTCTTTCGCCGATATTGTAGCGGATTAAAGCGGCTCGCGCTCTCCGCGCACGCGCTTATCCTTCCATATGGTAGGTGGCGCAGCCTGGCCACTGACGGAGTCGCACCTGTCGATGCCATGCAGTTCGCGCGGATCGTCCGCATGCGGGGTGAATCTCCCCGCCTCGACGGCAGTCAGGCCGTCGAGTTCCATCGCCGCGCCATAGAGTTGGGCCACTTGCATCACGAGCCGCTCGACGTCCTCAAGAGCGACGTTCTCGTCCAAATTATGCGTTCGCACGTCCTCTGCCACACTAGCGATGTTGACCATTCCGCGGGATCGTAGGGCCGCCAGGACCCGTGAATTGAGATCCTCCCGCAGCTGAGCTGAATATCCGTATCGCATGGAACCCCTCCCTTTCAGGAGCCGTTTGTCCTTCTTGATCAACATGCGCCCACCAATATCGGATGGCAAGCAAAATCGTAAATATACACAAATAAATCAATTAGTTAGTAGATGATGAGGGTTGTGCAATCGACGCTTCGTTCGCATCGTTGGTCTTGAATGTCGGTTGCCAATCAGCCGCTCTTGACGCGCTATGCGGACAGTACTAATTATACTGTTCCTGAGGCACATACTAACTCGTCTTATTTTGGTCCCGGCGGTTGGAGCGCAAAATGGCCGATCTGGAACGACCGGAGCGATTGCAGATCATGCTGACAGCCGAGGAATTGGCTGCCTTGGAAAACTGGCGCTTCGAAAAGCGCATGCCAAGCCGGTCCGCGGCAGTGCGGGAATTGCTGCGGCGCGGCCTGGATGCGGATGGATTCCTGACTGCTGGACAAGGAACAAAGTCGCAGGACTTTGGAATTCTGAGCAGCAGCGCCAATGGCGACGCACAGTCGGGCGAGTAATCCGGCGGCGACCAACCATCGATCGCCTCGTCTGGAAGTGCCGTCATCAGTTATATGCGGCCGTGTAGCGGAAAACGCTCGCGGCCTGCTCGCGCCGGGACACTTAGCGCTATGGCTGTAAGCCCGCTCCGGTTCGCCGGGGCCGGCTTTTTTCGTTTCCGCGAGATTTGCGCACCGGCACGCCGAAACGGAACATGCTGGACGTCTCACGCCAACCTTGTCGGGATCGTTTTCAAATCAGCTCACGAGTCCCGTCCGCCGCACTCCAGGCACGCGACACTGTGACCTGGGCAGCTGAGCCGGTGTGTTCCTCCGGGGCAGCAATGGCCATTCGAACTCATCCACCGGGCGCAGACAAAGACCTTGCGGGCTCCTTGGCAACGCGAACATTCCATCGGGCGCGTAAGTAAGGTGTCGTTCTCCGAAACGCGGCATTCCCTCTCAAGGACCATCTGAAAACCCCAAGGCCGAAATACGGCTAAGCTATCCATACCCGAAAAGGATAAATTAGAATTTAATTATATAATCCATGACCTTGGCAACAGCGAAGCTTCGCGAATGGAAATGTCGGGCCGCGGCAGGCCACAGCGCTTGTCTCATTCGCAATCTCGGCCGTTGTCAGGACAATGTTCCGGCCGCTCCCGGCGTCGATCGGCCCGTGATTTTGCCCACCGATTTTCACATCCGGATGATCATAGGCGCTTTCGCTTTGCTGGAGCGGCGTTAAAGCTGCGCGGCCAATGCCTGAGCGGGAACAATCCATTCCGGCGTCGGTTCGTTTGAACAGGAATGGTCTGCCATGACATCGATGGGCGCCGCGGCATTGCTGATCCTCATCCTGACCTATGCCGGCGTTGCCATCGGCCGCATCCCGGGCCTGCGTCTCGACCGGGCAGGGATCGCCTTGCTCGGCGGTGCGGCGATGATCGCCATCGGCGCGCTCAGTATGGAAGACGCCTATCGCGCCATCAATTTCGACACCATCACGCTGCTGCTCGGTATGATGATCGTCGTTGCACATTTGAAGGTCTCGGGTGCCTTCCGGGCCCTCGGCGCCTACGCTATCGAGCATGCGCACGCGCCGTTCATACTTCTGGTGATGGTGACGCTCCTCACCGGCGTCCTGTCGGCGTTTCTGGTCAACGACGCGATCTGCCTGGTCATGGCGCCAATTGTCGTCCACGTCACCCGTGTCATCAACCGCAATCCCATTCCCTATCTGATCGCTACCGCCACCGCGTCCAACTGCGGCAGCGTCGCTACCATCACCGGCAACCCGCAGAACATGGTCATCGGCGCGCTGTCGGGAATTTCCTATCCGGCCTTTTCGACCGCGCTTGCGCCGGTTGCCCTGTTCGGCCTCGTCGCCGTCATCGTCATCGTGCGCATCGTCTACCGCAGCGAATTCGCGCGCAGTGCCGAACTCAGCCCGGAAGTCTATCGCGGCCGCATGCTGCCCGGACAGGTGCTGAAGGCGGTCATTGTCTGCCTCGGCCTGGCGGTCGCGTTCTTCGCCGGCGTTGCGGTTGCCAAGGCAGCACTCATCGGCGGCGCCATCCTGCTGCTCACCCGCGCTATCAAGCCCGCACGAATCTACCGTGAGATAGACGGGCCGCTGCTGTTCATGTTCGCCGGCCTGTTCATTGTGGTCGCTGGCGCCGAGAAAACACTGCTCACGCCTGATATGATCGCTTCCGCCAGGAACCTTGGCCTGGACGACGTCTGGCGGCTGTCCGGCTTTACGGCTGTGCTTTCCAACATCATGAGCAATGTTCCGGCGGTACTGGCGCTGAGGCCGTTCATACCCGGCCTTGAAAACCCCGAGCGGGCCTGGCTGGTGGTTGCCATGAGTTCGACGCTGGCAGGCAACTTCACCTTGCTCGGCTCGGTCGCCAATTTGATCGTCGCCGAACAGGCGCGGGCCGCTGGCAAACAGCTGTCCTTCACAGCCTTCTTCAAGGTCGGCCTGCCGTTGACGCTGCTGACCCTTGCTGCCGGCACGGCCTGGCTGGCGGCTGGCTTTTAGGAGCCGGTGTTTCGTCCCGACCGTGCCCGAACCAGCGTTGCAGCGGCATGTCCCGCCGCCTCGACATAGTCGGGGTTGCGGTGGATCAGCATGATCGAGAAGGCGCCGTCCATCAAAAGCACGATTTCGCGCGCCAGGGTCTGCGGCTCTGCGACGCCGTGGCCGGAGAGCTCACCGGTCAGCCAGGTCTCGAAATTCTTCTTGTGCCGTGACCCGGCCTTGACGGCGGGATGTCCGGGCATTGAAGCGAGTTCGGCTGCCGTGCGCAGAAAGCCGCAGCCTTTCCATTTCGGATTCTTCGCCACCTGCGCCAGATTGGTGAAGATCGCTTCGACCTTGCGCTCGACATCACCGTCGGCTGCCTCGAACCAACCGGCCATCTGCCTGATGTTCGGCTGGTCGCGACCGTCGAGATAGGCGGCGATCAGATCGTCCTTGCTCTTGAAGTGATAGTAGAGCGTGCGCTTGGTGAGCCCAGCTTTTTCAGCCACGGCATCGACGCTGACACGGCCGATCCCTTCGGCATAGAACAGCTTCGTTGCGGCATCGACAATGCGTTTGCGGGTGGGGATCGGTGCTTCGCTCATCCATCAAGTATACCGACTAGTGAATATACATACAATCGAAAGCCTGATCCTTTCCGATGATAAATGCAGGGAAGGGAAGAGACATGACCGAGCTTGTGCTTGTCGAAGCCCGCAATGGGATCGCCATCCTCACACTCAATCGCCCCCAAAAACTCAACGCATTGAACTATGCGTTGATCGATCGTTTGCTTGCGCTCCTGGATGCGATGGAGATAGACGATGCCATCCGCGCCATCATCCTCACCGGAGCAGGAGAGCGCGCCTTCTCCGCCGGCGGCGACATCCATGAATTCTCGGGCAGTGTGGCCAATGGCGCTGATGTCGCCTTGCGCGATTTCGTCATGCGCGGACAGCGGCTGACGGCAAGGCTGGAAGCCTTCCGCAAGCCGGTCATCGCCGCAGTCAACGGCATCGCTTTTGGCGGCGGCTGCGAGATCACCGAAGCCGTGCCGCTCGCCATCGCCAGCGACCGCGCCTTGTTCGCCAAACCTGAGATCAACCTCGCAATGCTGCCTGCCTTCGGCGGCACGCAGCGGCTGCCGAGGCTGGCCGGACGCAAGCATGCGCTGGAGTTGCTGTTGACCGGCGATTGGTTTCCGCCGCCGCGCGCCCTCGAACTCGGCTTGGTCAACGAGGTGGTGCCGCATGAGCAGCTGATACCGGCCGCGCTCGATCTCGCTCGACGCATCGTCAGACACTCGCCGGCAGCAATTGCCTCGATTCTCACCGCAGTGGCGCGCGGCCTCAACCAAAGCATAGCGGAGGGTTTGCTGGTCGAGGCCGAGCAGTTTGCCCGCATGGCCTCGACAGCCGATCTGCGCGAAGGGCTGGATGCCTGGATCCAGCGCCGAGAGCCAGGCCATGACGGCTCGTGGACGCATATCACGCGGCCGGACGAGGCGAGGCGGGTCGCGCTGGAGCACGACCTGCCTGCAGGATCGCGTTAAGGCGACACTGTCAGATGCCCTTTCATATTGGGGTGAAAGCGGCAGAAATAGTCGACGGTGTCGGCTGCCGTCAGCGTGCGGCTGGCCGTCTTCTTGGGCAGGATCATCACCTCCCAACCGCCTTTGACCGTCGCCGTGTGGGTGAACGCGTCCTTGTTCACCCACTCAATCGTGTCGCCAACCTTAGCCTCGACATTCGTCGGCCAGAACGCCAGCTTGTCGATGGTGACCTGGATGGTTTCGGCTTGCACCGGGACGATACCGATGGTGAGCGCCACTGCAATCCACAGAAGTCGTTTCGACATGCTCCTGCTCTTACTTCAGCATGCCGGCGACATGTTCGGCATGCTGTTCGTGGCCCTGGAATATCTTCAGGCCGGTCTCCAGCAGGCTCTTCAACTCGGCATTCTGAGCCGACGGGATCAGCAGGGTTTCTAGCGCTCCATTGACCTGCTTGTGATAGGCAACCTCGTTCTCGACATAGGCCTTGTCGAATTCGGCGCCCTCAAGCTTGGCGAGCTTGGCCCGTTCGTCGGCGGCCGCCTTGGCCAGCGCCTGGCTGGTGGCATTGTCCTCAGGCGTGACATTCAGCTTTTTGACCAGGTCGAGCGCCTGAACGTTCACGGCTTCGTGGTCGCGCACCATGTCGTTGGCAAAATCGACAACCTCTTTGGTCTTCGACTTCTCGATTGCCAACTTGGCGGCTTCGATATCGATTATATCGGCGGTATAAGCGATATGGGCTATCTGCGGATCGGTCGGTTTGTCGGCCGCCTGCGCCAGTGGCGTGACGCCGATGAGGAGCAGGGTGGCGAGGGCAACAGTCTGTCGGGTAAACATGGCATCTCCTTGGCCCGGATCCGAATGGCAGCGGGCTTCATCTGGGTTGACGATGATTGGATGCCGCGGAGCGCGAAACGTTCCCAGAAAAGGGTGTCTGGCTCGGCCACCTCAGTCCTTGAAACCAAGCCTTTTCATGACCGTCTCGGTCAGCCGCTGGCAGCGCCTGCCGGCGAAGGGGAAGGCATCGAGCAGCACCGGGCCGATCTCGTCGTCCAGCGCCTTGCGCAAAAGCCCGCGGGCGCGGTGCAGCCTGGTCTTGACGGTCTCTGGCTTGACGCCGAGAAGATCAGCAGTCTCCTCAATGCTCAGCCCTTCGATGACACGCGCCACGAAGACGGTGCGGTAAACATCGGGAAGGCTGTCGGTCGCCCGTTCGACAAGCCCGAGAATCTGCCGCTGCGCCATTGTCCGCTCCGGATCGTCGCCTGAGTTCCAATCACTTGCGTTCAAAGGGAAGCGGATGATCTGCGCTTCCGGATTTTCTGGCATCGAAACCAGGCGTTTGGACTTGCGCAGCCGGCCCAGCGCCTCGTTAATAACGATGCGCGACAGCCAGGTCGACAGCAAGGCATCGCCGCGAAAGGCGCCTAGACTGGCGAAGGCCCTGACGTAGGCCTCCTGGACGATGTCCTCGGCCTCCGCGTCATTGCGCACCACGCCGCGGGCGATGCGGTAGAGACGCTGGTTGTGCGTCTTGACAATGGCGCGGAAGGCGCCGGCCTCGCGCGCCATCGCCCGGCGCACCAGCGCCATGTCGCCTGACACAGTGTCGGATGCCGCGGCTTGTATTGCAAACTTGTTCATCGTGACCGGACCTCCAGACAGATGCTTGGCCTGGACATTGGACTCGCAGGCCAGGGAAAGGTTCCCGGCTTGTTTCTGCCAGTCTGCCTAAAGCCGCCTATACTAGGCCGCTGCCAGTCCTTTGTCTGCCGCCTGCACCCGTGCCGCTGCGGCCAGGAGATCGGTCTGCGTGATCAGGCCGAGGATGCGCCGCTCGCTGTCGATGATGACCACGGCATGGCTGCGTCCGTCGGTGAGCACGGGAAGCAGGCTCATCGCCGGTGTGTCGGGCGAGGCGGTTCCGGCATTCGACATGACCCCCTTCACCGTGTCGGTGGCCTTCGTCAACTCGCGCAGGCCAACGGTGCCAACCAGCTTCGCCTCTGCGTCGATCACCGGCAAGGTACGGATATTGTGATCGAGGAGTTGCTGCCGGGCTTCGTCGACCGAGGCCTGTTCAGGCACCGACACCACATCGCGGGACATGATGTCGGCGCAAAGCAACGTCCGGTGCGAGCGTACCATCGCCTGCAGTTCGACCTGGCGCAGCAGCCGTTCGAGATCGCCACGGTCGATGTCGAAGGTCTCGTCCAATGTGCTGAGTGCGGCATCGACGTCCTCGGGCCGGAAGCCCACGCGCTGCACGGCCGGCGGGTCTGCCGTTCCGTGGCTGTTGGCGGCAGGCGTGGGCCTGTGCGGGTAGCTGCGTCGCGACAGCCTGTGGAACCCGTAGCCGAGCGCCACCAGCACCATCGAGTTCAGCGCCACCGGCACGAAGGGAAACAGGAAGCCGGCGCTGGTCACGGCCGGTCCGCCGAACACCGCCGTCAGCGCCGCTGCCCCGCCCGGCGGATGCAGGCAGCGCGCGAACGACATGGTGGCGATCGCCAACGCCACGGCGATGCCGGCGGCCAGGACAGGCTCGTGCACGAAATGCGCGACGATCACGCCGACCAGCGCGGATAGAGTATTGCCGCCGATGATCGACCACGGCTGCGCCAGCGGGCTCGCCGGCACCGCGAAAAGCAACACCGCCGACGCGCCCATCGGGGCCACCAGCAGCGGCACATGCGGGCCGCTGCCCAACACTAGCCCGCCAATCGCGCCGGTCAGCGCGATCCCGATCATCGCGCCGATACAAGCGATGATGCGCTCGCGCAGCGTCGCGCCTGCGAGAATGGGAACAAAGAGACGAAAGGCCATGGCAAGCTCGGGAATAGCGGAAAGTTCGGCTCGAAGCGCTCTGAAATGACGCTCGACTGTCGACTTTGAAAGTCAATCCAATCCGAAAAAGCGCGTATTGGGGAAATAACATTGCGCGCGATGAGGCAATGAGCGGCTTTGCGACATCGAGCGTCTCATAAGCCTCGTGGCCAGTCTTTTCAGTCCCTTGCCGGTTTGCGGATTCGGCGCGGCAGGCTGCCGCTCAGGCAGCTGCGGCAGCGGTCAGTCCCCGCAGGATATCGGCCTTGAGGTCCTCGACATCCTCGAGCCCGATCTGCAGGCGGATGAGCGGGCCGTCATAGGGGCCTTTGGCGACGATGCGGTCGCCGAGGAAGACCGGCACGGCAAGGCTCTCATAGCCGCCCCAGGAATAGCCGAGGCCGAAGATCTTCAGTGCATCGAGGAAGGCGTGCTGCTGCTTCTGGCCGCCGCCCTTGAGAACGATGGAAAAGATGCCACTCGAGCCGGAAAAGTCGCGCTTCCACACGGCATGGTCGGGATGGCTGGGGATCGCGGGGTGCAGCACGCGCGCTACGCCGGGCTGGCCTTCCAGCCAGGCGGCGATGGCAAGCGCGCTCTTCTGGTGGTGATCGAGCCGCACACCCATCGTGCGCAGGCCGCGCAGCACCTGGTAGACGTCGTCTGGGCCGGCGCAGCAGCCCATCGTGTAGAACGTCTCGCAAAGCTGCTTCCAGCAGTCGGCATTGGCCGACACCGTGCCCAGCAGCACGTCGGAATGGCCGGCCGGGTACTTTGTCGCCGCATGGATCGAGATATCGACGCCATGGTCGAGCGGGCGGAAATAGAGCGGCGTCGCCCAGGTGTTGTCCATCATGACGATGGCGCCGGCCGCGTGCGCTGCCTTGGCGATGGCCGGCACATCCTGCACCTCGAAGGTGTTTGAGGCCGGCGATTCCGTGAGCACGACCTTGGTGTTGGGCTTGATCAGCTTGGCGATGCCGGCGCCGGCATGCGGGTCGTAATACTCGACCTCGACGCCCAGCCGCTTCAGCATCGTATCGGCGAAATTGCGCGTCGGGTGATAGACCGAATCGACGATCAGGACGTGATCGCCCGCCGACAGGAAAGCCAGCAATGGGATCGTCACCGCCGCCAGGCCCGACGGCACGATTATGGTGCCGGCCGAGCCTTCCAGCGCGTCGATCGCATGCGCCAGTGCGTCGGTGGTCGGCGTACCGCGCGTGCCGTAGGTGTATTTCTGGCTGCGCGCCGCCATCGTCGTCGCGTTGGGGTAAAGCACGGTCGAGGCATGCACGACCGGCGGATTGACGAAGCCGAAATAGTCGTGCGGATTGTTGCCGGAATGGGCAAGCCGCGTGTTTATGCCCAGTTCGCTGCCGTCTGTCGTCATGGTTTGCCGCCTGTCAAAGGATGTCAGGAGATCAGCCATAAGGCGGCGGCAAAGCCTGCGCAACAGCCGTGGGTCCGCCAAGCGGTGGGGTTTACATGGGCCAATCCATGGGTTCGCGCCTCCAACAAAGCATAGCTAAGTGACGGCGAAATCTGCCTGAAGCCATGAACTTGTGCGGCTGCTTTTTTGACTGACTTGTTTGCACGGGTTGCCGATTTCCTGGTGCTCTTGTGTGCATTTCAGGCATTCGCGGCAATTGCTTTTCAAAGCTGTCGTGAATCGGTCATTTCCCTTGACCTCACAGGAATAATCGCCTTCGATGCAGTTCGTGAATGGGAGGGGCCGGGCGTCGGTTACGACGCGGGGTTCCGGAATGCACCGGATGGGAGCCGGGTTCACACGGGAAAAAGATCAGGATTTGCCTGAGGATCAGGGTTTACCTGAAAACAGAAAAGGGTCTGTGGGTTATGAGACACATTGCAATTGGCATCCTTGGAGCCGCCGCTCTCGGATTTATGGCTTCGGCCGCGTCGGCGAGCACGCTCGACGACGTCAAGGCGAAAGGCTTCATCCAGTGCGGCACCAACACCGGTCTTGCCGGCTTCGCCGCGCCTGACGACAAGGGTGAATGGAAGGGCATCGATGTGGATTTCTGCCGCGCCGTCGCGGCCGCCGTCTTCGGTGACGGCACCAAGGTCAAGTTCACCCCGCTCAGCGCCAAGGAGCGCTTCACCGCGCTGCAGTCGGGCGAAGTCGACATCCTGTCGCGCAACACCACCTGGACCATCAACCGCGATACCGCGCTTGGCCTGAACTTCGTCGGCGTCACCTATTATGACGGCCAGGGCTTCATGATCAACGCCAAGAAACTGCCGGGCGTCAATTCGGCGCTGCAGCTTTCGGGCGCGGCGGTCTGCGTGCAGAGCGGCACCACCACCGAGCTCAACCTCGCCGACTACTTCAAGGCGAACAAGATGGAATACAATCCGGTCGTCTTCGAAAAGCTGGACGAGGTCAACGCCGCCTATGACGCCGGCCGCTGCGACGTCTACACCACCGACCAGTCGGGCCTCTACGGTATCCGCCTGACGCTCAGCGCGCCGGCTGATCATGTCGTGCTGCCCGAGATCATTTCCAAGGAGCCGCTCGGCCCGGCCGTGCGCCAGGGTGACGACCAGTGGTACCACATCGTCAAGTGGACCTACTTCGCGCTGTTGCAGGCCGAGGAACTGGGCATCACCCAGGCCAATGTCGAAGAGATGAAGAACTCGGACAATCCCGAGATCAAGCGCGTGCTCGGTCAGGAAGCCGAAACCAAGATCGGCACCGATCTCGGCGTGAGCAATGACTGGGTCGTCAACATCGTCAAGGCCGTCGGCAATTACGGTGAGATGTTCGAGCGCAATGTCGGCACCGGCAGCCCGCTGAAGATCGCGCGCGGCATCAATGCGCTGTGGACCAAGGGCGGCCTGCAATACGCTCCGCCGATCCGCTGATCGAAATGTGATCCGGAAGGCAGATCGTCTGCCTTCCGGTTTCTCTTTCCAGGGGAAAGTCCAATGGCGTCGCAGGAAGTTCTTCGCGAGGAGCCGAGCCGAGGTTCCTTCATCAACGATCCAAAAGTCCGCGGGGTTTTCTTCCAGGCGGTGGTTGTCATCCTGCTGGTGGCGGGCGTCTGGTGGATCGTCCACAATGTCATCGAGAATCTGCAGCGCCTGCACATTGCTTCCGGTTTCGGCTTCCTCAAAAGCCGCGCCGGCTTCGACATCTCCGAAAGCGCCATCGTTTATAGCTCGGACAGCACTTACGGCCGTGCCATTGTCGTCGGGCTGATCAACACCCTCATCGTCGCCGGCGCCGGCATCATCACCGCGACCATCATCGGCTTCGTCATCGGCATCGGCCGCTTGTCCCACAACTGGCTGATCCGCAAGATCTGCACGGTCTATGTCGAGGTTTTCCGCAACATCCCGCCGCTGCTGGTGATCTTCTTCTGGTATTCGGGCGTGCTGGCGGTCTTGCCCGTGGTGCGCGAAAGCATCAACCTGCCGTTCGGTTCTTTTCTCAACCAGCGCGGCTTCTATCTCCCACGCGCCATCTGGGGCGACGGCTCCTGGCTGATCCTGGTCGCCTTGCTTGTCGGCATCGCCATGGCATGGTTCGTCGCCCGCACGGCACGTCAGCGACAGATGGCGACCGGTCAGCAGTTTCCCGTGTTCTGGACCTCGCTGGCGCTGATCGTCGGCCTGCCTTTGCTCGCCTATGTGCTGAGCGGTTTTCCGCTGACCTTCGATTTCCCGAAGCAATCGACTTTCAACCTGACCGGCGGTTTCCAGGTCAAGCCGGAGTTCCTGTCCCTCTATCTGGCACTGTCCTGCTACACGGCGGCCTTCATCGCCGAGATCGTGCGCGCTGGCATTCTCGGCGTCAGCAAGGGCCAGACCGAGGCGGCAGGAGCGCTGGGGCTGCGGCCGGGATCGATCCTGCGGCTAGTCGTCGTCCCGCAAGCCATGCGCATCGTCATCCCGCCGCTGACCAGCCAGTATCTCAACCTGACCAAGAACTCGTCGCTGGCCATCGCCATCGGATATCCCGACCTGACGGCGACAGCCGGCACCGTGCTGAACCAGACGGGTCAGGCGGTCGAGGGCGTGCTGATCATGATGGTGGTTTATCTCGTCATCAGCCTGGTGACCTCGGCAGTCATGAACGTGGTCAACGCCAGAATGGCGCTGGTGGAGAGGTAACGGCCATGCAGAAACATGATACCGCCTGGGTGCGGACCGAAATGGCGCTGGCGCAACAAGCGCCGGCTGGTGTGCGTGGGCCTGTCGCCTGGGTTCGCAAGAACCTGGTCGGCTCGGTGGGCGACGTCATCCTGACCGTCCTGGGTATCGCACTGGTGGTGATGATCCTGCCGCCAATCATCAACTGGGCATTCATCAGCGCCCAGTGGGTGGGGCCGGATCGCACTGTATGCGCCACGGCGGCGCAAGGCGGCATTCAGCCCGACGGCTGGTCCGGCGCCTGCTGGGCCTTCGTCAACGCCAAGTTCGGCCAATTCATGCTCGGCCGCTATCCGATCGAAGAGCGCTGGCGGCCGATCCTGGTCGCCATCCTGTTCGTGGCGCTGCTGGTGCCGCTGCTGATCCCGCGCGTGCCGCGCAAGGGGCTGAACGCCATCCTGCTCTTCCTGGTGCTGCCGATCGTTGCCTTCGTGCTGCTGGTCGGCGGCATGTTCGGTCTGCCGCATGTCGAGACGCAGCTGTGGGGCGGCCTGTTGGTGACGCTGAGCCTGTCTTTCGTCGGCATTGCCGTGTCGCTGCCGATGGGCATCGTGCTGGCGCTCGGTCGGCGCTCGAAGATGCCGATCGTCAAGATGCTGTGCGTGATCTTCATCGAGTTCGTTCGCGGCATCCCGCTGATCACTGTTCTGTTCTTTGCCAGCGTCATGCTGCCGCTGTTCCTGCCCCCGGGCGTTTCCTTCGACAAGTACCTGAGGGCGTTGATCGGCGTTTCGTTGTTTGCCGCTGCCTATATGGCTGAAGTGGTGCGCGGCGGCCTGCAGGCCATCCCCAAGGGTCAGTATGAAGGCGCGGATTCGCTCGGCCTCGGCTACTGGCAGAAGATGGTGCTGATCGTGCTGCCGCAAGCGCTGAAGCTGGTCATACCCGGCATCGTCAACACCTTCATCGGCATGTTCAAGGATACCAGCCTGGTTATCATCATCTCGATGTTCGACCTGCTTGGTGTCGTCAAGCAGAACTTCTCCGATCCCAACTGGGCGACGCCGCAGACCACCAAGTCGGGCCTGATCTTCGCAGCCTTCGTCTTCTGGCTGTTCTGCTTCGGCATGTCGCGCTATTCGATGTACACGGAACGCCGGCTCGACACCGGCCACAAACGCTAAGAACAAAAAGGGGAACCTGCCATGGCCATAGAAAACGCCGTCAGCGCCGAAGAGATCAAGGTCGACGCCAAGAAGATGCACATCTCGGCCACCGATGTCGCCATCGACATCATCGGCATGCACAAATGGTATGGCGAGTTCCATGTGCTGAAGGACATCAACCTGAAGGTGATGCGCGGCGAGCGCATCGTCATCTGCGGCCCCTCGGGCTCCGGCAAGTCGACCATGATCCGCTGCATCAACCGGCTGGAGGAACACCAGAAGGGAAAGATCATCGTCGATGGCAAGGAACTGACCAACGATCTCAAAAAGATCGACGAGGTGCGCCGCGAGGTCGGCATGGTGTTCCAGCACTTCAACCTGTTCCCCCACCTGACCATCCTGGAGAACTGCACGCTGGCGCCGATCTGGGTGCGCAAGACGCCGAAGAAGCAGGCCGAGGAAATCGCCATGCATTTCCTCAAGCGCGTGAAAATCCCGGAGCAGGCCAACAAATATCCGGGCCAGCTGTCGGGCGGCCAGCAGCAGCGCGTGGCGATCGCGCGTTCGCTGTGCATGAACCCGCGCATCATGCTGTTCGACGAGCCGACCTCGGCGCTTGATCCCGAAATGATCAAGGAAGTGCTGGAAACGATGGTGGGCCTTGCCGAGGAAGGCATGACCATGCTGTGCGTCACCCACGAGATGGGCTTTGCCCGCAAGGTCGCCAACCGGGTGATCTTCATGGATCAGGGCCAGATCGTCGAACAGAACACACCGGCCGAGTTCTTCGACCATCCGCGCCATGAGCGCACCAAGCTCTTCTTGTCACAGATCCTGCACTGAGCATTTTCATTCAAACCAGAAGAGCCCGGGCGCAATGCGGCCGGGCTTTTTTGCTATCTGGGGCCGGACGATGACGCGGGGAGACCGCAAAGCCGCCGCATGAGAAAAGCCCTGCGTTTCCTGGCCATGCTGGTTGTCGCGGGCGTGCTTGCCGCAACACTCGGCACTTTGGTGCCGCGCCCGCTCTGGCCGGCGGCCGCTGCGGGTGAGGGCACGCGTCACATTCTGGTGCTGAAGAACCCGATCCACACCGACATCGCCATTCCCGTCGATGATGCCGTGCGCCAGCGTTTTCGTTTTCTGGTCGATGCCGGCATCCCCGCGGACGCTCCCGAGGTGCGCTACATCGTCTTTGGCTGGGGTGGCCGCGCCTTCTATCTGGAGACGCCGAGCTGGTCTGAGCTGAGAGCAGTGCCGGTGCTCAAAGCACTGACCCTGGATGCCTCGGTCATGCATGTCGATATCGCGGGCGCCATCGCCGAACCGCACCCTGATGTCACCGGCTTCGACATTGATGAGAAGCGTTTTGCGGCACTGCTCGATTACATCGACGCGAATTTCCAGCAAGGGCCGAACGGTCCGATCGTCATCGAGAACGCAGCCTATTCCAGCTTTGACCGCTTCTACGAGGCGAACGGCCATTTCAACGCGCTGGTCGGCTGCAACACCTGGACGGCTGCGGGTCTGCGCACCGCCGGCCTTCGCACCGGCTGGTGGAACCCGCTGCCGATGTCGCTCAGCCTGTCGATGCGGCTTTACAATTAGCTGAAAACGGTAGGCATCCCGACGACGTCTAGCGCCGGATGATTTTCTGCGGCTCCCACCCATAGAGCCAGTCCAAATCGGCCGCGAGCTTTTCCGGGGAGCGCATCTTCAGGAACAGGTTGCGCGCCAACGCCACCGGCCCCGCAGCATGCCAGGCCAGGCGGTTGACGGCGCCGCGACGTGCGGCCTTTGCGACACGGGGCCGCCGCAGGTTCTCCCAGATCTGTAAACTCCCAGCCAGATCGGCAGGGAAATCGGCAACGATGGCGGCAAGCGTGGCTGCGTCTTCGATCGCCATGGCCGCACCTTGTGCCGCAAACGGCGTCATCGCATGCGCGGCGTCGCCGATCAGCGCGATGCCTTGCGGGCTCGTCCACCGCGTTTGTTCGACGGTATGGATCGGAAACGCCGTCCAGGGGCCGGCCAGCGCCACAAGCTTCGCCAGGCCCGGCGCTGTGCCGCGCGCGGCGCCGTCGAGAACAGCTGGGTCGGCATGGCCCGACCAGCTCTCCGCAATGCGCTCGCCCTTGGTGAAGGCGGCGAGATTGAAGGCGCGACCTTCGCTGACGGGATAGGCGACCATGTGGAAGCCGGGGTGCAGGAACGTGGTGACGCAGTCGGCGGCGGCGATGGCGGCAAAGGCTTCTCCGGCGGCACTCTCGGCCGCAACTGTGGCCCGCCAGGCGAGTTCGCCCGAGAAGCGGCTTTTGCCGAAAGCCGGTTCCTTACTCGTAAGCTGCGCCCGAACCGATGACCAGACGCCATCGGCGCCGACCAGGAGCCGGCCGCGTGCCTCGATCGCGCGGCCATCCACCTCGGCGGTCACGGCAACATCTTGCGCGTTGACGGCGATACCTGTGACCCGCGCGCCGGTGACGAGCTCAACCCCAGGCTGTTCTGCGACTTGCGCCAGCAGTGCCGCCTGCAGATCGGCGCGGTGGGCAACAAGATACGGCGCCTGCCAGCGCGCTTCGGCCGCTTGCCCAAGTGGCACCCGCGCCAGTTCGCGCAGCGTCGCCGCGTCCTTCAGCGCCACCGCTTCCGGCCGCAAGGCCGCCGGCAGCAGCCGGTCGAGCACGCCGAGTTTTCGAAGAATGCGCGTTGCGTTGGGCGAAAGCTGGATGCCGGCGCCGGCCGCTTCGAGCCGCGACGCCTGTTCCAACAGTTTTATCGGATACCCGCGTTCGGCGAAGGCGAGGGCAGCCGTCAACCCGGCGACGCCAGCCCCGGCGATTATGACCTGCCGGGACCTGACGTCTTCCATCGGCGCTTTGCCGCGGAAGATCAGGCGGCCTGGTCGATATAGAGGCAGCCGGGCGGCTGGGTTTCCGTCGCCTTCAGCTTCGCCGAATAGCGGTAGAGCGTCGAGCAATAAGGGCAGACCTTTTCATTGTCGTCGCCCATGTCGAGAAACACGTGTGGATGATCGAAAGGTGGGTTGGCGCCGGTGCACATGAATTCCCTGACACCGATGTCGATCGCCGGATGGCCGGCATCGTTCTGGAAATGGGGAATGGAACCGCCTGCCATCATCGTCTCCTTAACGCAGTCTCGTCTGCATCTGGATCATAACAGCTCTGTTTGCAAGATCGATGAAATGAAACTGTCGCAAAAGGCTGGCAGAGGATAAGTTGAGCCGGTTAAGCGCATGACCCCGGAAGCCGAGCGATTCCGCGACGGATCACGCGTTACAAATTGATGTTAGAGCGTCCATGGCCATCTCGGCATATGCGGTGCTCCAAAAGGAACGGTTGCAGGCAGGAAACCATGAATGAACTGAAGCCGGTGCAGAGCGAATTCATCAACATCGAGGTGGCGAGCCCCGAGGGCGGCAATCCCGACCGTTTCGTCAACCGCGAATTCTCCTGGCTGCAGTTCAACCGGCGCGTTCTCGAGGAATCGCAAAACGAGCACCATCCGCTGCTCGAACGTGTCCGTTTCCTGTCGATCTCGGCCGCCAATCTCGATGAATTCTTCATGGTTCGCGTCGCGGGCCTTGCCGGCCAGGTGCGCGAAGGCATCGCGCTCAAGAGCCCCGACGGGCGCACGCCCGAGCAGCAGCTCGAACAGCTTTTGCGCGAGGTCGAGCGGCTGCAGGAGGACCAGCAGAACAGCCTGTCGGCGCTGATGCTGCTGCTCAACAAGGAAGGCATTGAGAGCATCACCCGCGATGCATTGACCAAGGACGAGAAGGTCTGGTTGGAAGACCATTTCCAGGACCAGGTGTTCCCGGTGCTGACCCCGCTGTCGATCGACCCGGCGCATCCATTCCCGTTCATTCCCAATCTCGGCTTCTCGATGGCGCTGCAGTTGCGCCATCGCAAGAATGGCGAGGAGATGAGCGCGCTTCTGCGCCTGCCGGTGGCACTGAAGCGCTTCATCCGCCTGCCCGACCGCAAGCAGCACGTCCGCTTCATTCCGCTCGAGGAGGCGGTCGGCCTCTATATCGGCAAGCTGTTCCCCGGCTACGAGGTCAAGGGCTCCGGCACCTTCCGCATCATCCGGGACAGCGATATCGAGGTCGAGGAGGAGTCCGAGGACCTCGTGCGCCTGTTCGAGACGGCGCTGAAGCGCCGCCGCCGCGGTTCGGTCATCCGCATCGAATTCGACAAGTTGATGCCCGGCGAGTTGCGCGACTTCGTTGCAGGCGAGCTTGGCGTCTCTTCGAGCCGCATCAGCGTTTTGACCGGCCCGCTGGCGCTCAGCCAGATTTCCGAGATCGTCGCCGTGCCGCGCGACGACCTCAAGTTCAGGCCCTACAATCCGCGCTTTCCCGAGCGCATCCGCGAACATGGCGGCGATTGTTTCGCGGCCATCCGCGAGAAGGACATCGTCGTCCATCACCCCTATGAATCCTTCGACGTGGTGGTGCAGTTCCTGCGCCAGGCGATGGCCGATCCGGAAGTGGTCGCGATCAAGCAGACGCTCTACCGCACCTCCAACGACAGCCCGATCGTGCGCGCGCTGGTCGATGCCGCCGAGGCCGGCAAGTCGGTGACCGCCCTGGTCGAGCTCAAGGCGCGCTTCGACGAGGAAGCCAACATCCGCTGGGCGCGCGATCTCGAGCGCGCCGGCGTCCAGGTCGTGTTCGGTTTCCTCGAACTGAAGACGCACGCGAAAATGTCGCTGGTGGTGCGGAGGGAAGACGGCAAGCTGCGCAACTATGTGCATCTGGGCACCGGCAACTATCATCCGGTCACCGCGCGCATCTACACCGACCTGTCCTTCTTCACCACCGATCCGACGATTGCCCGCGACGTCGCCCAACTGTTCAACTTCATCACCGGCTATGCCGAGCCGACCGACGAGATGCGGATTGCGATCTCGCCGTTTACGCTGCGCAGCCGCATCCTGAAGCACATTGCCGATGAGATCGCCTATGCCCTGGCTGGCCGGCCGGCGCGCATCTGGATGAAGATGAATGCGCTCGTCGATCCCAACATCATCGACGCGCTCTATGACGCCAGCCGCGCCGGCGTCGAGGTCGACCTCGTCGTGCGCGGCATCTGCTGCCTGCGGCCGCAGGTGCCGGGCCTGTCGGAAAACATCAGGGTCAAGTCGATCGTCGGCCGTTTCCTCGAACACAGTCGCATCTATTGCTTCGGCAACGGCCATGGCCTGCCCTCGGACGAGGCGATCGTCTACATCTCCTCGGCCGACCTGATGCCGCGCAATCTCGACCGCCGTGTCGAGACCATGGTGCCGATCACCAATCCAACTGTGCATGAACAGATACTTGGCCAGATCATGCTGGGCAACATCATGGACAACCAGCAAAGTTTCGACGTATTGGCTGACGGAACCTCCCGGCGCGTGGTGCTGGAGGAGGGTGAGGAACCGTTCAACGCGCAGGAATATTTCATGACCAATCCTAGCCTGTCCGGACGGGGCGATGCGCTGAAGTCGCATGCGCCCAAGCGCATCGCGCAGTTCAAGCGCCGCAAGAAAAACGCTGCAGCGTCCGGCTGATGATTGCAACTTCCCAGGGCCGGCTTCAGGATCGCCGACCGCTGTCCATCATCGACATCGGCTCGAACTCGATCCGCCTTGTCATCTATGAAGGGCTGGCGCGTTCGCCGACCACGCTGTTCAACGAAAAGATGCTGGCCGGCCTCGGCCGCGGCATCGTTTCGACCGGCAAGCTCGATCCCGAGGCGGTAACGCGCTCGATGGAGGAGTTTCGGCGGTTCCGCGCCCTTTCAGATCAAGTCGGCGCCGAGCATATATATGTGCTGGCCACCGCCGCCGCTCGCGAGGCGGTCAACGGCCCCGACTTCATTCACCGCGCCGAAGACGTGCTCAAGACCGAGATCCGGGTACTGAGCGGCCGCCAGGAAGCCCACTATTCGGCGCTCGGCGTCATTTCCGGCTTCCACCCGGCCAACGGCATTGCCGGCGACCTTGGCGGCGGCAGCCTGGAACTGATCGACGTCAACGGTGAGGCGATCGGCGACGGCATCACGCTGCCGCTTGGCGGCCTGCGCCTGCAGGACATGGCGAAGAACTCGCTTGCCCAGGCGGCAAAGATCGCGCGCGAGGAACTGGCGCGGGCGAAGCTCTTGAAGGGCGGGCAGGGCAGGGCCTTCTATGCGGTCGGCGGCACCTGGCGAAATCTTGCCCGGCTGCACATGGAAATGAGCAACTATCCGCTCGGTGTCATGCACCACTACGAAATCAGCGCCGACAGTGCGGCGAACTTCCTCAAGCAGGTCGCGAAAGCCGAGATCGAGAAGGTCAGGGGTATAGAGGGCGTCTCCAAGAACCGCCGCTCGTTGCTGCCCTATGGCGCCATCGTGCTCCAGGAAATCATGGCGGCCATGCAGCCGTCGAAGATCATCGTCTCGGCGCTCGGCGTGCGCGAGGGCTTTCTCTATTCGCTGCTGGGTGCGGCCGAGCAGAAGGCCGATCCGCTGATCTCGGCTTCGGAGGAGTTGGCCCAGCTGCGCTCGCGCTCGGTCACCCATGCCCATGAGCTTGTCGAATGGACGGGCAGAGCCTTTGCCGCTTTCGGCATCGACGAGACCGAGGACGAGGCACGCTATCGCCATGCCGCCTGCCTGCTGGCCGATATCGGCTGGCGCGCGCACCCGGAATATCGCGGCAAGCAGTCGCTCAACATCATCGCCCACGCCTCCTTCATCGGCGTAGACCATCCCGGTCGCGCCTTCCTGGCGCTGGTCGGCCTGTTCCGCCACGAGGGTGTGTTCAACGAGGCAGCGCCGGAAATCCGCGGACTGGCGACGCCGCGCTATCTGGAGCGGGCCCGCGTGCTGGCGGCGATGCTGCGCGTCGTCTACCTGCTGACCGCGGCAATGCCTGGGGTCATGCCGCGGCTGAAATGGGAAAACCGCGGTAACGGTACGCTGGCGCTGGTGCTGCCGGCAGCACTTTCCGATCTTTACGGCGAGCGCCCGGCCGGGCGCCTGGCGCAACTGGCGCGGGTCACCAACCGCCGGCTGGTGCTGGCGGTCGAGGGCGGACCCAGCGTATCGGTGAAGTAAGCTTCAGGCGCGGCCAGCAGCCATTCGTCCATCGATCGACCAGGCGCCGGCACCAGCCATGGCCAGCGCCAGGAAGCCGCCGGCGATGGCGATGTCCTTCATCAGCATCTGCTGGTGCAGGAAGGCGAGCATCGGGTCGTCGCCGCCCTGGCCGTAGTGGCCGATTGAACCGGCGGCGATGCAGAAGGCGGCAAGCAGCAGCGCGACCAGCGGTGTCTGAAAGCCGACCAGGATCAAGAGGCCGGCGATCAGCTCGAACAGGCCCGTTCCCCAGGCGGCCAGCGCCGGCAGTGGCAGGCCGAGGCCGGAGAAGTAGCCGGTCGTGCCGGCAATGTCGGCAAGCGCGTGGTAGCCGGAAGGAACGAACAGGGCGGCGAGCAGCAGCCTGGAAAGCAGAAGCAATACGTCGCGGGGCATGCCGTACCTCCGATGCCGAAGGGCAGGGCCGGGTGGCTCTGTTCCTCCTCCGTACGTCCCGATCCTAGCAGAAATGGAGGTAATTCGGGATGCGTGGCTAGACAGATAACGAAAAAGCGGCGCGGAAAATTCCGCGCCGCCTTCTTGTTCCAGCTATTTCGAGACGGTTCAGCCGCGCTTGGCGTCGATCGAATAGGCGCCGGCGCCCGAGGAGGCCAGCACGAGGAAACCGCCAGTAATGGCGAGGTTCTTGAGGAAGTTGATCATCTGCATCTGATCGGCCCAGTTCATATGGGCAACCAGACCGGTGGCTACGGTGAAGATGGCCAGCACCCAGGCGACGATCCGCGTCTGGAAGCCGACGAGGATGGCGAGACCGCCGACGAGTTCGATCAGGCCGACGACAATGGCCGTCACGGTCGGCAGCGGCAGGCCGAGGCTGCCGAAGTAACCAGCAGTGCCGGCGATCGCGGTGAGCTTGCCGAAACCGGAAAGCAGGAAGATGGCGGCGAGCAGGATGCGGCCGAGCAGGATGGTGGTGGAGCTGTTGGACGCGGTGCCGGCGCCTGCGGTGGAAGAGCTGATGGTCATGGCGGTACTCCAGATAGGGTTGAATGACCCATCAAGTAGAGTAAGCCGACTGTTCACCAAAGCCGTCTATCGGGCGACACATTGTTCACAGTGCGCACATTTTGGTGATCGGGCTGGGGACGCGAAATTCATGTCGGGCAATGGCGAAGTGGGAGCAAATTCTCCCGCCACCAAATCCCTGGCATCTGGCGACGCAGTTCCTCAAGGGGAAGCGCTACGCACTTCCCCGGAATCGCTTATCCTGGATGGGTCATGTCCTCCGGCCGCACCAGCCGGTCGTAATCGGCCTCGCTGACCAGCCCGGTCGCCAGCGCTTCCTCGCGCAAGGTGGTGCCTTTCTTGTGCGCGGTCTTGGCGATCTTGGCGGCATTGTCGTAGCCGATTGTGGGCGCAAGCGCCGTCACCAACATAAGTGAGCGGTCGAGTGCCGCCTTGATGTTGTCCTCGCGCGCCTCGATGCCAACGACGCAATTGTCGGTGAAGGAGATCGAGGCATCGGCGAGCAGCTGCACCGACTGCAGGAAATTGTAGGCCATCAGAGGGTTGTAGACATTGAGCTCGAAATGGCCCTGGCTGCCGGCGAAGGTCAGCGAGGCGTTGTTGCCGAAGACCTGCACGCAGACCTGCGTCATCGCCTCGCACTGGGTCGGGTTGACCTTGCCCGGCATGATCGAGGAGCCCGGCTCGTTTTCCGGCAGCGACAGTTCGCCGAGGCCCGAGCGCGGGCCGGATCCGAGGAAGCGGATGTCGTTGGCGATCTTGAAGAGTGCTGCGGCGGCCGCGTTGATCGCGCCATGCGAGAACACCATGGAATCGTGGGCTGCAAGCGCCTCGAACTTGTTCGGCGCGGTCACGAAGGCGATGCCGGTGATGGCGGCGATGCGGTCGGCCACCTTTTCGGCAAAGCCGACCGGCGCATTGAGGCCGGTGCCCACGGCGGTGCCGCCCTGCGCCAGCTCCTGCAAGCCGGGCAGGGTCATCTCGATGCGCTTGATCGAGGATGCCACTTGCGCCGCATAGCCCGAAAATTCCTGACCCAGCGTGAGGGGAGTGGCGTCCTGCGTGTGGGTGCGGCCGATCTTGATGATATGGTTGAAGGCGCGGGCCTTTGCGTCGAGCGCCTTGTGCAGATGGTGTAGCGCCGGGATCAGATCGTGCACGATGCGCTCGGCGCAGGCGATGTGCATGGCCGTCGGATAGGTGTCGTTCGACGACTGGCTCATATTGACGTGGTCGTTGGGATGCACCGGCTTCTTCGAGCCCATGACGCCGCCCAGAAGTTCGATCGCCCGGTTGGAGATCACCTCGTTGGCGTTCATGTTGGACTGCGTGCCCGAGCCGGTCTGCCAGACGACCAGCGGGAAATGGTCGTTGAGCTTGCCGTCGATGACCTCTTGCGCGGCCTCGATGATGGCTTTGCCGACCGAGGGATCGAGCCGCTTCAGCTCCATATTGGCTTCCGCTGCCGCCCGCTTGACGATGCCCAGCGCGCGCACGATCGAGGCCGGCTGCTTTTCCCAGCCAATCTTGAAATTGCCCAGGGAACGCTGCGCCTGCGCGCCCCAATAACGGTCGGCGGCAACCTCGATGGGGCCGAACGTGTCGTTTTCGGTTCTGGTCCTGGCAGCGGTCACGGGTCTCTCCGACGATCGAATTCGGCAACGGCGTATCGCGTTGCACAATGGCCTTCAAGCAGAGATTGCGGCGGTTAAGGATGCAAATCGGTTAGATGGCCGCAGGCAAACATCGGTTGAGGGTTTTGCCTCGTCAACGCGGAACCTTTTTCTGCCAGCGGCGCAACTTTGTCCTGAAGTAAGACATGCGGCCGAAGGGAAGCGTTCGCCGCCCGGATGGCGGGCTCTTCCGCTCGTCCAGCCGCTGGTGCAACAGCTTCATCAGCCTGCACAAGACGGGTGTTTCCAGCATCTGCATGCGTTTGACGAGGTGGTCGGGCAATGGCATTGCGCGCCAGGCGAAGTAGGCCTCGTAGTCCTGCGGCGTCTCGATCAGGTGCCGGAGGTAAGCTGCGAGCTCCCCGGCGTTGGCGAAGGCGCCAGCGTCGACATAAGAGTGCGTCGGCACGAACTCATCCACATTCGGCGCACCGAGGTAGATCGGCACCGTGCCGGCCATGAAGGCGTCATAGATTTTTTCCGTGACATAGTCGGTCTCGATCGCGTTCTCCATGGCGAAGCAGAATTTGTGCCGCGCGATGGTCTCTATCTTGGTTTTCGGGCCGAGATCGGGGCCTGCGACCGACCGATTGTTGAGGTAGCGGCCATAGGAATCGATCTTGATGTAGCGCGTCAGTTCGGTCGCCAGATCGACCCGTCTGCTGGAATTCGTGCCGGCCGATTGGAAGAGCGCGATCGACGCTGTCTCCGTCTTCGGCATGATCGGTCTGGCCAGCGTTTCCTTCCACCAACTGGCGGGCGGCAGATAGGGCGTCCAGACATCGGATCGCGTTTCATGCGTCATGGTGATGTCGAAGTGCCGCGTGAACTCCGGGTCGGCGGTGCGCCTGTAGTTCTGGCCGCATTCCATCGACCTGGCCACCCAATACTGGCCGGGATATTTGTAGGCATCGCCGATTTCGCGAAAGTCCGGAAGATGAAAGACGACTGCCGCTGCCTCGGAAATCCGGCTTTTGTCCGTTGTCCAGCGGCCGGGCAGCTCACACCTTATCGATGCTGTGTCGACAGGCTTGCCGAAGACGGTCGAGTAGAAAAGAACCAGTGGATCGTTTGACGGCATGGCACCACGAATGTCGCAAACATTGCTCGATCTTCAGACAGACGTCGGATTGGGGCTTTGGTCAAGCGTCGCGGGTTGAAGAGAGTCGAACATCAGCCGGCCGTATAGCTGCCGTCTACGGCAAAAATGCCACCGCTGGTCCAGGCCGCCTCGTCGCTGGCGAGGTAGACCGCGATGCCGGCAAGGTCATTGGTCTGGCCGATACGGCCGAGCGGGTAGCTGCGCTGGACATAGGTCTTGAGCTCCGCCTGCGCCGCAGCCGACAGGTTTTCGATCGACTTGCGCCGCATGGCGGTGTCGACCGTGCCGGGCGCGATCGCATTGACCCTGATGCCGTGCGGTCCGAGCTCGAAGGCCAACGATTTGGTCAGCGAATTCAGCGCGCCCTTGGACAGGGAATACAGGCTAGACGGCCGGTTCGGGATCATCTTGTTGGCGAAGTAGGACGAGATGTTGATGACCGACGTGCTCGCCCCGAAATGCGGCAGCAGTCGCTGCGTGAGGAAGAACGCCGCTGTTACATTGAGCGCGAAGGATTGCTGGAACTGGTCTTCGGTGACGGTCTCGAACGACACGAGATAGGCGACGCCGGCATTGTTGACGAGGATGTCGAGCGGCCGTTCGGATTGCTGCACATGCGCGACGACGGCATCAATACCAGCGCTGGTGGCGAGGTCGGCCGACAGCGTTTCGATCGTGGCGCCACCGATGGCCGTCGCGGCAAGCGCGTTTCGCGCCGCCTCCAGCCTGCCGGTATCGCGACCGACGATCAGTACATCGGCGCCTTCACGCGCAAACGCCTCCGAGATCGCCAGACCAATCCCGTCCGAACCGCCGGTGACCAGCGCCCGCTTGCCAGAAAGTCTCATCGAAGGTCAAGTCTCATGGAAGGCCAAGTCTCATCGAACGATCCCGCTGGTCACGCCGCCCGCTCCGGCACAGCACCGCATGCCGGCCGCCGCAGTCAAGCCATCAGTCTATCACACAGTATGAACTTCGGTTGGCTGCGTGCCGATCCACTACCGCAGCAGCGATTGCGACGTCGGCGAGAGGCGCAAGGTTTCGGTCGGTCTGGTCATATCGATCGCTTCGCGAAATGCTTGCCACCGAGGCGAGGCGGCAAGCGCTGCTTCCTGGTGGGCATGCGCTTCGACACTGTCGAAACCTGTGATGGCGATGAAGACGTTTTCGCCCAGGCGCACTGGCAGGCGGGGAAAGCTGTTTTCGGCGTGTTCGGAGATGAAGGCGCCGAGCAATCTTCCGCCGGCGGTAAGGAGCGAAACGACATCCCTTTCGAAGCTGCCGGCGAAATCGGCCTCGGCGCCGGGCCGCAGATGATGAATCTGGATGACAACGATCCCGGTCAAGCGATTGTGTGCGCTTGGCTTTCCATGCTCCGCCAGAGCGCCTCGCTGGGAGCCCGACAGGTCGAACCCGGCGCTTGGCCATGCCGGCTTCAAGAGCAGCACATCGTCGGAATCGATCATCGTCGCATTGGCGGCATCGCGGTGCGCCGCCCACATCGGCCCGTCATAGAAGGCGGTGAGCGCCTCCTTCCGCGCGGCCATGTCGTCAAAACCGCGCAGCCAGACAAACATGTCGGGTCGGTCGAGGTCGCGAAACTGGCCGATGATGGTCATCCCGGCATCTTCCTGGCCTTCGATGAACCGACTGTCGAAAATGTCGATCAGCGTCTCGCGCCGGCCGGGTTTCAGCGTGTATTGCCGCAACTCGACGACCGGTGAGGCGCGCAGACTGGCTGTTGCAGGCACATTCAGGGGCACGGTCATTGTGTCGTCTCCAAAACAGGATGATCATCCGGTTTATAAAACAGACCGGTTGTCCTGTTTTGTCAATCTGCTATCGTTCGCAAATGTCAGCAGAGATTGCTCAGGTCCAAAAAGGGCCACCGCGAAAACGCACCAACGATCCCGAAGGCCTGCGCAACAAGGTGCTCGATGTCGCCGAAGCGTCGTTCCAGACGCGCGGCTATCACGCCTCCGCCCTTGGCGAACTGATGGCGGCGGCCGGTGTCACCGGCGGCGCGCTGCATCACCATTTCCCGACCAAGAAGGCGCTCGCCTTGGCGGTGATCGAGGAGCGGGTGGCTGCCGCCCTCGACGAGACCTGGATCACGCCCGTACGGGCGGCGGGTTCGGCGCGCGAAGGCGTGCGCGCGGTGTTCGAAGCGGTGGCGGCTGAGCTGGAGCAGCAAGGTTTCGTGCACGGCTGCCCGCTCAACAATCTTGCGCATGAATTGTCGCTCGCCGATCCGGACTTCCGCCTCGCTTTGGCCGGTATCTTTGCAGGGTGGCGGCAGGCGATCGCCGACAAGGTGCGCGCCGACCAGCAGGCGGGAAGAGAGCGGGGCACTGATCCCGAGCGCTTTGCGGCACTCGTCATCGCTGCCTATTCCGGCGCCATGTCGATGGCCAAGACGTCGCAGGATGCGAGTGTGTTGCGCGATTGCCTGGCCGAACTTGAGGCCAGCCCAACGCCGCCATTCCCCGGTGGAGCGAAGCGGCGTCGCAGGGTTCTCCTGCGGCCGGGAAAACCTTGAGGCGGAAGGCCGCTTCCTAGTTGGCAAGCGGCTTGATCGTCTCGTAACCATTCACCGATTCAGCGCTGGTGCCTTCGTCGTAGCGCCGGGCGAGAGCCGCTTGCAGGTCTGGCGCATAGAGCGCGGTGAATGTGTCCAGCGTCTCGCCGGCCCGGTTCTTGAACGTCTCCTTGACGGCCAGTACGCTGTATTTGCAGCCGCCGACGCTGAACGTCTCCTTGCCCTTCACGACCAGGCTCAGCGTCTTGGTGCTCTTCGGCTGCTTGTTCGGCGACAGCTCGACGAATTCAATCGTGCTCTTTGCTCCCGTCTTCAGCGGAAACAGTTTTCGCAGATCGGAAAACGGGATCGTCGCCACCCGTCCGGTATCGCTGTCGCGAAACACTTCGACCAGGCCGGCGAAGAGGAACTGTGTCTGCGGCGATTGCGATTGGTAGGTGTTGGCGACGGAGATCATGCCGCCGGCCGCCGGCCGAAACTCACTGCGGATGCCGGGCATTTCCAGCACGAAGCCGGCCTTGGCCGATCTTGCGTCGATGCAATCGGCGGCATGCACCACACCCGCCGGCAGCAAGCCAGCCAGCACCATGCCTATCGAAGCAACTTTCATGACATCCTCCTCTGCCCGCGCACTGAGCACCGGAGCGGAAAAAATGCCAGAGCTACAATGCTGTGTCGACCTGCTACGCGTGGCAACTGGACGGCAGGGCGCCGGCTGTGCTGAAACTCAGACCATGAATCGCATCTCGACCCGGCGCAATTTCCTCGCACAGGCAGCCGGCCTTGCCATGGCTGGCCTGTTGCCGCGCGCCGCTATCGGCCAGACCGGAAAGCGCATCCAGCCGATCGACGCGAATTTCCTGTTCATCGCCGATGTCCATGCCTGTCGCATGGCGAGCGGCCTGAGCCCCAATTGCCTGCAGGAAGGCAAGACCGACGCCGCGCTGTTGCGCAATGTCGCGGCTCTCAATGGCTTGGCCGACCGGCAATGGCCGGCCGAGATCGACGGCGTTGCCACAGGCTTGCGTTCGGCCGGCAGCCGCATCGATGCGCCGCTCGGCCTCGTCGTTGGCGGCGACATCACCGACGATGGCGGCGGCCAGATCACCGAGCCCAGCGAAGGCACGCAGCTTTTGCAATTCAGCCAGCGCTACAGCCAGGGCGTCGGCCCGGATCGCGTGCACATGCCGGTCTATGTCGGGCTCGGCAATCACGATCTCGACCAGAACGGCTCGCCGCCCCACGTCGACTGGTACCGGCGTGAGCTGCGCGACTATGTCGAGGTCAACCACCGCCCGGGCGTGTTCTTCAAGCCGCCGGTGCCGGCCACCGAATACGATGTCGACACCGACTGTTATTCCTGGGACTGGGGTGGCCTGCATCTCATCCAGACGCATCGCTTTGCCGGTGACACCGGCCATGGCGCGGTGAGCAGCCTGCCGTGGCTGAAGCAGGATCTGGCGACCTACGCCGCCGACGGCCGTCCGGTCATCCTGTTCCAGCACTATGGCTGGGACACATTTTCGGTCGAACGCTGGGACCCGGCCAAACGCACGTTTGACGATGATGGCACAGGCGCGCCGCATTGGTGGAGCGAAGCTGACCGGCAGGCGCTGCTGGCGGCGCTGAAGGGCTACAATGTCATTGCCGTCTTTCACGGCCACCAGCACGAAGTGCCGATGATCTACAACAGCGACGGTCTCGACCTGTTCAAGCCGAAGGCGGCCTATATGGGTGGCTTCGCGCTGGCGAGGGTAACCAGCGAGGCCATGGACGTGGTGCTGGGCGAGGCCACCGGTGACCATGGCGAGGTCAAGTTCACCAATGCCTTCAGCAAGAAGCTGACCTTCTGACGACTCTCAAGAAAAAGGCGGCCTTGAGCCGCCTTCTCATTGCCTGCAATGATCGGATCAGAGCGCCTTGTTGACCTTGTCCTTCACGTCGCCATAGGCTTTCTGCACCTTGCCGGCGATCTTGTCGGCCGTGCCTTCGGCCTCGGTTTGCCTGGCAACGCCAGCGACCTGATCCTTGCTCACCATCTTTGCATCTCCTGGAATTTCATTTGCAGGAGGCAAACGGGCAGGCGTGGCATAGGTTCCCTGTGCTACCGGTCATCGTCGCATTGGTCGCTTATATGGTCGCCGAAACGCTTTGCCGCCGTCTCATCGTGTGGCTAGTGTGACGAAAATTTTGGGGAGACCGTCTTGGCCGAATTCACGCTCATCATCGCCAACAAGTGTTTTTCGTCGTGGTCGCTGAGGCCATGGGTGGCGATGAAGCATCTGGAGATCCCGTTCGAGGAAGGTTTTGTGCGCCTGCGCACGCCCGAGACCTTTGCCAATCTGGCGAAAGTGTCGCCAACCGGCCTTGTGCCGATCCTGAATCACAATGGCAGGATCGTCTGGGAAACCCTTGCCATTCTTGAATATCTGGCCGACCTGTTTCCGCAGAAAAAGCTCTGGCCCGAGGATATCGGCGCCCGTGCCTTGGCCCGCTCGGTGGCGACCGAGATGCATTCCGGCTTTCGTGACGTGCGCTATGGCTGGCCGATGAATTTGCGCCGGCCAAAGGGGCATAAGCCGCTCGACGCCGAAGGCGAGCTCCAGCGGGCACGGATCGAAACGATCTGGCGCCGGTGCCGGGAACAATACGGCAAGGGCGGTCCGTTCCTGTTCGGTCATTTCACCGCGGCCGATGCCATGTACGCGCCGGTCGTCACCCGGTTCGACACCTATGGCGGCGAACTGGCGCCGGATACACGCGCCTATGTCGATGCCGTGCTGGCAACGCCGGCAATGCGGCACTGGTATGCGGAAGCGGCGAAGGAGACGTGGCCGGAACCCGGCCCGGACGAATAGGTCGACTTGACGACATCCCGAGAGCAATTCCAGGCCGCCCGCCGCGCGGTGCAAGCGAACTCTGTCCAGCCGCCGGCGATCACGATGACCCGGGAGAGGGTCTAAGACAGGCGGTCGAACGCAGACGAAAAAGCCCGGCACATACAAGAACGCCTCTCGCACCATTTAATGTGCGGGAGGCGTCCTTTTGCCAGCATTCTTGAGATTTCTCTCCAAATTGCTGGCACCATAGAAATGCGCCGGCTTGGAATTGGTTCCAGGCCTGATGCATTTTTTTACGCGCGCCTTCCGCCGCGGCAGCTGGCCAGTTGAGGCCTCATGCACCCGGCATCCCCAGGTTGAATTCCATCTGCGGGAAAACCAGAAATTGACTCGGCATCAAAAGACGTCTACAAGGAATACGTCGATATTTGTTTGACCGACTTTTGTTATCCGCGCACGCATGCGCGCCTTTGACGAACTTCCCCATCAAAAATCGAGACAAACGCTGTTGTGCAGTCGCACAATGGTGAACGAATATTTGCCAGGGAAAGGGTTCTTCATGGCCACCGGCACAGTGAAATGGTTCAACGCCACCAAAGGTTTTGGTTTTATTCAGCCTGACGACGGCTCCGCCGACGTTTTCGTCCACATTTCGGCCGTAGAGCGCGCCGGCATGCGTGACATCGTCGAGGGCCAGAAGCTCGGCTACGAGATGACCCGCGACAGCAAGTCGGGCAAGATGTCCGCCGATCAGTTGAAGGCGGCCTGATACGAAATCGGCCTTCCGGTGACCACGGATGTACTGGCACCGACGAAAGGCTGAGAGGAGTGCCTTGCGCATCCAACTGGATGCGCGGCGCTTTCCATGGAAGGTCAGGCGGTGCCTGGCCTTTTTCATTTTGCGTGCCATGCCGCGAAAAGTGCGCTGCACGCCGGCCGGAACGTGCTAAGGGACGCTCCAGCAATCTGAGCCGCCCGTATTGCTCCGATGCCGTATTGCTTTGGTTGTGACCGAAGACCGGTCTCGCTCTATCGGCACCAGGCTCCCGACAGGAGAAAGTTTTGACCACTCAATCGAAGACCGCCGACCAGGCCGTGTCGCTGTTCAGCAAGACGCAAACCCAGTCGATGTCGCTCAACCGCATCCTGTCCGAGCGCGATGCCGTCAGCGAGGCTCGCGAAGCCAAGACCGCGCGCTTGCGCGAACTGCGCAAGGAAAAGGAAGCCGACGAGATGGCAGCGGCGGCGGCCCTTGCGGCGTTGCCGAAGCGGGCAGGCAAACGCTGATGGCTACCAAGCGCGTACCGCCTAAACCGATCGATGCCGATTCGACCATTGCGTCCATGGTCGAAGGCCTGGACAAGCCGGTCGAATATGTCCGCCGCGTGCTGGAAAAGCTCGAGCGCTGCAAGCGCGCACATGGCGACGCCCAGGTGCGCGTCGGCGTGCGCGGCCGCGCCGAGGCCCCGAACTACCTGATCGAATATGTCCGTGAGGACAAGAAGACCCAGGAGCGGATGACCTACCAGGATGCCGCCTATAGCGGCAGCACGCATCGCGAGCTGGCGCCGCATCACATCGCCGAGGCGAGGAACTGGTCGCCCGAGGAAATGAACATCACGGCGGTCTCGGCGCTGATCGGCCGCTTGCGCAATCCGCGCGCACCATCATCGCGTTTTTCCGACGAGGACTGACATGGCCATAAAGTTTTCTGCCAAAGACCAGCCGGCAGCACCGGCTGCCGCCGCAAAGCCGGCCAAGCCCGCTGCAGCGCCGAAGGCCGCTGAGGCCGCGACCGACCTGTTCAAGTCGCCAGCGGAAGCATCGAAGGGCAAGGCGGGCAAGAAGAAATAGCGCCTTGCCCCGAGATGCCGGTTATCCCTCGATTGCGCCCGCCGGCCTGGCTGAAGAAGCCGGACCAGTCGCAATTTTCGACTGCCAGAGCTGTGGCGCCTGCTGCTCCTATTCGGCCGAATGGCCGCGCTTTTCGACCGAGGACGATGCGCAGCTCGATCGGATTCCGGAAAAGTTCGTGGCGGCCAACCTGTCCGGCATGCGTTGCGAGGGCGTGCGCTGTATGGCGCTGACCGGCGAGGTCGGCAAGCACACGGCCTGCGGCATTTACGAGATCCGCCCCGACGTCTGCCGCGCCTGCATGCCTGGCGGCGACGATTGCCTGATGGCGCGCAAGGCGCACGGGATGCCGCTGACCCATCTCCCCCCTTGAGGGGGAGATTACGCTCACCCCGCTTGCTCATCCCCACAGCTCCCGATACGTTCCGCGCCGGGCAGGGCGTTGGAGGATCCATGAGCATCGAATTCCTGTTGACGTCGCTGATCGTCGTGGCTTCGCCCGGCACCGGCGTTCTCTACACGCTGAGCGCCGGGCTTTCGCGCGGGGTGCGCGCCTCGATCATTGCCGCTTTCGGCTGCACGCTCGGCATCATCCCGCATATGGCCGCCGCCATCACCGGTCTGGCGGCGCTGCTGCACACAAGTGCTGTCGCCTTCGAGACCCTGAAGTATCTTGGCGTCGCCTATCTCCTCTACATGGCCTGGAACACGCTGAAGGAGAAGGGCGGCTTGAGCGTCGATGAAAGCGTAGCACCCCGCTCGGCAGCCAAAGTCATCACCTCCGGCATCCTGATCAACATCCTCAACCCGAAACTGTCGATCTTCTTCTTTGCCTTCCTGCCGCAATTCGTCAGCACCACCGAACCGAACGCATTCGCCAAGATGCTCGAACTCTCGAGCGTCTTCATGCTGCTGACCTTCGTCGTCTTCGTCGGTTACGGCATCTTCGCCGCCTCGATCCGCAGCCATGTCGTGTCGCGGCCGATGGTGCTGACCTGGATGCGCCGCACGTTCGCCGGCGCCTTCGTCATGCTCGGCGCCAAACTGGCGCTGGCGGACAGGTAGGAAAGACCGGGCGCGGCTATCCTTTGACGTAGCCCATCGCCTCGACGATCGCCCCATCCGCGACGCGCATCAGGTTAACGCCGCGGATGGAATTGCCGTCGGCCATCCAGAAACGCCAGCGGATGGTCGCGCGGTCGCCGGCGACGAACGTCTCTTCGAGCTCGAAGCGCGTGCCGGGCGCGGTGGCGATCGTCGACCACAATTCGACGCAGGCAGCCTTGCCGATGCGGCGGGCGCCGTCCGGTGCCGGTGTCGTGTTCTCGATGACGCAGTCTTCGGCCAAAAGGTCCTCCAGCGCGGAGGGATCGTGATGCTGGAACACGTCGTTATAGCGCCGCATGATTTCGGCCGTATCGCCGGAGCGCTTGGCCGTGGTGACGTCGATGATGATTTCCTGGGTCATGGACTTATCTCCTTCCGTTTCTCAATGATCGCTAGTCGACGAGGCTGGCCCTCAGCGTGATGGTGGCGACGCCGGCTAGAGCCCGCGAGACGAGGCAGACCGCCTTGGCCTTCTGCGCCAGCCGCTCAAAATCCTCTGGCGTTATGCCGGCGATGTCGGCTTCCGTTTCGAGTTCGATGCGGGTGATCGTCGGACCGGCCGTGGTTGCGCCGAGATGCACTTTGGCCACCGTGCGGATGCTGGCGGGCGTGTGCCCTTCGCTGCCCAGGATGGCGGTAAGCGCCATCGAGAAGCAGCCTGCATGGGCCGCCGCAATCAGCTCTTCCGGATTCGTGCCAGGACCGTTCTCGAACCGCGACGGAAAGGAATAGGCGCCTTCGAAGACGCCGCTGCCGAGCCGCAAGCGGCCCGAACCTTCCTTTAGCGTGCCTTGCCATTCTGCGGAAGCTTCACGGATGGTCATGGTCGTTCTCCTGGTTTGGGGTTGAAAGGGCAAACGAGTCAGGCGCCGTCGATGACGACCTTTCCGAACACATCGCCCTGCTGGAAGTAGCGATACGCTTCGGGGGCTTCGGCAAAGGGGAAGACCTTGTCGACGACCGGCTTCAGGCGACGTGCTTCGACGGCGCGCAGCATCGCCTCGAGGTTGCTGCGACTGCCGACGAACAGGCGGCTGATGGTGGCGAGGCTGCGCTGGTAAAGCGCTGCCGGCATCTCGATCGATCTGCCTTTGGCGTCCTGCAGTGTCAGCAGCACGATGTGCCCATAAAGCGTGCTGGCAATCAGAGATTGTGCAAAGGTGGGCGGTCCGCCGGTTTCGATGACGAGATCGATACCGCCTGTCTGCTCGCTCACCCAGCCGCCCCATTCCGGCGTGTCGGTGCTGGAGACAACGAGGTCGGCGCCCAGCGCCCGCAGCCTGTCGGCCTTCCCGGCTCGCGAGGTGACCGCCACGACGCGGCAGCCCGCGAGCTTGGCGAACTGCAACGCAAACAGCGACACGCCACCCGAGCCGATAACCAGAACCCATTGGCCGGGCTTGAGAATCCCGGCCGCCGTCACGGCGTTCCAGGCTGTCACGCCGGCGCAGCTCAGCGTCGCTGCCTCTTGCCAACTGAGATGATCGGGCAGCCGCACCGCCCATTGCTCGTCGAGCACGGCATACTCAGTCAGCATCCCGTCCAGCGTACAGCCGAGCTGGTCGATCAGTCCGGCATTGATGCGGCCACCGATCCAGCGGGCGAAGTAGCTGCCGGTGACGCGGTCGCCGACGGCAAAGCGGGTGACGGCACCGCCGACAGCGACGATTTCTCCGGCGCCGTCACTCAGCGGCACAACGCCCTGGCACGGTGTCAGCGGATAGGAGCCGTTGAGGATCATCGTGTCGCGGCGGTTGAGCGAGGTGGCGCGAACGCGCACCACGATCTCGTGCCGTTTCGGTTCCGGCCGCGCCTCGTCGCGCATCACTAGGGATTCGGTTCGACCAAACCCTTCGATACGATAGCTGCGCATTGATCACTCTCGTGTATATAGACCGATCTACATATTATATAGACCGGTTGTCATATTTTTCGCAAGCCCTATAATGGCCACTGCTGACAGAGGCTGACATGGCGAACGACACCCGCACCCGCATACTCGAGACGACGGCGCTGCTGCTCAGGCAGCGCGGCTATCACGGCACCTCGCTTAACGACATTCTCGGTGCCAGTGGTGCCCCGCGCGGCTCGCTTTATTTCCATTTTCCGGGCGGCAAGGACCAACTGGTCATCGAGGTGACGCGGGACAGCGTCGCCGACGTGACAAAACGGCTGGGCGAAGCGTTGGCCGCCGAGAGCGATCCGGCAGTGGCCGTCCATCACATCTATCAGTCGGTCGGACGCATGCTGGAGGAAAACGAGTTTTCGCTGGGCTGTCCGGTCGCGCCCGTCGTGCTGGATTCGCCGACGGACGTGCCGGAACTAGCCGAACTGTGCCGGTCGGCCTTCGAGCAATGGATAGGTCTGCTGCAACAGACTTTCATCAGGGCAGGGGTGCCCGAGCGCCGCGCGCATGCCCTGGCGTTGCTGGTCGAATCCTCGCTGGAAGGGCTGATGGTGATCGCCCGCGCCACCCGCGACCGCGCGCCGTTGCAGGCGGTAGCCGATGAGGTCGCGGCGCTGGTTGAAGGCGCGGTGCTGTCTGGCAAGGCAAGCCAACATGCGCATGCCGTCGTCTGAACAAGTCTGCGGGCGCTGGTCGCCGTGCCTGTCAAACAAAAAGGGCGCCTTTCGGCGCCCTTTCCGTATGCATAAGCCAGATAGGCTGGATTAGAAATCCATGCCGCCCATGCCGCCCATGCCGCCGCCGCCCATGCCGCCTGGCATGCCGCCGCCAGCCGACTCCTTCTTCGGAGCCTCCGCGATCATGGCTTCGGTGGTGACGAGCAGGCCGGCGACCGAAGCCGCGTCCTGGAGAGCCGTGCGAACGACCTTGACCGGGTCGACGATGCCCATGGCGATCATGTCGCCATACTCGCCGGTCTGGGCGTTGTAGCCGAAGGTGGCGCCCTTGTTGTCAAGGATCTTGCCGGCAACGATCGAGGCTTCCGCACCGGCGTTCGACGCGATCTGGCGGGCCGGAGCCTGCAGCGCACGACGAACGATGTTGATGCCGGCAGCCTGGTCGGCATTGACGCCGTTGGCCTTGATGTTGGCCGAAGCGCGCAGCAGGGCAACGCCGCCGCCTGCAACGATGCCTTCTTCCACGGCCGCGCGGGTCGCGTTCAGCGCATCGTCAACGCGGTCCTTCTTTTCCTTGACTTCGACTTCCGTCGCGCCGCCGACGCGGATCACCGCAACGCCGCCCGCCAGCTTGGCGAGACGTTCCTGCAGCTTCTCCTTGTCGTAGTCCGACGTGGTCTCTTCGATCTGCTGCTTGATCTGGGCAACGCGGCCCTGGATCTCGGCCTTCTTGCCGGCGCCGTCGACGATGGTGGTGTTCTCCTTGGAGATAGACACCTTCTTGGCGCGGCCGAGCATGTTGAGGCCGACGTTCTCGAGCTTGATGCCGAGGTCTTCCGAAATGACCTGGCCGCCGGTGAGGATGGCGATGTCTTCCAGCATGGCCTTGCGGCGATCACCGAAGCCCGGCGCCTTGACGGCGGCGATCTTCAGGCCACCACGCAGCTTGTTGACGACCAGCGTGGCCAGGGCCTCGCCTTCGACGTCTTCCGAGATGATGAGCAGCGGCTTGGAGGTCTGCACGACGGCTTCGAGAACCGGCAGCATGGCCTGGAGGTTGGACAGCTTCTTCTCGTGCAGGAGGATGTAGACGTCCTCGAGCTCGGCAACCATCTTGTCGGCGTTGGTGACGAAGTAAGGCGAGAGATAGCCGCGGTCGAACTGCATGCCTTCGACGACTTCCAGCTCGGTCTCGGCGGTCTTGGCTTCTTCAACCGTGATGACGCCTTCGTTGCCGACCTTCTGCATCGCTTCGGCGATCATGGCGCCGACCGACTCGTCGCCATTGGCCGAGATCGTGCCGACCTGGGCGACTTCCTCGGAGGTCTTGATTTTCTTGGCAGCCTTGCCGAGGGCCGCGACGACTTCGGTCACGGCCAGATCGATGCCGCGCTTCAGGTCCATCGGGTTCATGCCGGCGGCAACGGCCTTGTGGCCTTCCTGAACGATCGACTGCGCCAGAACGGTCGCGGTCGTGGTGCCGTCGCCGGCGATGTCGTTGGTCT
>NZ_JBSKBR010000023.1:0-62531 GCF_053714315.1 Mesorhizobium sp. PL10 | reverse complement strand
CGGTGAGGTTGCGCACGTCGGCCGACAGGACAGCGGCATCGTTGGTGCCGAGGATGTTGACGGTCACCGAGGTGTGGGTGCCGTCGGCGCTGACGACATCGAAGGTGTCGGTGTAGGTGGTGCCGGCGACGAACTCGTTATGGGCGGAGGATGCCGTGTAGGTCCAGGCGCCGGCTGCGTCGATGGCGAAGGTGCCGTAGGTTCCGACATTGGCCACCTGGGCGACGAAGGTCGCCGGGCTGTCGACATCGGAGATGGTCAGTGTGCCCGAGGTCGAGATGTCGACGGCCGAGTTGGTCTCGGTGAGGTTGCGCACGTCGGCCGACAGGACAGCGGCATCGTTGGTGCCGAGGATGTTGACAACAATATTGTAGCTGGCGGTTCCGTCCGCTGATGTCACCGTCAGAGTGTCGGTCACATGCTGGTCTTGCGTCAGCGGGTCGGCAAGCGCTTGGTTGAGCGCATAGGTCCACGCACCGGTAGTCGTATTGAAGGCGAAGGTGCCATAGGTGCCCTGGAGACTTGCCGGGTTCTGGAAATGGTTCTGATTGATATCGACATCCGTCAGGATCAGCTGTCCGTGAGCGCTGGGATCGTTGAGCGTTCCGTTGGCGATGCCGCCGGCTTCGACCACAGTCTGGTCAGCGCCTGGGGCCGTAGTGATCGTCGCGCCATCGTTGCTGCCCTGAATGTTGACCGACACGCTGGCCCAGCTCAGCGTTCCATTGCCGAGCTTGATCGCGTAGGTGAACGTCTCGTGGATGCTGTCAGTAGCACCCATGGCCTGCAGGCTGGCGAAGCCATGCTGCTGCAAATACTGGCTAAGGTTCATCTCGACCTTGCCATTGTTGATGCGGATGAAGACGCCGCCGCCAATGTCCTCCCAGGCAGAGACGCCGCTCACTTGGGCGTCTGCCGTCGTCAGGTCGATCGGCGCATATTGCTTGGTGGCAGTCGAGGCGGAAATCCCGTCGTCAATCGAATAGAGGGTCTTTGCGTTTCCACCCAGATCATTCTGCATCACGTCCAGCAGGATAATGGACTGAGCTGCCGACACGATGACAACCGTGTCCTCGGTGTAGTTGAGAACGTCGTCCTTCGCCTGCGGCGTGTTGGAGAACGACGTCGTGGTACCACCGGCTCCGGTGATCTGAGTAGCCATTTTTCACCCCTGTTGTTTAACGACAGACGCCCCCGCGCCTGTCGACCGTATTGAAAGACCAGCCGCTTCCTGCCGAAAAATCATTGCGCGCCTGACATGCAGATTCCGGCGGACATCAATCCTGTCAGCGCACCCGAAAGCCCCAACACTGTCGCCTTGCGACGGCCAGCACAATGCGTGGCCGGTCGCGGGCGAGTGGTGGCTCAAATGGTGATGGCTACGACGATACCCCTTCGCCGCGTTGTGTTTCCCAAGCCCCAATGGCGTCGTCTAACTCGTTGTTGCATGTCGAGTGTAGCTTTGTGCGACGCTTATATTAGGGGATTATTAACTCTCTTAGGGAGGGCGTCAACATCCAACTTGGCGAAACAGTTAATGGTTGACCGAAACAACCCACGGTTGTGCCAGCTGGGGAAACCAGGTGTGGAAATCAAGAATGGTGATACGCAATTCATCGGCTGACCCGCGCCCTTTGTCGGAACAGGCGGCTGCCGTTTGCTTAATCGCAAACGATAACGCGTCCTTGTCGCTGAGTTGACTTGGGGCTCGATGTCCGCTTTGCCTTCTCACCGTCCCAAATGTCCAAGTTGGTCGGATCGAGGCATTCAGTACTCCCGAGGCAAATGGCTGTTAATGGCGCTTAACGGACCTTTTTAGCCGCGCTCATGACGCCCGTTTTATTTAGCACAGCATCAGCATCAATCATCCGCCGGATATCGCAATTGCAGCAGGGCGCCAATGGCCCGGCTACCACAGGCGAACATGCGCCCGGGAGCGGTCAACCCCAACTATGCGCAGACACCAAGGACTGTCAGTCGGCGCTTTCACACAACTAGCCTGCGTCTGCACGGGGTCAGATCTCGATGCTCGCGAGGCCTGAAGGTCGGCTTATCGAAATCCTTGCCTCGAAGCAGCCGGTCCGCTTCCGGCCCCTTTTCGGTCCTATGGCTGCCCGAGAGGCTTCGCCTCCTCCGCCTCGCATTCCGGCAGCCGCACAGATTTGGCGAGCTCTGTCAGCGCCTCGGGCTTGGCGCAAAGCGGGAAGCCGGCGAGCGGCATTGTCTCGATAAAACGACCGAGCTCCGTCTTGCTCGAGCTGAATTCATTGACCATGCCCTCGACGGTCAGGTCCGGATACCGTTTGAGGGTTTCCCTGACCGAAGCGTTCGCCTCATCGGTTCGACCCAGGGCCGCGAGGGAGCTGCTACGCACCACCCAATCCCCTTTGCCGGAGTTATCGGGCGTCTTGCGCTCCAGCATCTTCACGGCGTCCTCATAGCGGCCAGCCATAAAATAGGCCGAGGAGTAGAAACTAGTTGCCCACATCGGGTAATTCGGGTCGAGCCGTATAACTTGGTCGACCAACTGAGCGCCGCGTTCGGGTTCGTCGAAGCCTGCCGCATAGCCGGAATAGAATGTCAGGATTTCGGCCGAACCGGGAGCGAGGCGGAGGGCCGTATCCAGCTCGACCTTGGCGCGGGCGTTGTCGCCCTTTTCTTTGAGGCTCATGCCAAAAACCGCGTGCGCCTCGGCGTCGCTCGGATCGAGCCGCACCGCGCGTTCGGCTACATCGGCAGCCGCCTTGACCTCGCTCTCGGGATTGATACCGAAGCCAGCCAATATGTTATGAGCATGATAAAGTTCCACCCAGGCGCGTGCGAACTCCGGATCCAGTTCGACAGCGACGTTGAGCAGCCTGATGGCCTCCTTCTCATCCGCTACGGTAATCTTTTCAATCCTTTCGGTTCCGAGCAGATAGTAATCATAGACAGTCAAGTTGTCCGGCCGTTTGCGCTTCGCTGCAGCCCGCCCCGCTCCCTGAATCAGGCCCACGCCGTTGCCGAGACGGTTGGTGACCTGCTCGGCGATCTCGGTTTGAATGGCGAACACGTCTTCAGCAGGCCGGTCCCATCGCTGCGACCACAGATGGTTGCCGGTTTTTGCATCGATCAACTGCGCGGTGATCCGCAGCCGACCTCCCTGGCGCTGGATCGAGCCTTCCAGCACATAGCCGACGTCGAGCGCACTTGCGACCTGGCGGACATCCAGCGACTTGCCTTTGTACGCTTGCGTCGAATTGCGTGCCACGACGTCGAGTTCGGGAAACTGCGCGAGATCGGTGATGATGTCCTCGGTGAGGCCATCGGCCAGACGCCCTGTGGCGTCGTCGCCGCTAAAGTTGTTGAAGGGCAGCACTGCGACCGACGGCTTGGCACCCAGAGCAGCTGAATGAAAGAACCACCATGTCCCGCCGCCGCCCAGCAGAACAAATAGTACGATGGCCGCCGCCGTCCCAACCCAGCGCGGCATCGCCTTGCGCAAGGTCCAGCGCGGCCGCTTGCCGTCGAGCCTCAGCCGGTACATCCGAACCGGGCGGCTGATATTCTTTACTTGTTGCTCGCCAGCGAAATCGAGGGACCAACCAAGCTTGCCTTGCAGATGGTCAAAGGCTGTGCCCGACACGATCACGCCGCCAGCATCAGCGAGTTGCTGCAATCGCGCGGCGACATTGACGCCATCGCCATAGACATCGCCGTCAACCAGCGCAACGTCGCCCAGATTGACCCCGATGCGGAACACGATGCGCTCAGGCTCGGGCAGACCTTCATTGCGCGCAGCCGCCGCGCTTTGGATTTCCGCCGCGCAGGCGACTGCGTCGACCACGCTGTCGAAGGCGACAAGCGCGCCATCGCCCATGAGCTTGATGAGGCGGCCATGGTGCTGGGAGATGGCCGGGTCGAACAGCTCGGCACGAACGGATTTCAACCGCTCAATGGTGCCGGCCTCATCGGCCTCCATCGCCCTTGAGTAGCCGACCATATCGGCCGCCAGGATCGCCAGCAGCTTCCGGTTCAATGGAGGGACGATCATCATCATCCGGCCCCGGACCCAATATGGCTAATATGGTACACCCAGCGCAGCGCCCTGACGAGGGCCCACCAAGTCAGGAGGCCGTCCATTAGCCACGGTGGTCGGAAAGGTCGCTTCTGGTGCAAAGCGGTCCGCATGAGGCTGGACACAAGGGTCGGCTTTCTTGCCCAGTCATCCTGAAAGTTGACAGCCGGGTCCCGGCTACAAATGCGACATTCAGCCTCGGTTCCGAGATGTCCCCTCATAGCGCGGCTGGCATCCTGTAGGCACGTGCTTGTTCTCTCGCCCGCCTTCAGGCACGCCACTTGGCCGTCCATCAGCCCCAGAACACAGGCTTACTCACGGCGTCGTCGTGAACCCGCACTGCTTCTGTTCCATCTCGATCTGCTTGGTGATGCGGATGGCGTTCTGGGCGTAGGCTTCCGTCACCGAGCCGCTGTTGACGGTCTTGTCCTTCAGCGGGCTGACGGCCGCGCAGAGGTGGAAGACATGCTCCGTGTCGGACTTGGTGGCGCCGTTTTCCGGCGCGATCCAGTAGACGACATCCTGGCCATTGGGGTGTGCCGCGTCCTTCGTCGCATCGGCCACCGTGGTGGAGTCGGTGGCGATCGCCTGCGCCTGGGCGGCGACCTCGGGCGAACAGGCCGTGGTCGGCTGCCCCGCCTTGATCTGGGTCGCGCAGGCGTTCATGTCCTGCGTGTACTGCTCGACCGACGGGGGCTGGTAGCTGACCCCGAGCAGCGTCGCGACCACGGCCAGCACCGCGCCCACGCCGCCGGCAATTTTCTTGCTCTTCGGATCCATGTTCTTGTCGTTGAGGATCAGCAGAACCAACGGCAGGAAGGCAATCAGCGTGATGATCGCGCCGAGCTGGTTCTGAACGAAGAACCGGAACGGTTCGGATGCCTTAGCCGGGTCCTTCCTGTTGGCCGCCTTCCACAGCATGCTGCCGGCGATGGCGAAAATCGCGATGCCGACCAGAATGCCGATCAGCAGCGGCAGGTTTCCGTTGTCGAACTTGTGCTTGTAGAGCAGGACAATGCCGGCGATCTCGCCGCCAATGGCAATGATCCACGACAGCGCGGCGAAAAGCCGGAGGCGCGTGGCGCCGGCCTTCTGGCCCTGCGATGCTTGCCAATCCTTGGTAACGTCTGCGGCCGGCTTGTTGTCGTCAGTCATGACCAGGTCCCCCGGTATCGACACTTTTGCGGGGCGGCGTCAAAGGCGCCCGGCGCAGCGTCATTGAACGAACGTCGCCTGCTTTGGCCAGGAAAGCGCCACGGCAGACCGTGTCACCATCAATATGGCGCATGATTGGATTCGTCCATACCCCGGCGCAGGGGCCGACGCGGCGATGGTACCCTCCTACGCGCTCGATGGGGGTAAGTTCACGTGGGCAGCAGGGCAGGGCAATCGTATATGGCGCTCCCCCGCTCCGTCTCGGCTTCGCCGAGCCACCTCTCCCCCACTCTGGTGGGGGCGAGGAACCCAAGCTTTTCAAGGCCGCGACATCCGTGATTAGCGTTTCCTCGCCCCCACAAAGTGGGGGAGAGGTGGCCGCGTAGCGGACGGAGAGGGGGCTGGCGCCGCCATATGCGATTTCCCTGCGGCCGCCGGTGGCACGACTCACCCCGGAAAGATCGTGAAGCCGCCATCGACGCGGATGACCTGGCCGTTGATGAAGCGCGCGCGGGGGCCGGCGAGAAAGGCCACCGCTTCGGCGATCTCTTCCGGCTCGGCATAGCGGTTCAGCGATTTCCTGCTCGAATCCATGCGCTCGGGATCGACCACGCGGGTCGCCTGGAAGCGTGCCGTCTTGGTGGCGCCGGGGCTGACCGCATTGATGCGCACGCCGTCGTCGATCAGTTCCTTGGCCAGGCAGCGCGTGTAGTGCACCACCGCGGCCTTCAATGTGGAGTAGACGACCTCGGGCGAGCAGCCGAGATGGGCCGCCGCCGAGGCGATGTTGATGACGGAGCCGCCGCCGCGCTGCTTCATCGGCGGCACGAAGGCCTGGCAGACCAGCATCGTGCCGATCAGATTGTTCTCGGTCAGCACGCGGATGTCGTCCAGTTCGATGTCGAGGGCGTTGTTCGGGTTCGGCTTGCCGCCCTTGGCGCCGATGTCGCCGCCGGCACAATTGACCAGCACATGCACGTCGCCGAGATCGGCCTCGATCCTGCGCTTCATCTCGGCCACCGCTTTCTGATCACCAATGTTGCCGGTCACCGAAGTGACCTTCGTGCCATGCCGCTTCAGGCGCTCGACCACTTCGCCGAGATTGGCGAACTCGCCATATTTGGCCGGCGCCGTTTCGTCCATGTCGTGGATGGCGACATTGGCGCCGAGTTCGGCCAGGCGCTCGGCCATTACGCGGCCGAGCCCACGGCCGGAGCCGGTGACGAAGGCGGTCAATCCATCGAGTTCACGTGTCGTCATCAGATCTTCTCCATCAAACCAAGGTTGCGCATGTTGGCGGCGCTGCGCCGGATCATGTCGAGCTCATAGGAAACCAGTGAAACGTCGTCTTCGCGCTCCCAGGGGGTGCGGTAGTCGGCATCGTCGGGCAGCCGGTTGCGCTGGGCTGCCGCCAGACAGGCGGCAAACTCGCGCGCCGATTTCTGCGGATAGCCATGCCACCAGTCATCGCGAAGAAAGCGGACATGCCGCGCCTCCAGGGCGCCGGGTTCCAGAACGCCGGTCATGCGATCGTGGTGTTGGCGCAGAATCGCAAACAGCTCGGCAAAAGGCACCGCGCCATCGCCGATGGCGCAACGGATCAGCCGGTAGCCTTCCCCAGTGAACTGCACGCGGTAGTCCTTGAGATGGACATGGCGGACATAAGGGGCGATCCGCCGCGTAAAATCGAGCGGCGCTTCGCCGACCGGGAATGTGTTGCCTGTGTCGAAGGTGACGCCGACGCCGTCGCCGCCAAGCGCACAAAAATCGACGATTTCCCCGCTGGTAAAATCCTGGTGGTTTTCGATGGCAAGGGTGTAGCCTTCGGCATTCGCGCGCGGACCCCATTGCCTCAATCTGTCTCGAATGATGCCGGCGTACTCGCTCCACTTCTCGCCGGCGGCGTTGCGGTCGCCGCACAGAACCGGCGTCAGCGCTGTCCGGATGATCTTGGCATCGAGCAGGCGTGCGGCCCGAAGCGCATCGTCGAGCGGTTCGCCCACCAGAAGGCCACCGCTGACGATCGGCGTAATGCCAAGCACGGCGAGCCGTTCGCGCAGCGCGATCACCGCGTCGTCGGAAAGCTCGCTCAGCCATGGCACCCAGATCTCCAGCACACGCGCGCCGAGGTCGGTCGCCAGCGCGATGAAACCTTCGAGCCCTGCTGGCCTCGGATTGGCGCGTGGCGTGCCGCGACCCTGGAGGCCGAGATGATAGGTCAGGCCGTAGGGGTTCAGGCCAATCTCGAGCATGAAGCGATCCTTTGGATTGGTCATCGCAGGCCGGCATCCACGGTGATCGACTGCTTGGTGATCATGCGGCTGTCGTCGGCGGCCAGGAACAGCACCGTGCGCGCTATCTCCTCGCCGAGCAGAACGTGGCGGATCATCTGGCGCTGCACGACCTGGTCGACCGAGGCCTGCGTCTTGAACCAAAGCTGCCTTTGCCGCTCGGTAATGACGGCGCCCGGCTCGATGGCGTTGACGCGGATGTTGTCGGGCCCGAACGCCCGCGCCAGCGCGAATGTCAGCCCGATCACGCCAGCCTTGGCCGTCGCATAGGGCGCTATGTCAGCCGCGCCGAAACGCCAGGCGATCGAGGAAAAATTGACGATCGAACCAAAGCCCAATTCCTTCATGTGCGGATGCACGGCCTGGGCGGCAAAGAAGTGATGCCGCAGATTCACGTCCTGGGCGTGGTCCCAATATTCCTGCGTCACCTCGACGACGGGGTGGCGATTGTCGTCGGCGGCGTTGTTGACCAGCACCGCGACAGGCCCGAGGCGGTCGCGCACCGTGCCGATCGCGGCCTGGAGGGAAGGGATGTCGGTCACGTCGCAGCGCATAAACAGCGGCGCGTGCGATGCCGTAGCGGCGAGTTCGTGCGCCAGCGCCTCGCCGGCCTGCTGCTGCAGATCGAGAAACGCGACGCGTGCGCCATTGGCGGCGAAGGCGCGGGCCGTGTCGGCGCCGATGCCCGTCGCGCCGCCGGTGATCAGCACGACACGGTCAGCCAGGCTCGGATAGATGGCGAAGGACAAGTGCGAAACTCTTTCAGGTCAGGTCAGATCAGGCGTTGGGTCGTCGGGTCGAACAGGCAGGCACGCGCCATGTCGATGCCGAGCGTCACCGTCTCACCCATAAGCGGCGTGCCGTCGGGGTCGAAACGGCCGGTGATCTCCTTGCCGCCCAGGCGCAGAACGGCCATGGTCTCGGCACCTGTCGGCTCGACCAGTTCGACCACGGCATCGATTTGCGCGATGCCTGGCTTGCGGCGCGCAAGATCGGGATCGAACCGGTAGATGTGCTCCGGCCGGATGCCGAGCACGAGCTGCCGCGGCGTATCGGATGGAAGCGCTTGGACGATCGGCAGGCTGGCCGTCTTGCCATCGGCGGCCTGCAGGGCAACAGAAGGGCGACCGCCTTCATGGCTGAGCTCGGCCGGCAGAAAATTCATCGCCGGCGAACCCATGAAGCCGGCGACGAACATGTTAGCCGGCCGGTTGTAGATCGTGGCCGGCTCATCGAATTGCTGAACCTCGCCCTGATGCATCACGGCGATACGCGATGCCAGCGTCATCGCCTCGACCTGATCGTGGGTGACGTAGACCGTCGTCTTGCCGACACGGTGATGCAGCTTCTTGATTTCGGTGCGCATGTCGACACGCAGCTTGGCGTCGAGATTGGAGAGCGGCTCGTCGAACAGGAACAGTTTCGGATCACGCACCAGCGCCCGGCCCATCGCGACGCGCTGGCGCTGGCCGCCCGAGAGCTGTCCGGGCTTGCGCCCAAGCAGCGGTTCTATCTGCAGGAAAGCCGCGACCCGCTTGACGGCCTCGTCCTGCTGCGGTTTCGGCACGCGGCGGCTTTCCATGCCGAAGGTGATGTTCTCGCGCACCGTCATCGTCGGGTAGAGCGCGTAGGACTGGAACACCATGGCGATGTCGCGGTCCTTCGGCGCAACCGAATTGACCAGCCTTCCGTCGATGCGGATCTCGCCGGAGGTTACCGTTTCCAGCCCGGCGATCATCGCCAGCAGGGTGGACTTGCCGCAGCCGGACGGTCCGACCAGCGCGATGAACTCGCCGTTCTCAGCCTCCAGATCAATGCCCTTCAGCACCTCGACCGCGCCGAAGTTCTTGCGCAGGGATCGGATGGTCAATGTCGACATGCGATGCCCTTCCTGGCGGACGGAGCGACAGGCGACATGAGACAGGCTCCGCTCACTTGATCGTGGCTCACTTGATTGCACCCTGGGTCAGGCCGCGGACGAAATACTTGCCGCCGAAGAGATAGATCAGCAGCGGCGGCAGGGCGCCGATCAGCACGGCGGCGCTCATGACATCGTAGGCGCGTACATTGGTGCCGCTTGCCGTCAGCGCGACGAGCGCGGCCGTGATCGGCTGTTGCTGCCCGGAGGTGAAGACGACACCGAACAGATATTCGTTCCAGATGCCGGTGAACTGCCAGATCACCGTGACGATCAGGATCGGTGAGGAGAGCGGCAGGATGATCTTGCGGAAGATGCGCCAGAAGCCCGCGCCGTCGATGCGCGCCGCCTTGATGAGATCGTCGGGGATGCTGACGTAATAGTTGCGGCAAAACAGGGTTGTGAACGAAATGCCCTGGATGACGTGGATGAGGACAAGCCCGTAGACCGAATTGCTGAGGCCCAGATTGCCGAGGATGAACGCCCACGGCATCAACGAGATCTGGCCCGGAATGAAGACGCCGAGCAGCATGCAGGTGAACAGCGCTTCCGAACCCCTGAAACGCCATTTCGACAGGATGTAACCGTTCATCGCGCCGACCGCCGTCGAGATGATCGTCGCCGGGATCGTCATTTTCAGGGAGTTGTAGAAGTTGCGCTGCATGCCCTCGCAGGTGCCGCCGATGCAATAGGTGCTCCAGGCCTGGCCCCAGGCTTCGAGGCGGAAGCTGCGTGGCAGCGAGATCAACCCGTTGCGCGCGATCTCTTGCTGATCGCGGAATGAATTCAGCACCACGACCAGCAACGGGACCAGGTAGATCGCCGCGAAGATCACCAGCAGCCCATAAATGACGAAGCGGGTGAGAAAATGCCTGCGCGCCGCAACCGTGGCTGCGTGACGATCGAGAGACTGGTCCAGCACGACGTCAGCCATGGCCGGCTTCCTTGCGCCGCCGCCAGACCACCCAGAAAGAATAGGGCACCAGCACCACGGCAAGGGCGGCAAGCATCATGATGGCGGCCGCCGCACCTTCGCCGATCTGGCCGCGTTGGAACATCAGGTCATAGACGTAGATAGCGGGGAAGGTGGTCGAAATCCCCGGGCCGCCTTTGGTGAGCGCCGCCACCAGGTCGAAGGTCTTGATGGCGAACTGGATCTGGATGACGGCGACCGCCAGGAAGATCGGCGCAATCGTTGGCAGAAGCACTTTGCGATAGATGCGGAAGGTCGATGCGCCGTCGATCTGCGCGGCCTTGACGAGGTCCTGATCCACCGAGCGCAGACCGGCCAGGAAGAGCGCCATGGCAAAGCCCGAGGCCTGCCAGACACCGGTGATGATCACCGCGTAGATCGCATAGTGCCGGTCGCTGGCGAGTGCGAAACTGAAGCTCGTCCAGCCGAAACCGCGCACCAGCGCCTGGATGCCGTCGACCGGGTTGTAAAGCCAGCTCCAGACCGTGCCGGTGACGATGAAGGAGACGGCCAGCGGATAGAGGAAGATCGTGCGCCAGACCGCTTCGCCGCGCACGCGCTGGTCGATCAGGATCGCCAGCAGCAGTCCCACGGCCATCGAGCCGACAATGTAGAAACCGCTGAAGATAAAGAGGTTGTTGTAGGCGATGTTCCAGCGCCGGTTCGCCCATAGCGACGCGTAGTTGTCGAGGCCGACGAAGCCGTAGGTCGGCAGCAGCGAGGAGTTCGACAGCGAGATGTAGAGCGTCCAGCCGGTGAACACGAAGACGTAGACGAAACTCGCCACAAGCGAGGGGCCGAGCACCAGCAGGGGCACCGCGGAGCCCAGCCGCTCGCGCCAGGGGCGGGCGGGCGCCGGGACCGACAGGATCAGGTCGTGGTTTGACATTCAGAGCACTGGACTGGCAGGGCGCGGGACTGGGATGGAGGATGGCCGGGCGCGGATGGCGCCCGGCCGTTCGCGTCTATTTCTGTGCTTCGGCCGCGTCGGCCATCGCATTGGCGCCGTCCTCGGCCGACATGTCGGGCGTGGCCACGAACTCAGTGATGGAGTCCATGATCGCGCCGCGCATCTTCTGCGGGATGGTCATGTTGTGGGCCATCGAGCGGACCAGCGTGCCCTCCTTGATCGACGCCTGCAGATCCTTCTGCGAGAGCTGCTGGCACGGATTGAAGCCCTTCGACAGATCGATATCCAGGCGTGAGGGGATCGAGCCCTTGGCCTGGTTGAAGACCGTCTGGAAGTCGGGCGACAGGATCAGGCTGGCAAGCAGCTTCTGGCCGTCAATGTAATCCTGGTCCTTCTGCTTGAAGAACACGACCGAGTCCGAGTTGAGGATGAAGCCGGGTTTGCCCCAATCGGTCGGCGCCTGGGCGCAGACATAGTCGGTGCCTTCCTTGAAGCCGGCGGCGGTCAAAAGGCCGATCGTCCAGTCGCCCATGATGTGGAACGCCGCGTCGCCCTTGCCGACGAGCGCCGACATCGAATCCCAGTCGCGGCCGACCATGCCGGGATCCATGTACTTGCTCGTCATCAGGCGCATCTGCTCGAACGCCTTGACCATGCCCGGGCTGCGCATGGCTTCGACATCGCCCTGGACGAAGGCCTTGCGATAGAGATCGATGTCCTGGCCGTAGAGCACGACCTCGAACACCGTCGAATCCGTCCAGTCGGCGGTCGAATGCGAGATGCAGATCTTGCCCGAGGCGACGATCTTGTCGCAGGCCGCATTGAACTCGGCCCAGGTCTTGGGCATTTCCGCCACGCCGGCGGCCTGCATGACCTTCGGCGAGGCCCATAGCCAGTTGATGCGGTGGATGTTCATGGGCGCGGCGACCCATTTGCCGGTCGGCTTCATCACCGGAAGCAATTCCGGTGCAACCACTTTCTCCCATCCTTCCGAGGCCGCCAGCTCGTCGAGGTCGGCGGTCATGCCGGTCTCGTTCCACTCGGCGATTTCCGGGCCCTTGAGCTGCACGGCAGGCGGCGCATTGCCGGCGATGACGTCGGCGCGCAGCTTGGCCAGCGTATTGGCCGTGTGACCGGCGATCGAGGTCTGTTCCCACTTGCCGCCCTTGGCGGTGAACATCTCGCCGAGCTTGGCGATCGCCTGGGCGTCCGATCCGGTCGCCCATTGGTGCAAAAGGTTCGTCTTGGGCTCGGCGAAGGCGGCCCCGGCGACAAAGGTGCACGCAGCAGCGACCGCGAAGGCGGTCATGACGGATTTCATGGCTTCACTCCCATATGGTTGCACGGTTCGTATCGACCGCTTATGGCCGCGGTTTGAAGCCGCTGCCGGCGAGATGCGTTAATCTCGAGTTCTTTCCAAGATGACATATTGAAGCCATCAGTCAACGGTGTTTATGTTGGTCCATGACAAAACCTTCGCTTAGAGCCTGGCTGATCGACAGACCGTCCGCGTCGCCGGAGAGCATGATCGTGCGCTGCCTGAGCGAGCGCGGCGGCCTCTCGGCGTCGCAGATCGCACGCGTCACCGGTCTGGCGCGCTCGACGGTCTCGACTGCCCTCAACGGCTTGAGAAAGTCGGGGATGATCATCGAAGCCCCCGCCAGCAGCGATGGTATCAGAGGTATCGGCAGACCAGCCGCGGCCGTTACGCTCAATCCGACGGCGGGCACCTGCGTCGGAATTCACCTGGCTCTTCAAGAGATACGGCTCATCGTCGCCGATGTCTCGCATTCCGTCATTGCCGAACAAACTATCTCGATGCCTCTGGACTACCAGCCGCAACAGGCGGCCCAGATGGTCAAATCGGCAATTGCCCAATCTTACAAGGAAAACGGTCTGCCGGTGGCGGGGCTCCTGGGGGTTGGTGTCTCCGTCTCCGGCCCGGTCAGCCGCGATGGAGTGGTGCTGCGCGCGAGCATGGTTCCAACATGGGCCGGCGTCAACATACGGGATGTATTCGGACCCGTCCTGGAACAGCCGATCTTCGCCGACAATGAGAGCAACTGCTCGGCCATTGCCGAGCTGATGTGGGGTGCCGCCGTCGGCCAGGATGATTTCGTGCTGTTCAAGATCGATCTGGGTGTCGGCGGAGCCATTGTCCAGCAAGGCCGGCTGGTGACGGGCATCGCCGGCGGCGCCGGCGAATTCGGGCACATCAGCATTGATCCCGGCGGCGATCTTTGCCGGTGCGGCAATCGCGGATGTCTGGAGCTCTATGCAAGCTTTGCCCGGCCACTGGAACAGATTTCGCGTGTCGTGCGGCGGCAAGTCACCATGGACGATGTCATCACCATGGCCGAAGAGGGCGATGTCAGGGCGTTGCGGATGATCGAGGATACCGCCGAGACCGCCGGCCGCGGTCTCGGCCTGATCGGCTCGGTGCTCAATCCGCCGCTGATCATCATCGGCGGCCACATGGCCTTGGCAGGCGACATTCTGTTGACGCCGCTGATCGCGTCCTATGAACGCCACACGCTCATCAAGTCCCGCGATGTCGCTCCGGCCCTGCGCACACGCATAATCGTCGGCAAGCACACCGAGAACGATGCCTTGCTGGGCGCGGTCGGCCTGGTGCTGAGACACCAGACGACGGAACTGTCGCTCGGCTGATCGTCAGGCCGTTGGAGTTGCGTGAAACGATCGATAGCTCTAGTAGCGCCGAGCGCGCCGGCTCGGCGCCAGACAGACATCGCTGTTGCAGGGCCGAAGGCAACTTTGCGTCCTAAGCGGCCCATTGGCGACGATGAGAGCCACGCCGCTCCTTGGTTCAAACCAATCGACGGCCCGACTTATAGAGGCAACTCCTTGCCTGCCTTCTCCGCCGCCATGTGCTGCGCGTACCAGTCTGGCCAATTCTCATCACGCTGGCCGCCTGTCCGTTTCTCGTGCTCGCCATGGGCCACAGACGCACGCCGGAGCGCGGCCGCGAGCTCGGCCGACGAGCCAAATGTGGTTTCGCCAGCGTCCACGCGACCGGGCGCTCGCGCGGTGACCTCCTGCAACATCCAGATATTTCCGGCCGGATCGCTGAAGGATGCCCACGACAGGTAGCTGCGCCGTTCGGGGTCCGGACCGCTGACGCGGCCTTCGTTGCCGGCATAGTGGTACACTTCGCTCACGTCGACACCGAGATCGGCGAGTTCGGCGCGCGCCACCTCGATGTCCGACACGACGAGCTCGCCAGCGCTTTTGAGGACATCGAGTTCGAGCCGGGCATAGGGCTCCGTTGTGGTCCCTGAGCCGAAGACGACCGAACACGGGGAGCCCGGAGGCGTAAACTGGATGACACGAAATCCGTCGCCTGTGAGGTCGGCGTCCAGTCGCCAGCCCAAGCCGCCATAGAAGTGTTTGGCACGGTCGATGTCCGAAACGGGAATGACCGCGACCTCGAGCCTTATGTCTACGCCTCGCGCTGCGGGTGTCGCTATCGCGGCTTCGCGGCGCTGCTGAATATCGTTCATGTCAATTTCCTCCGATTTTGGTGGCTTCTGAGTTCACATGCGGCGGACCGGGGCGTGTGCCCGGTCCGTCTTGGATGGAGAGCGGAGCAGCAGACGCCCCGTTCATCTCATATCGATTGCCGAAGCGACCGGAACGCGGCGCGAAGCTCTTCGGTAAAGAGCTTCGGCTGTTCCCAAGCAGCAAAATGACCGCCCTTGTCGACCTTGTTGTAGTGGATGAGCTTGGGATACGCCCGTTCCGCCCAACTCCGCGGCGTCTGGTAGAGTTCGTCGGGGAAGACGCTTACGGCAACCGGAACGGAGATGCCCTTGGGACTGAAAAACGCGAGCTTGTTTTCCCAATAGAGACGACCTGACGAAACCCCTGTGTTGGTGAGCCAGAACAGTGTGACATTGTCGAGGACGTCGTCCGGCGTGAGGCCTTCACTCTGCCCATCGAACGAACGCGCGATCATCTGCAGACTGGCCATGTCGTGGTCGAGCAGGAAGGTGGCGAGGCCGATGGGGGAGTCCGCAAACCCGGTCAGTGTTTGCGGGCGCGTTGCCATCCAGAGGGCGTAGTAAACATGCTTGTAGAAGAACACGAGCTGTTCGTACGTGCTTCTCTCCTCATCGGACAGACCGGACGGCGCCGGCGCACCGGCGAAAGATGCCTGGTCGATCTCTGCAGGAATTGCACCGGGCATGTTGGTGTGAATGCCGAGCAGTTCAGGCGGCGCCTGCACGCCGATCTGCTCCGTGACGGTAGCACCCCAGTCGCCACCCTGTGCCACAAAGTGCTTGTAGCCAACGCGTCGCATCAGCGTGGTCCATGCCCGCGCGATCCGTTCGGGATCCCAGCCGGTCGTCTGCGGTTTGCCGGAAAATCCGTAGCCCGGCATCGACGGAATCACGATATCGAAGGCATCCGATGCGCTGCCGCCATGCGCGGTGGGATTGGTCAGCGGCTCGATTATCTTGAGCTGCTCGATGATTGAACCCGGCCATCCATGCGTGACGATGAGCGGCATTGCGTTTTCATGCACCGAACGGACGTGGATGAAATGGATGTCCAGTCCGTCAATCTCGGTGATGAAGTGCGGATAGGCATTCATCCTCGCTTCCGCTTTCCGCCAGTCGTATTCGGTCTGCCAGTAACGCAGAAGCTGCTGGACCGTCTTGAGCGGTACGCCCTGCGAATAATCGGTGACGGTTTCCTTGTCGGGTAATCGGGTCTGCGCCAGGCGTTGGCGCAGGTCGGCCAGATCTTCCTCTGAGGCACTGAACGTGAAGGGGCGAATCGAGTCGGTCCCGGTTGCCGCGTGTAGCGCAGAGGGAAGCGCGCTGATGGCCCCGGCTGCAACTGCGGTGGCAAGAAGTTCGCGCCGCGTGGGCGACATTGATGCTGATGACATGACATCCTCCTCTATTTTTCTATTTGTTCGGATGCGGTCACGCAGATCGAATGGCCGCGGAGGAATGTTCGCTCGAACGGGAGGGAATTGCGCGTTATGCGTTGTTAAGAGTCGTTAGCGGGCGCGTTAGCGCGATGCATTTGCGGATGTGCCGTTCAATTCGGCGAGCAGGGCGCTCGCCGCATTTACATCGGCGGTTTGCACTCCCTCGCCGAACCGCTGAAGGAGCCTGCCGAGCAAATCCCGGGCACGGTCTGCCTGACCTTGCTGCTGCCACATCCTGGCCAGCGGTACGGCAGCCCTCAACTCCCACGCCGTTGCCGATTGTTTACCTGCCCAATAGACCGCTTGAAGCAGCGAGTCCTCAGCCGCACTCACATCGGGCGGAGAGTATGCCAGGCGGATTTCGGCCCACACACGCAGCAAATCCGGACGATCGTACGTCTCGCCGGCTTGGTCCGCCAAGGCAATGGCCCGGTCGATTGTGGTCGTAGCCTCATCAAGCTGGCCGCTTCGCATCATACCTTCGGCGAGCGCTCGGAGGAATGCCGTCGCAAGGATATTGAACCGTTCAGCGCTAAGCGTCGCGACAGCGCTACGGAGCAATTGCGCGCCCTCGGCCGGCTCGCCTTGCAAGATCATGAGCTCACCCTTCAAAGCAAGGCCCATCGCATGATAGGGAGCCAGCGAATACTTCGTCGCATAAGCTAGAACACGTTCGATCCATTGCGCCGCGCGCTCAAAGTCGCCGCTCCAGAGGTAGACTGGGACAGTGTAAACCAGCGACATGCAAACCGCGACCGGATGCTCACGTTTCGTTGCTTCCTCGACGGCTTGATCCGCCATTCTGAGCGCACTCTCCGGCATGCCGCGCAACCACAAGGCACGCGCTAGCGCAATAAGCGCGCGTATCCTGTGGTCGTAGCCGAAGAAGTCGACCTGGACGCTGCCAGCCTCTGCTTCCAGTTCCAGTCCACGCTCGCTGTGTCGCTGCGACGCCGCCTGGTTTCCAACCAGGTGATGCGATACGCCGAGCATCCACTCGGCTATGATGATCCCTGACTGCTCCCCAAGCTCTGCCGCAACGAGCACGCTCCGCTCGGCGCAGGCGAGGGCCCCGCGAAAGTCCCCGATGCGAGTAAGAAAGATGTTCAGCCCGGCCAGCAGATGCAACTTGTATTGGCCGTCCCGCAGCGCCTCCGCCAGTCCGATGCCTCGCTCGATGGCCTTTCTGACGGCATCGCTGTTACCGCGTGTGAACATCGACGAGATCGCCAACGCTGCTTGAAGCGCCAATTCGCGCTCCGTTCCGCGATCTGTCTCCCCTAAGGCGGACAGGCCCCGCTCGCACCACCGTTCGCACTCGCCCAGAAGCGAGAACCCCAAGAACAGAGGCGCCGCTCCGGCTGCAAGTTGGACACCGTTCTGGGCCTCGCCGCCGTCCGAAAAGCTCCACTCGAGTGCTGCTCGAATATTGCCCATGTGCGGCTCATAAGCGGAGACGTCGCGGTTCCCGAACACAGTCGCTCTTGTCGAGTCTGGTTTGAAGCGATCGGCATAATGATGCGCATGTCGCCTCGACAGCACCGCGCCGTCGCCGGTTTCGGCAAGCTTGGCCGCCGCATAAACTCGACTGGTATCGAGGAGCCGGTGGTAAGTCGATCCCGCCAACTCGGACATCCTGATAAGCGACTTGTTCACCAGGCTCTCGACGGCGTCTGCTACCGCTGGCGCATCGGCTTCACCGTCCGATGCGATTGCTATGGCATCTCTGAGCGTGAAAGGGCCGACGAATACAGACAACCGGCGCAAGATCGTCTGTTCGTGCGGGGAGAGCAGGTTGTAGCTCCAGTCGAACATTGCCTGAAGCGTTTGATGACGCGGAATAGCGCTTCGCCGGCCGTGCCATAGAAGCTTGAAGCGGTCATCAAGCAGTTCGGCGGTTCCGCGAATTCCGTAGGTGCCCACGCGGCCGGCAGCGAGTTCAATTGCCAGTGCTATCCCGTCAAGCCGGCGGCATATTGCCGCCAGGATCGGCGCGTCCGCATCGCTGAGTTCGGCACCAAGGCCTCCCGCGACGGCGCGTTCCATGAAGAGTTGCACAGCGGGCGAGGCAAGTGCCTGCGCAGCGGTCAGCCCACTGTCTTCGGACGGCCCTTCAAGGGGCGTCAGCAGATGCACATTCTCGCCCTCGACACGCAAGGCCTCGCGGCTGGTTGTTAGCAGGTGCACGAGAGGGATTTCGGCAAAGAGACGCTCTGCCAGCGCGGCGACTGCATCGATCACATGCTCGCAGCTATCGAGGACGAGAAGAATCGGCTTGTCGACCAGAAAGGCAACCAGAGCAGACACCGGGTCCTGCGCCGCCTGACCGCTCAAACCCAACGTTGAAGTCACAGCGCCGGCGACCAGAGATGCATCTCCCAGCGCGCCAAGGTCGAGAAAATAGATCTGATCGGAAAACTCGCTGCGCAAGGAGTGAGCTATCGCAACCGCAACGGTCGTCTTGCCCATACCTCCCGGCCCGACCACATTGACGAACCGCCGTTCGGTAAGCAGGGAGCGTAGAGCGGCAACCGTTTCTTCGCGCCCGATCATCCTTTCAAGTCGCGGCGGCAGCCTTTTGGGCCGACCGGCTCCTGAGCTGGGCGGGGTGGGGATCATGCGAGCGGAGGTCTGCACCGGCGCTACGAAACTGTAGCCACGTCCGGCTACATTGGCGATGTATCGGTTGCCATCTTTCCCGTCACCCAAAGCCTTGCGAAGATTGGAGAGGTGTACCCGGAGACTTCCCTCCTCAACAATCACATCGGGCCAGACACGCCTGAGCAGATCCTTGCTGCTCAGGACTTCCCCGGCGTGCTCCACCAGTACGATAAGGATATCCAACGCCCGCCCGCCAATCCCGACAGGTTCCCCGCCTCTTGCGAGCAATCTCTCAGAGACGCTCAAGCGAAAAGGGCCGAAAGACGCAATCACGTCATGCGAAACGTCCTGATCGAGCATGGTGGACTCCGGTAGCTCGTGGCTACCTTCACGGCCGCGCTCAATCCGGGGAGGGCATCCGCCTGCGAGACGGGCGTCGACCTTTCACGGGTTTATGGCGCACTCGAACATATACGACATGCGCATTCCGGTGCAATCCGATGAATTTCAATCAAGGCCAGCCGCGTGGGCTGTCACTGCACTCGATGCTCGTTTCGGACCATTCTCTGAAGCCGGTTTTCCGTTCACCCACACGTATCGGCCGCCTTGAGCGCTTCGGCGCGGGAAGGTTGACGCAGATCCGCGATCCGCCGGACAGAAGCGTAAAACCTGGGATAATCGCCCGAACACAAGTCGTACAAGCGAAGAAAGGCCGGAACCTGTTCACCGTAGACAGAAGTCGCGGCGAGCTTCGCGTTGTTGATCGGGGCATTGAACCAGGCGTCGTATCCCCGGTATCCGGCCCAGTTTTTGTTGCGCATCTGCCGGTAGCGCATCCGCAGCCTGTCGATCGTGGCTGTTTTGGCAGCCGTCATCTGCTCCGGGGTGCGGGGGCTTTCATAGACCTGTCTTAACTCGTCGCGCGTTTTCGACACCAGTCCGAGAAAATCGGCGCTGCGCTTGCGATCGGCTTCGTAGCGGCGCAATCCGGCCCGATCGCCGGCAGCGCGGAGCCACTTCCTGACGCCGGTGGTTTCGACGGCAACGGCGAACGCCTCGTTGAATGCGGAATCGCCATCCACATAGAGGCGCTGATGCGCCAGCTCGTGAAAAACAAGGCTTGCGAGGTAGGTGTCGTCCTGACGCAGCATGGTGCTCAGCAGTGGATCGCTGGACCAGCCCAGTGTGGAATAGGCGGTGACGCCCGTGACATAGACGTCCAGTCCCTCTCGATGAAGTTCGACAGCGCTCTCAGCGGCGGATTTCCGGGAGAAGTATCCCCGGTACGGAACGCAGCCGAAAACCGGAAAGCACCATGTGCGTGGTGTGAGCGAGAATTGCGGCGCGGCAAAAACCGCCCAGGTCACGGCGTCCCGATGGATGTCGACATAGCTGCGGTAGCTGCTGTTGTCGGGCAGCGCCAGTTCATCAGTCGCAAACCGCCTGATGGCGCTTGCCGATGTCAGTTTGGCGCGCAAGGCCTTGGGCGTCGAAGGATCATGAATGAGTTTCCCGACATTCCTGCGCGCCGCCATGATCTGCACATGGCCCTCCAGCGACTGCGTGTAGTAGGAAATGCTGGTGCAGCCGGTTACCCCGGACGCCACAATCGCCGCGGCAAGCATCCGAAGAACGCGCTTCACGGTTTGCCCACCCTTGCCCATCTCCCCATGAATCGATGTCCCGATCCTCCGCTCTCAAACAGGCGCACCGATTTTCGTCAAGCTCTACAGGGGCGGTGGGTCTGACTTTCGACTTCGGCAGGGTTGGCAATGCGGCCATTCGCCTTCGATGGACGGAGGTCCACCGGTATCGGCGGAGCCGCGAATCTGTGTTAAGCCGCCGCTCGACCAACCAAAGGACGACAGCTGTGAGCGAACCGACCGTGGCCCAGGCGACCGAGAGCATTTATGCCTCGCTTCGGGCCGACAATGCCGACATTGACGCCCATATCGCGACGCTCAAGGCGGCGCTGGCACGGGAAGGGATAAAACAGGCGGTGTTCGATCCGACCAAGTTGGCACAGAACAACCGCCAGGGACGCAAGTTGATGCAGGCTTATTTTCGGCAGCGCGGCGTGAGCGTGAGCTTTTCGAACTAGCAGAGCCGCGCGCGTCGACTAGCTCCTGGAAAAAACCCAGACCGGAAAATCCCGCAGTGTTGCGGTATAATTGATGACGTGGTCCTTACCGAGCAACATTGAACGCTATATTGCAGTTGCCGCCGCCGCCATTTGAAATGGTTCGCCCCAAACGCCCGTTGTCGAGTCGGTGACGCGGCAACCGGCTGCCTCACGAATCAGCCTAAGTCAAGAGATACCCGCTTGCGAGCCGGGTATTTTGCTGACATGCTCTGTTTTTTATGGGGTTTTACACCGTGGCAGGTGTTCAGATGGAAGGGCAAAAGCATGGCAAAGGAATCTACGAATACCGTTTCTTCAGAAAAGAAGGCGGACGCAAATCTCCTAGGTAACGCAGAAGGTAACGGGCTGAACTTCCTGGGAGTCCAGGCTCGTGAGAACGGCGGCGCCGGCGACGCCGTAGGTGTCGACAAGATACGTGATCTGCTGTTCGGCAACCAGATGCAGGACTATGACCGCCGTTTTTCCAAGCTTGAAGAACGGGTCTTGCAGCGCTTCAAGGATGTCGAATCCGAAGCCAAGCGCAATCTCGAAATGTACGAGTCGAATGCAAAGAAGCAGATCGACTCGCTTGCGGGGCAGTTGCGGACCGAAAAAGATTCGCGAGCCGACGCCGACAAGGAGATTGACCGGAATCTTCGCGAGCAAAACCAGGCACTTGAAAAGCAGGTGCGCGCCCTGTCGGATCAACTGAGCGCGCTTGAGCGCGACGTTTCGGACCGGATAAATCGAAACGATCATTCGCTGCGTGAGGAAATCAAGCAGAAGAATGAAGGCGTTCAGATGCTGATCGAGAAAATGTTTGCCGATCTCAGCAACGTCAAGACCGACCGAAACCTTTTGGCTGGCCTGTTTGTCGAGGTTGCAAAAGCTCTGAATCAGGATCCCGTCGGCAGCAAGAGCAACTCGGACCGTAGCTGGAAAGTGAGTTGATGGGACCTTGACGTCAACCGTCGACCCACTCAACCTACCGAAAAGAACAGCCTCGAACGATACAGAGATTGATCGCGAGGCTCTGGCTCGCCTTTTGATCGAAATTGCCCGGAACGTCGATCCGGACTACCGTGCGCGTTTCGAGGCTGTTCCAACCGCCGATCCTCGCATGGAAACGCTGCGCCAGTTGCTGGTCAGCCGCGAAATTTCGGAGCTTTCACGAGTCACGCATCTGCTGGACGAACCGGAGCAGCTTGCGGCAGCAGTGGGCGACGTTCTTCCCAGTGCGACAGCGCGAGCGTCTCATGCGCAACTCGGCGAGGCGCTTGCGCCAGCTGTCGAAAGGGCTGTGCAGCGGTCGATCCAGAAGAGCCCGCGCACGCTGACGGATATATTATATCCGGTGTTTCTGCCGGCAATTCGCAAGTCGATCGGGGAAAAGATCGACCAGACCTTTCAGTCGCTGAATGAAACTTTAAGGCATATATTTACCTGGCATGGGCTCAAGTGGAGATTTGAAGCTTGGAGAACGGGCGCTAGTTTCTCGCAAGTTGTTCTGAAGCATTCTCTTGTCTATCGTATAGAGCATGCCTTTCTCATTCATCGGAATTCCGGGCTTTTGATAGCGCATGTGACGGCCGATAATGCGACGAGCGAAGATCCTCAGCTCATCTCTTCGATGCTTAGTGCAATTCAGGATTTTGTGAAGGACTCGTTTAACGAGAAAGAGCAGAGCGGCCTGGACACTATTCGTTTCGGCGACCTTCGACTCTGGTCGGAAGTTGGACCGTTTGCGACCCTGGTTTCGGTGATCCGGGGAAATCCGCCGGAGGAATTGCACGACATAATTCGCGATGTATTGCTTCGCATCCATGAGGAAAGCTCACAGGCTTTAGAGCAGTTTGACGGCGACGGTTCGCAGTTGGTCGGCGTAGAGACGCAGTTGCAGACCTGCGTCGAGCTGAAGCAGGAGGAATCAAACGAGGGATTTCCGTGGCTGGTGGCGGCCGTGGCTCTGCTGCTTTTGAGTCTGGCAGGCGGCTGGTACTTTCTTTCCTGGCAATCAGCGCAGCGCTGGCAAGCTTACGTGTCGCGCTGGCAGGCTTACGTGTCGCGACTGGAGGCCCAGCCGGGCATTATCGTTGCCGAACAACAGGTGCGCGATGGCCAATTCTACATTGCCGGCTTGAGAGACCCGCTTGCCGCCGACCCGCAGTCGCTGTTGTCCGGAACGGAGGTCGATCCCGCCCAGGTTCATTCGCAGTGGCAATTCTATCAGAGCCTTGAACCCGAGTTCGTGTTGAAGCGGCTGACGGCGTCGCTGGCTCCGCCGGATTCAGTACGACTGTCGATCGTCAATGATCGCATCGTTGCCGAAGGCGAGGCGCCCGACACCTGGATAGATCGGGCGCGCGCAGCGGCCCAGCAGCTTTCGGCAGGCGGGCCGGTCTTCGATATCTCCGGGGTCCGTGACGTAAGCCCTGAAGTACGAGCGGCGGAGCGCTGGCAGGCCTATGTGTCGCGGCTGGAGACCCAGCCGGGCATCATCGTTGCAGAACAAAAGATACGCGATGGCCAATTCTATATCGCCGGCTTGAGAGACCCGCTTGGCGCCGACCCGCAGTCGCTGTTGTCCGGCACCCAGGTCGATCCCGCCCAGGTTCATTCGCAATGGCAGTTCTATGAGAGCCTTGAGCCGGAGTTCGTGTTGAAGCGGCTGACGGCGTCGCTGTATCCGCCGGATACAGTACGACTTTCGATCGTCAATGATCGCATCGTCGCCGAGGGTGAGGCTCCCGACACCTGGATAGATCGGGCGCGCGCAGCGGCCCGACAGCTTTCGGCAGGCGGACCGGAATTCGACATCTCCAAGGTTCGTGACGTGAGTCCCGATGCACGCTCGGCGGAGCACTGGCAGTATTATGTCTCGCGACTTGAGGCTCAACCGGGCATCATCGTCGCCCAACAAACGGCGAGGGGCGGACATTTCTACATTTCCGGCCTGAGAGACCCGCTTGCCGCCGACCCGCAAGCGCTGCTGTCCGGAACGCAGGTTGATCCTGCCCGGGTTCATTCACAGTGGCAATTCTACCAGAGCCTTGATCCGAAGTTCGTGGTGAAGCGGCTGACGGCGTCGCTGAACCCGCCGAAAACGGTTCAGCTGTCGATCATCCAGGGTCGTATCGTTGCCGTGGGTGAGGCTCCTGCCGGCTGGATCAGCCGCGCGCAGGCCGCCGCCGAACAACTTTCGGCGGACGGAGTGGTTCTGGATGTCTCGCAGCTGAGCGAGCTGAATCTTGCAGAACTGAATTATTTGAGAGAGGCCATCCAGACGACCGATATCTTCTTCTCTTCCGGCAAAGTTGTGCCGGGGCCAGAACAGACGCCGGTTCTCGACAGGTTGGCGGATCAAATAAAGGTATTCGCCCAAAATGCCCGCAAGTCGGGCGTAACAGCGCGGTTCATGTTGACCGGCCATTCGGACACCACGGGCCGCGAGACGGCCAACGCGTCGATCAGCGCCGCCCGCGCCGAGACAGTTCGTGCGCTTCTCAACAAGCGCGGCGTCGCTCCGGAACTGCTGCTGGTTCGGGGCGCGGGCACGTTTGAGCCGCTGGTGCCTGAAAATAGTCAAAACGGGAGCTCCACCAACCGCCGGGTTTCGATTACTGTGAACCTGGACTAGCGGAGCCCGAAATGTTGCAAAAAAAGATCTGCATGCTGGGCGGCTTCGCTGTCGGAAAGACGAGTCTGGTTCGCAGGTTTGTGCAAAGCATCTTTTCAGAAACCTACCTGACCACGGTGGGAGTGAAAATCGACAAGAAGAGTGTCGAACTCCCGGGCAAAACCGTGGATCTGATTTTGTGGGATTTGGCCGGCGAAGACGATATCGGCTCATTTCGCGTCAGCTATGTTCGCGGTGCAACCGGGCTCGTGCTTGTCGTCGATGGAACCCGCGCTGCTACCCTTGCCGTGGCGGTCACGCTGCGCGAACGGGTCGAGGCCGAATTCGGCGCTATGCCGTTTGTATTGCTGATCAACAAATCCGATCTGGCCGATCGATGGGAAATATCGGATAGTGAGATTGACGAACTGAGGCAGCGTGGATGGCAAATCTATCTGACAAGTGCGCTCTCAGGTCAGCATGTTGATGATGCGTTTCATCAACTTGCTTTGATGGTCGCAAAATAGACCATGCATGGATTGCCAAAAGAAGTCGTAAATTGGATTTTCAATTTCTTCTACAATGGGCACTCTGTCGCTTATGTGAAAATCGACGCCCAGCTTTGCGTGACTGCGAAGGGCGGTAATGTTGAACATCACGGACTGTCGTCGCTTCGCATTGGCAAGCCTGTTGCCGAGCAGCTTGAGTTTATGGAAGGGCTGCTGCCTTGCCCGGAACTTCCGTTTCATATTCCCATGGTCGAGCTGCCCAGCGGGCGTGTCGCGGACCTTCATTTTTTTGCTGACGACGCCTGCGTGTGGCTGCTCTTTCTCGACGCCAGCGTCGAACGCGCCAACAGGCAACGGCTTCAACAGAAGGCTTATGAGATGACGCTCCTGCAAGAAAGGGAGCGTCAACTCAACGAGAAATTACAATCGGCGAACGAGGCGTTGAGGAAGAGCCAGGAGGGATTGGCGCGTGAATACCAGCGCGCCGAAACCCTGCTCCTCAACATTCTTCCGGCGTCGATCGCGGAGCGGTTAAAAGCGCACAAGAAGATTGCGGACAACCACGCAGAGGTGAGTGTGCTTTTTGCCGACATCGTCGGTTTTACGGAAAGAGCGCGGAGCGTCGGAGCCGTGACGACGCTGGCTATTCTGAATTACTTCTTCAAGGCGGCGGATCGGCTTTCGGAACGATACGACTGCGAAAAGATCAAGACAATCGGCGATTGTGTGATGGTGGTCAGTGGCCTGCCCACCGCGCGATCCGATCATGCAAAGGCCCTCGCGCGCTATGCGCTTGAGCTGCGCAAGGCGGTCAAGCGCGAACGTTTCGCAGGAGAACCGATAAGGCTCAGAATTGGAATTCACTCAGGGCCGATCGTCGCCGGCGTGATAGGCAAGAGGCGGTTCGCCTATGACCTGTGGGGCGAGACCGTTAATCTCGCCTCACGTATTCAAACGTCCGCGGAGCCCGATGAAATCCGCATTTCCGACGCAACGCGCCAACTGCTCGGACCAAAATTTGCTTGCGACCCACTCGAGGAAACGGAATTGCGTGGCGCAGGTCGCGTGCGAATGTGGCGGCTCCCGGCCTGATTTAACCGCTTGCCAGTGCCGACGCTGCAGCCCGTTGCATCTCAAGCCAGCCCGGCCGCGCCGTCCGCCGGCATCTGTCCCGGTGAGCCCGATCCAGCTTGAATGACCCCAAGCTAATATGCTATTTCTCCGTTATGCGCGGAATGCTGGCACTTGGCATGCTGGTATTGGCGGCTACGACAGCAGCCGCAGGTGAGCATTTGTTCGACTCCATCGCCGCCGGAGACAAGGGTGCCGTGGAGCAAGCCTTGGCAGGCGGTGCCGAGGTCGACAGCCGGGCACGCGACCAGGCAACCCTCCTCATCGCTGCAGCGCTCGACAACCAGCCGGAAATTGCCGCGTTCCTGGTGGGCAAGGGCGCCGACGTCATGGCGCGTAACTCGGGTGGCTTTACCCCACTTCACGCGGCTGCTTTCTCGGGCAGCCTGCAGATTGCCAGGCTGCTGCTGGAAAAAGGCGCGGTGCTTGACGATGCCGCCAACAAGGCGGGTGCTACGCCGTTGTTGGTGGCCGGCGAGGAAAACCACGTTGAACTGGCGGAATTCCTTATAGCGAAAGGTGCGGATGTGAATCATCCCGAGGGGCATGGCTACATGCCGATAACGCGCGCATTCTGGAAGGACAACACGGATATCATACGACTTTTCAAACGCCATGGTGCTACCTGCCAAGCCAAAATCCTTGGCGAGGCGAACGCGGCGAAGTGCGCCGAGATCCATGATTAACGGAGGATGCAGATGAGCACGATGATCAAGTCACGACTGGTTCGGAATTTGGGGGCGGCTGGCCTGGTCGCGGTAGCTGCGGTCGTCGGCGCGGGATCGGCCTGGGCCGACGATTCGGTAAACACCGGCTATTTCGGCGGTGTGGCGATCATGGGCTACGACACGGTCGCCTATTTCACCGACGGCAAGGCCGTGAAGGGCTCCGAAGAGTTCACTTATGAATGGCTGGGCACACCTTGGCATTTCGCCAGCAAGAAACACCAGGAAATGTTCATGAGCGAACCGGTCAAGTACGCTCCTCAATATGGCGGCTACTGTGCCGGCGAAGTCGTGGGCGGTGGGGTCACGGTCAATGTCGATCCGGAAGCATTCAAGATTATCGACGGCAAACTCTACCTGATCTACGACGTCGGCAATGCCGACGATTTCGCCGCGCATGCGGCTGAAAACATTCCGAAAGCCGACGCCAATTGGCCGCAGGTCGCGGCCAATTTGGAGCTCGACAAGTATCACTGACACCAGGTTCGCCTACTGGACGACCGTGAAGTGAAACACCTTGCTTGTATTGGCATAGGAGTAGCCTTTGCCAGCGGTGCCGTTGCGTCTGTAGACGGGACCGCAGTCGGGGCGCCCGAACAGGTTCTCGCTCTGCTCGCACAAGAGATTGCCATCGACGTAAACGGTCTCGGTGACCAGCCGCGTCGTCGTGCGGAAGGCCGCCTTGCCGTCGCTCCCGATCTGAAGGAAGGCTGGTTGGAGACCGGGTTCGATCTGGCCTTGAAGTGTATGGCCAATGACGAGGGACGCGATCTCAGCACCCTTCAACTGGTCGCGTTCGTCCGGGGTAAAGCCGTAGGGCCATTCGGGTAGTCCTGCTTGGCGCAGCGCATTGACGATGGTCGCCAGATCCTGCCGGTTCCGGAAATGTTGAGTCATCTGCCACCCAGCCACGGAGTCCACGTAGCTGGACCCTGCGGCGAGGCGGAGCCCATCGGCGATTGCGGCTTTCGCATCCGGTAGACGGCCGCCGCGGACATATGCCGCAGCGAGCGTAAACCGAAAGTTGGCAACTGTCGGCGCGTCGTCGCGTGTGCGTTCGAGCGTCTCGATCGCTTTCTCGACATTCCCCTGGAGAAGAAAAACCAGCCCAGCAGCTTCCCGGTTGATGGCGGAAAGGTCGGGGTCGAGCCTGAGCGCCGTCTCGACCGCATTGGCTGCGTCGACATGATTGCCGGCGTATAGCTGAACATATCCAAGGGCTGCTTGCGCCTCTGCATCGCCCGGACCGATTGAAACAGCCTTCGTGGCAGAGGCAATCGCATCTTCGTAGCGGCGATTCACGACTTGCATGATACCGAGAATAGCATAGGGCGACGAAAGGTCCGGGTCGAGTTCCAAAGCTCGACTCGCCTTCTCATAGGCTCTCTTTCGTGCGGGCGCGCTCTGGATGATGTCGTTGAAGGACTCGCGCCAGACATAGACGGTCGTGCGCGCGTCAGCCGCAAAGGCTTCTGCGAAGGCGGTGTCGAGCCCCTCCGCCTTTTCATAGAGCGCAAGCGCCTCCCGCAGACCGGCCAGCAGGCCGCTGCGTGACGCCGTCTCGGCTTGTAGATAGTAGTCGTAGGCCTCGAGGTTCTGGGTCGGCGGGCGTGCCATGCGCTCGCTTTCCGCTGCCGAAGCCTGGATACCGAGAGCTTTGGCGATCTCCCCGCTCATCTCGTCCTGGACACTGAACACTCCAGCTATGCCGCGGTCGAACCGATTGGCCCACAGATTATCGCCGCTTGCTGTGTCGATGAGCTGGGCATTGACGCGGATTTGCTCGCCGGTGCGTCGGACGCTGCCCTCAACGACGAAGCGGACGCCAAGGTCGCGCGCGACGTCCGCCAACGCTGCAGGCTTGTTCTTGTAGGCGAAGACGGAATTGCGGGCGATGACATCGAGACCGGAAAGTTTGGTGAGGTCGGTGATTAGATCCTCGGTGATGCCGTCGGCAAAATAGTCCTGGCTCGGATCGCCGCCGAGGTTTGTAAACGGCAGCACGGCGACCGATGGTCGGTCGGTCAGGGAAGATGTCCTCGATTGCCACGCAAACAATCCTGCAAGGAGCGCGACGAACAGCACCGCTATTCCTGCCATCCCGATCGCCCGCGAGGATACCGGCCGGCGAACTGCCACCTTGATCTTCCCTGCGGCCGCGGGATCCAGCAGCAGCCGATAGGCGCGAACCGGATCGGCGATGTTCTTGAGCCGCTGCTCGCCAAGACTGGCAAAGCCGACATCAACCTTGTGGACCGCGTGATCGAATGCGGTTCCGGAGATGCAGACTCCGCCTGGCTCGGCCATAGCCTCGAGGCGCGCGGCGATGTTCACGCCATCGCCGTAGATGTCATTGTCGTCAACGATGACGTCGCCGAGATTGACGCCGATGCGAAACCGGATATGGCGGCCATCAGCGGTGCCCTTGTTGCGATCGGCCATCCGGCGTTGGATCATGGCAGCACACTGGACGGCATCGACGACACTCGCGAACTCGACCAGCGCTCCATCGCCCATGAGCTTGATAATGCGACCGTGGAATTCCTTGATCGCGGGGTCGACCAATTCGCGGCGGCAACTTTTCAATCGTTCGAGCGTGCCTACCTCGTCCTCGCCCATGAGGCGGCTGTATCCGACAACATCGGCAGCAAGGATTGCGGTAAGCCTTCGCTCCATACCTTCCATCCGCGAGTCCAGAGATATCAATGAGACGCGTGCATCTACTGAGCCACCGTGAAGTGAAACACCTTGCTTGAATTGACAAAGGAATAGCCGCCGCTTCCATCGTCGTGGCGTCTGTAGACGGGACCGCAGTCGGGGCGCCCGAACATATTCTCGCTCAGCTCGCACAAGAGATCGCCATCGACACGGACGGTTTCAGTGATCAGCCGCGTCGTGGAGCGAAAGGCTGCCTTGCCGTCGCTCCCGATCTGAAGGAAGGCTGGTTGGAGACCAGGTTCAAGCTGGCCCTGCAGAGTATGGCCCAGCACCAAAGAGGCGATCTCCTCGCCCTTCAAGCGGTTGTGCTCGTCGCCGGTGAAGCCGAACGGCCATTCGGGCAAGCCCGCCTGCTGCAACGCCTCGATGATGAGAGCCAAATCCTGCGGGTTGCGGTATTGCGCACCGTTGACCCGATATGCGGACAATGAATCGAACCCCGAAATCGACATGGCGCGTAGTCCCTCGGTGACCGCCGCCCTGGCATCCTGCAGGCGGTCGGCACGGGCGTAAGCGGCACCAAGCGTGATCGTGAAATCTCCGACGGATGGCGCTTCGTGGTGGATACGTTCGAGCGCCTCGATCGCCTTGTCGTTGCTGCCTTGAATGAGAAAGACCAGACCGGCAATTTGCCGGTTGATGGGTGAAAGGTTGGGGTCGAGCCTGAGCGCAGTCTCGACCGCTGCGGCTGCCTCGGCATGATTGCCGGCGAACAGTTGCACGTATCCCAGGGCTATTTGCGTCTCCGCATCGCCCGGGCCGAGCGCAACGGCTCGTTCGACCGAAGCGATGGCTTCCTCGTAGCGGCGATCCACGACCTGCATGATGCCGAGAATCGCATAAGGCGACGAAAGGCCTGGGTCGAGTTGCAGCGCGCGGCTTGCCTTCTCATAAGCGCGCTTGCGCGCGGGCGCGCTCTGGATGATGTCGTGGAACGATTCGCGCCAGATAAAGACTGTTGTGCTTGCATCCGCCGCGAAGGCTTCTGCGAAAGCGGGGTCAAGCTCCTCCGCCTTGTCGTAGAGCGCAAGCGCCTCCCGCAACCCGTCGCGCCGGCTGGTCCGTGCTGTCTGTTCTGCGCGAAGGTAGAAGTCGTAGGCCTCGAGGTTTTCGGTCGGCGGGCGTGCCATGCGCTCGCTTTCCGCTGCCGAAGGTTGCATGCCGAGCGCTTTGGCGATCTCCCCGCTCATCTCTTCCTGGACGGCAAACACGCCGGCCATGCCACGGTCGAACCGGTTGGCCCACAGATTGTCGCCCGTTGCCGTATCGATGAGCTGGGCATTGAGGCGGATCTGCTCGCCGGTGCGGCGGACGCTGCCCTCGACGACGAAGCGAACGCCAAGGTCGCGCGCGACGTCCGCCAGCGCTGCAGGCTTGTTCTTGTAGGCGAATACCGAGTTGCGCGCGATGACGTCCAGACCGGAAAGCTTGGTGAGGTCGGTGATCAGATCCTCGGTGATGCCGTCGGCAAAATAGTCCTGGCTCGGATCGCCGCCGAGGTTTGCAAACGGCAGCACGGCAACGGATGGCCGCGATGGCACCGAGAACTTCTGCCAGGCAAAAATGCCGGCAAGCGCGGCAATCACCAGGGCGGCTGCGCCTGCCAGGATCATGACGCGCGAGCCCGGCCGGTGTGGCGCGGCTGTGACCTTGCCCGATGCCGCGGGATCCAGCAGCAGACGATACGCGCGAACCGGATCGGCGATGTTCTTGAGTCGCTGCTCGCCAAGGCTGGCAAAGCCGACGTCCACCTTGTGCAGCGCATGGTCGAACGCCGTGCCCGAGATGCATACCCCCCCCGGCTCGGCCATAGCCTCGAGGCGCGCGGCGATGTTCACGCCATCGCCGTAGATGTCATTTTCCTCAACGATCACATCGCCGAGATTCACGCCGATGCGAAACCGGATCTGCCGGGCATCTGCGGTGCCATTGTTGCGATCGGCCATCCGGCGTTGGATCATGGCAGCGCACTGGACCGCATCGACGACGCTGGCGAACTCGACCAGCGCGCCGTCGCCCATGAGCTTGATCATGCGCCCGTGGAATTCCTTGATCGCAGGGTCGACCAGTTCGCGGCGGCAACTTTTCAACCGCTCGAGCGTGCCGACCTCGTCCTCGCCCATGAGGCGGCTGTAGCCAACCACATCGGCAGCAAGGATTGCGGTAAGCCTTCGCTCCATGTTCGGTGTCTTCCCCCTAGGTCAACGCCTCGCTGACGAGCGTATTCCAGTACTCCTTTGATTGCGAGCGTCCTCGGCCCCTTGGGCAGCGGACAATGCAACCGCCCCTGGTCACTTACTTCACGTTCAGCTCCATCATGTAAGGGTTCGCACTCCCGGGGGGCCGTACGCCAATGCTGGACAATTATGAGATCGACCGGTTTGGCGTGATCCACCAGATCGACGTCACGCCGATCAAATACGACAAGAAGTACATGTCCTACTACGAGGATCTGAGCGACCGCACCATCAAGCTCGGCTATCAGCGGCTTGGCTGGGTGCTGGGCATCACCGGTCAAATACCGCGGTCCGTGCTGGAGATCGGCTATGGCACCGGCACCTTTATCGAAGCCGCGAAGATTACCGGAGTTGCCGACTGCGCCGGCTGCGACGTCACCAGGTTTCCGCTGCCCAAGGGCGTCCGCTTAGTTGACTGGCAGGAGGCGCTCGCCGGCGCGTGGGACCTCGTCGCCATGTTCGACGTGCTCGAGCACATCCCCGACCTGGGTTTCCTCGCCCGCCTTCAGGCCCGTCATTTGGCCATCGCCGTGCCCTATTGCCGCTGGCGTGAGCTCGGCGCCGATGGCGACGCGTGGTTTGAGACGTGGCGCATGCGTCTGCCCAACGAGCATTTGCACCATTTCGACCGGGACTCCCTGGTGGCGCTGCTCGCGCACCACGGCTTCGAATGCGTGACTTTGAATGGCTTCGAGGACGGGATCAGGCTGCGGCCGGGCGAGGCGGGACCGAATATTCTCTCGGGCTTTTTCAGGAAGCTATAGGCCGGGTTCTTCTGCGGCCGCGGTCAGCTGTCAGGCCTTCTGCTTGGTGAGCCGCTCCAGCGCATCCACAATCAGATCGCAGAATTTCGGATGGTCGAGCTTCATCGCCACGGTGTGGCGGAAGTCGGTCTGCTCGCTCGCCGAGCCTCCGAAATGGTGCATGCCGCCCATTTTCTCGAAATTGCAGACCGTCATGCCCTTGGTCCACCGTCCCGCGAGCTCGACGCGGATATCGGCTTTCTCGGTGGTGATGATGGTGGGATCGATCAGGGCCGCGACGCAGCACGCATCATGGATGGCGGGATACTCGATCTGCAGCAGGCCGCCATGGGTGGTCGCGATGAACTCCCATATATCGAGGATGAACTTGGCCATCGGGCCGCCGACGGCGCGCACCCTGTCCTGAAGACCCGGAGTTGCCAGGGCCTGAGTCTGCGTCAGGTCGAGACCCACCATGGTAACGTCCCACTTGGCCCGGAACACCACGTCGGCGGCTTCCGGATCGCCATAGATGTTGAACTCCGCCGCGGGCGTGATGTTGCCTCTGGTATAGGCGCCGCCCATCGCGACGACCCCTTTCACCCGCTCGACGATGCGTGGGTCCTTGCGCACGGCAAGCGCGATGTTGGTATAGGGACCGACCGGCACCAGCGTGATCGTCTTCGGCTCATGCGCCATGACCGTGTCGATGATGAAGTCGACGGCGTGGCGCTTGTCGAGCTCGAACGAGGCCGGCGGCAGCACGGGGCCGTCTAGCCCGGTCTCGCCATGGATCTCGATGGCCAGCACCTGATCGATAAGGAGCGGGCCGGGAGAGCCTTTCGCCACCGGCACCTTGATGCCATAAGCGGTGCAGACGGAAAGCGCATTGCGCGTGGTGTTCTCGACATTGTGGTTGCCCGAAACCGTGGTGATGCCGAGGAGATCGATGTTTGGATTGCCTGCCGCCAGCAGGATGGCGATAGCATCATCATGCCCAGGGTCGCAGTCCAGGATGATCTTTTCCATGGTGATACCTCCTCCGCCGACCGAGCTTGCCGGAACAAGAGACTGGCGTGTTTGCGTCGTCAAGGTTCTGGTCCTCGACAGATGTAGGGCCAACCCGCTCTGCCCGACACCGGCAGCTTAGCCAGGTTGCGGGAGGGGCCTTGCTATTTCCAACGCCAGGCCGGAGGATGCCGGCATGAAGAAAGAATATTCAAAGCCGACGCTCTTCCGCAAAGGCCGGCTGTCTGCCCAGACCGCCCAGCAAGCCCCATCCGGAGATTCGCAGGCTCCGGAATAAGGGCTAGCCAACGGCGGTTGAATCGACACGTCAGGCCAGCGAGCCAAGTGTCTGACATCGTTGGATGTGGGTTCTCTGGCCCTTCGCAGCGCCTCTCACATTCCCCAACTAATTTGCATACAAATGTTTCCGGCCGGCATCGCTACGTGAAGCGTTTCACCGTTGCCGCGCAATCGATCGGTTACAGACGCGGTTCAAGAGCCTGCCCGAGGCAGCGCTCTGCTGCTGCATAGGGGGGTACCGATGTTTGAAAGTCTCACCAGAATTCGCGCCGCCTTCGCGCGCGCCAGCAAGCACAGGAAGACCGTGCGGGCATTGAATGCGTTGCCGACGGAGATCCAGAAGGACATTGGCTGGACGGAGTCGAAGGCGATCGACGAGATACGGCTGCCGTTCTAGGCGAGGCAGTGGTCGCAGCGCCGAAATCGCACACGTGCGCAGCCCCTTGGCAAAGGGAAGGCGGGATCGTCGCCCTCCATTAGACATCCCTGCAAATCGGTCGTGGAAGGCAATGTTCCGGAAGAGCGGTGGCGTTCGCTTGCCGCTTCACTGGTGCGCGACCTGACCGGCCACGAAGACGTCGAGCCGGATCTCCTCGAGTGGATCGCGCGCAAGTAGCGGCAGCGCTACCCCACCCACCACCACAGCGCCGCGAGCACAAGCACGACCGCCGCGATCGACAGCCCCAGCATGATGTAGCTGCCCTTGATGATGTCGCGGATGATCTTCTTGACGCTTTCACGGTCGTTGAGGTTGGGGAAGGGCTCGTTGGGCTGCGCCACGCCGAGGAAGGCGCACAGCGGCGCCCAGCCTTCGCTGACCTTGAATACCAGGAGCTTTTCCGGTGGCACGGCGGCCTTCACCTCTTCAGTGTAGGCGTTGTAGCGGGCCACGGCCTTGGCGCGGTCGTCCATCACGCCGGCAAGCGTGCGGCCCCACACCAGCTTGTGCGACATGTCGCCGAATTTGCGGCCGAACGGCGTCAGCCATTCCAGTACCTTGAACTGCCACAGCGTCTCGGTGAAGTGGATCGTGTCGATGGTGCTTTCGTACCAGGCTTCGGCACCGCGCGGGTGCAACGTCAACAGCACCTTGGCGTCGGGATAGGCGGCCATCAATTCGCGCCACACGCAGCAGCCGGGATTGTCGACGGTCGCCGTGTAGTTGGCGAACACCCGGTTCCAGTCGTGCTGGGTGCCGGGCGGGGTGTTCGCCACCTTGCGCCAGAAATCGAGATGGCCCTTGTTGGCCTTGTTGAGGATGACTTCCTGCATGTGGTAGCTGGGAAAGCCGAGCCTGTTCAGCGCGGCAAAGGTCGACCATGTGCCGGTGCGGCCGAAGCCGGCCCCGATGAGCTTGAGCGTCATCTGCATCCCCCTTTGAACCGGTTTCTTTTTGTTCGGCCCAGCCAGGAATGAGGTTGCATCCACGCCTTTGGACGCGCAACAATTTTCCACGTTGAGCGATAAAAATGTCTCTGCTTTTTCGCCTGGGCCACGCGGAACGGCTTTCTGGCTATTCCAGCGGGTGAGGGAGCCTGATAATAGGTCAGCTAGATTGACCTAAATTCGCATGGCCGGAACGATCATGCCGGACCAGATGCCGTATCCCGGGAGGTGGGCTGATGAGTTTGATGGACCTGTTGGCGTCGCGCGCCTCGCGGATGAAGGCGTCGGAAATCCGCGAGCTGCTGAAACTGCTCGACCAGCCCGACATCATCTCGTTTGCCGGCGGCATTCCCGATCCGGCTTTGTTTCCCTCGCAGGCCATCGCCGACGCCTATGCCTCGGTGCTCGGCGGCCCGGATGCGGGCACAGCACTGCAATACCAGGTCTCGGAAGGCTATCTGCCGCTGCGGCGCTGGTTGGCCGGCCAGATGGGCAAGCTCGGCATCGGCTGCGACGAGCACAACATCTTCATCACCTCCGGCTCGCAGCAGGCGCTCGATTATCTCGGCAAACTGTTTCTGTCGCCCGGCGACACCGCGCTGGTGACGTGGCCGACCTATCTCGGCGCGCTGCAGGCCTTCAACGCCTATGAGCCGCGCTACGACCGGCTGACGCCGGACGGCGGCAACATGACGCCGGCCGCCTACCAGGCTGCGGCTTCCGCTGCCGGCGGCAAGGTAAAGTTCGCCTATCTCGTGCCGGATTTCGCCAATCCGACCGGCGAGACGCTGAACCGCGCGCAACGCGAGGCGGTGCTCGATCTCTCGGGTGAGCTTGACATCGCCGTCATCGAGGACGCCGCCTATCGCGCGCTGCGCTATGACGGGCAGGGCGAGCCGCCGATCCTGGCGCTCGACTGCGAGCGCTCGGGCGGTATCGACAATGCCCGCACGCTCTATTGCGGTTCGTTCTCAAAGATTCTGTCGCCGGGCATGCGCGTCGGCTGGGTCTGCGCGCCGCGCCGCGTCGTCGAGCGCCTGGTGCTGATGAAGCAGGCGTCTGACCTGCACAGCCCCTCGATCAACCAACTGGTCATGCACCGCGTCTCCGAGGCCGTGTATGACGGCCAGGTGGAAAAGCTGATCGGCGCCTACCGCGGTCGCCGCGACGCTCTGCTTGCCGCGCTCGAGGCCGAAATGCCCGACGGTGTGAGCTGGAGCCGCCCTGAAGGCGGCATGTTCGTCTGGCTGACGCTGCCCGAAGGTGCGGACGCCACAGCGCTGCTCGCCCGCTCGGTCAAGGAAGCCGGCGTCGCCTTCGTGCCGGGCAACGCCTTCCACGCCGACGGCTCGGGACGCAACACGATGCGGATGAGCTTCACGCTGGCCGACAGCAGAGCTGTGGGTGAGGGTGTGCCGAGACTGGCGAGGTTGATGCGGTAGCCAATCTCCCCCACATGGGGGGAGATCGGCAGCCTCAGCGCCTCACTCCGCCGCCACCAATTTATCCTGCGTCTTGGTCTCGAAATCACTGGCGTCGTGGCGTTCGTGCAGCTGCATGGTCGGGTCGCCGAAGGCGCGGTTGACCATGCGGCCGCGCTGCACCGTCGGGCGGGCGTCGATCGCCTTGGCCCAGCGTTGCACATGTTCGTAGTCCTGCACCGACAGGAACTCGCCGGAGTCATTGTACATGCGGCCGAGCACCAGCCCGCCATACCAGGGCCACACCGCCATGTCGGCGATCGAATAGCCGGCACCGCCGAGATATTCTGATACCGCCAGCCGCCGGTCGAGCACGTCGAGCTGGCGCTTGGTCTCCATGGAAAAGCGGTCGATGGCGTATTCGAACTTTTCCGGCGCATAGGCGTAGAAATGGCCGAAACCGCCGCCGAGATAGGGGGCGGACCCCATCTGCCAGAACAGCCAGGACAACGTTTCGGCGCGCGCCGGCTGTTCGGTCGGCAGGAACTCGCCGAACTTTTCCGCCAGGTACAGAAGGATCGAGCCGGACTCGAAGACGCGAACCGGCGTCTTGCCGCTGCGGTCCAGCAGCGCCGGGATCTTGGAATTGGGATTGATGTCGACGAAGCCCGAGCCGAACTGGTCGCCATCGTTGATGCGGATCAGCCAGGCGTCGTATTCGGCGCCCTTGTGGCCGAGCGCCAGCAGTTCCTCCAGCATGACAGTCACCTTGACGCCGTTCGGCGTCGCCAGCGAGTAGAGCTGCAGCGGATGCTTGCCCACCGGCAGCACCTTGTCATGCGTCGGTCCGGCGATCGGCCGATTGATGCTGGCGAACGTGCCGCCATTGGGTTTCTTCCAACTCCAGACTTTCGGCGGGGTGTATTCGGTCATGCGAGGAATTCCTTGGATTTGACGGGGCGGAACCGGCTTGCGCGACGGCGCGAGTTGATGGCGGAAAAAGTCGGCGGAACGTAGATACTGACAGAGATAGGTGCAATTCAGAAAGGTTCAACTTCCGTTGAACTATTATCAATGTCGGTGCCTTTTCCTTCGCCCCGTTCACGGGGAGAAGGTGCCCGAAGGGCGGATGAGGGGCAGCGCTGGCCTCTGAAAATGATGTCCGGAGATGATTGTCTCGATGCCCGGCCCTTCGCAAGGCTCCCAGCCCTTCGGGCGTTCAGCCCCATCAAAAGGTCCACTGGACCTTTTGATCCGCCCGAAGGCGGACCGGGCCATCACCGCTCGAAGCTCGAAAAGCCAAGCAATTGGCTTTTCGTTCGCTGCGCGAACCACCTCTCGCCCCTTGTGTCTTGTGGGGCGCGGCATACCTATAGAGGGTAATCCCCGCCCGCCAGGATGAAAGCATGCCCATAGATCCCCTTTCCCCGCTCTTGCGTTCGGTCGTCGCCGTGCGTGCCACGGTTCCCGATGACGCTTTTACGGCGAACGCCTTGGGCACGCGCCGGGAAGGCAGCGGCGTCGTTATCCGCGGCGACGGGCTGGTGCTCACCATCGGCTATCTCATCACCGAGGCCGAAGAAGTCTGGCTGACCGATCAGGACGGACGCGTCGTGCCGGCGCACGCGCTGGCCTACGACCAGGAGACCGGCTTCGGCCTGGTGCAGGCGCTGGCGCCGCTCGGTCTGCCGGCGGTGGCGCTCGGCGATGCCGAAAAGGCCAAGGTCGGCGACCCCGTGGTGTTTGCCGACGGCACCGGCCGCTCGGTCAAGGCGCACATCGTCACCAAGCAGGAATTCGCCGGCTATTGGGAATACCTGCTCGACGAGGCGATCTTCATCGCGCCGGCGCATCCGTCCTGGGGCGGGGCGGCGCTGATCGGCCAGGACGGCAGCCTGCTCGGCATCGGCTCGCTGCTGTTGCAGATGAGCCGCAATGGTGAGGTCGCTGACATCAACATGGTCGTGCCGATCAACCTTCTGACGCCGATTCTCGACGATCTCCTGACGCGCGGCCAGGTGGCGAAGCCGCCACGGCCGTGGCTCGGCGCCTTCTCGGCCGAGTCGAACGGCGCTGTGATAGTGATGAGCGTTGCCGAAGGTGGCCCCGCCGCCAAGGCCGGTCTGCGCCAGGGCGACATCATCTCCGACGTGCGCGACGGCGAGGTCGATGGGCTCGCCGATTTCTACCGCAAGCTATGGCAGAACCCCGCCGGTTCGGAGATCCCGCTCAGGGTGGTGCGCGACGGTCGCGAAACCTGGCTGCGTGTCAAATCCGCCGACCGCAACAGCTTTCTGAAGAAGCCGCATCTGCAGTGAATGAGCGCCTCCACCTTCTCCCACAGGGGGAGAAGGGAAGGGGGTCCGATGGTTGGCCTGCGGAGGTCTGCTGACGAAAACCGGCATCGACCGCCGGTATATCAGGTGCGGCAACGAACGAGGTGATGATGGCGCCGATCACGGTCGATCCGCAAAAGGTTCGCGAATTCCCCGATCCGGAAAGTTTTTACGCCTGGCTGAAGGAGAATCATGCCAGCGAGACCGAGGTCTGGATCAAGGTGCACAAGGTAGGCTCGGGCCTCGCCTCGATCACGCCCAAGCAGGCCATCGACGTGGTGCTGTGCTTCGGCTGGATCGATGCGGTGCGCAAGTCGCTCGACGACAAGAGCTTTCTGCAGCGCTACACGCCGCGCGGCAAAAAGAGCATCTGGAGCAAGATCAACATCGACAATGTCGCCCGCCTGGTCGAGGAGCGCCGGATGACCGAACACGGACAGAAACAGGTCGAGGCGGCCAAGGCCGACGGCCGCTGGGATCGCGCCTATGCCAGCGGCAAGGACATGAAGATCCCCGACGAATTGCAGACCGCCATCGATGCCGAACCCAAGGCGAAAGAGATGCTGGCGAAGCTTTCCGCCCAGAACCGCTTCGCGCTGGCGTTTCGAACCCACAACATGAAAACCGAGGCGGGCCGCAAGAAGAAGATCGAGGCTTTCGTCGAGATGCTGAAGCGCGGCGAGACGATCTATCCGCAAGGGAAAAAGTGACTGAGGACCGAGCGATGACCACCGCACTCCATTCCGGCAAGGTCGCACTCGTCACCGGTGGTAATCGCGGCATTGGTCTGGAGACCGGCCGACAGCTTGCGGCGCTTGGCTTCACCGTGCTGCTCGGCTCGCGCGATCTCGCCAAGGGCGAGGCGGCGGCAAGACAGCTAGGCGGCAAGGTGGAAGCGATCGCGCTGGATGTAGCAGCAGTCGATGCGGCAGCACTTGCCGGGGCCGAGGTTGAGCGCCGCTTCGGCCGGCTCGACGTGCTCGTGAACAATGCCGCCATCCACTACGATCCGCGTGCGCGGGCGCTCAAACCGGACTGGACGGTGATCCGCGAAGCCTTCGAGACCAATGTCTTCGGCGCCTGGCGCGTCGCGGCCGCCTGTGCGCCGCTGCTCGGCACGTCCGGTCATGGCAGGCTGGTCAACGTCTCCTCCGAGGGCGGTTCGCTCGCTTCGATGGGCGCCGGCGCGCCGGCTTATTCGACGACCAAGGCGACGCTCAACGCGCTGACCTGCATCCTGGCGGCCGAATTGCGAGGCGCCGGCGTGCTGGTCAACGCCATCTGCCCCGGCTGGGTGGCGACCGACATGGGCGGTCCGGGCGGCCGCCCGGTGGGACAAGGTGCGGCCGGCATCGTCTGGGCCGCCACCTTGCCGGATGACGGCCCGACTGGCGGCTTCTTCCGCGACGGCAAAAGATTGCCGTGGTGAAGAAGCCGCCGCGCACCCTGCGCCATGCTACCAAAATAGCATTCTCGCCTTGCGATATGTGATGCTAGGCTCCCGATGCACCCAGGGCGGAGGGCGCTAGAGGAGGAGTGGCGGGCGCGACCGCCCGAACTTTCAGCGAGAATCGGGACAGAACTGTTGAACCATTGCGAGGCAACCGCGTTCCCCGTGGTTGGCCATATGGGAGGAATTACCTGTGAAAGCATCCTATCTCGTTTCAGCCGCGCTGCTTGCGGCGACTGCGATGCCGGCGGCGGCCGGCGAAATTTCCGACGGCAAGGTCAAGATCGGCATTCTCAACGACCAGTCGGGCGTCTATGCCGATTTCGGCGGCAAATGGTCGGTCGAGGCCGCCAAGATGGCCGTTGAGGATTTTGGCGGCAAGGTGCAGGGCGCGCCGATCGAGATCGTCAACGCCGATCACCAGAACAAGCCCGACATCGCCTCCAATATCGCGCGCCAGTGGTACGACACCGAACAAGTCGACGCCATCATGGAGCTCACCACCTCGTCCGTCGCGCTGGCCGTCCAGGGGCTGTCCAAGGAAAAGAAGAAGATCGACATCGTCACCGGCGCGGCTTCGGCGGATCTCACCGGCAAGCAGTGCTCGCCCTATGGCTTCCACTGGGTCTACGATACCCATTCCCAGGCGGTCGGCACCGGTGGTGCGCTGGTCCAGCAGGGCGGCGACAGCTGGTATTTCATCACCGTCGACTATGCCTTCGGTTATTCGCTGAAGGAACAGACCGCAAAGCTGGTTGAATCAAGCGGCGGCAAGGTGCTCGGCGAAGTGCGCTATCCCCTTGGCTCCACCGACTATTCCTCCTTCCTGCTGCAGGCGCAGTCCTCCGGCGCCAAGGTCGTCGGCCTTGCCAATGCCGGCCTCGACACCGCCAACTCGATCAAGCAGGCGGCCGAGTTCGGCATCGTCGCCGGCGGCCAGCGGCTGGCGGCACTTCTGTTCACCCTTGCCGAAGTGCATGGGCTCGGCCTGCAGGCGGCGCAGGGCGTGGTGCTGACTGAAGGTTTTTACTGGGACCGCGACGACAAGAGCCGCGACTTCGCCGACCGCTTCTTCAAGCGCACCAACCGCATGCCCAACATGGTCCAGGCCGGCATCTATTCGGCGGTGCTGCAATATCTGAAGGCCATCGACAAGGCCGGCACCGACGAGACCGAAGCGGTCGCCAAGCAGTTGCACGAACTGCCGGTCGACGACGTCTTCACCGCCAACGGCAAGGTGCAGGCCGACGGCTCGATGGTGCACGACATGTATCTCTATCAGGTCAAGAAGCCCGAGGAGAGCAAGAAGGACTGGGACTACTACACCTACCTGGCGACCATTCCGGGCGACAAGGCCTTCATCAAGGCCGAAGACAGCGGTTGCCCGCTCGTCACCAAGTGACGCTGGAGACCGCAGCCGCCGCCCGCGCGGACGGCAAAGAGCAGATGCCGCGGGTGGTGCTTTCCGCCCGCGGTCTCAGGCGCGACTTTGCCGGTTTCGTCGCCGTCAACAATGTCGACCTCGACGTCCACCACGGCCAGATCCATGCGCTGATCGGGCCGAACGGCGCCGGCAAGACGACGATCTTCAACCTGTTGACCAAATTCCTGCAGCCGAGCAGCGGCAGGATCGAACTGCTCGGCAACGACATCACCCGCACCGCGCCGGCCAAGGTGGCGCGCATGGGCCTCGTCCGCTCGTTCCAGATCTCGGCGATCTTTCCGCACCTCAGCGTGCTGGACAATGTGCGCGTCGCCCTGCAGCGGCCGAGCGGGCTGGGCTTCCAGTTCTGGCGCTCGCTGTCAGCGCTCGACGAACTTACGCCACGGGCGCGCGAACTGCTCGCCATCGTCGGCCTCGACGATGTCGCGCATCGTCTGGCCGGCGATCTTTCCTATGGCAGGAAGCGCGTGCTCGAGATCGCCACCACGCTGGCGCTCGATCCGAAGGTGCTGCTGCTCGACGAACCGATGGCCGGCATGGGGCACGAGGATGTCGGCACCATCTCCGGCATCATCCGCTCTCTGGCCAGGGAGCGCGCCGTGCTGATGGTCGAGCACAATCTCACCGTCGTTGCCGATCTCTGCGACTGGATCACGGTGATGCAGCGCGGCCAGGTGCTCGCCGCCGGCGACTATGCGACCGTCAGCAGCGACGAGCGTGTCCGCGTCGCTTACATGGGGACCGAGCCAGAGGACCGGGCATGAGTGAGCCGCTGCTGGCCGTGCGCGATCTCCACGCCTGGTATGGCGAGGGCCATGCCCTGCATGGCGTCAACCTTGACGTCTTCCGTGGCGAGACGGTGACGCTGCTCGGCCGCAACGGCGTCGGCAAGACCACCACGCTGCGCGCCATCATGGGGCTGGTACGCAAGCGCAGCGGCAGCGTCACCTTCGACGGCAGCGACCTTATGCGCCTGCCATTGCATCGCGTTGCCCATAAGGGCCTGGGCTTCGTGCCGGAAGAGCGCGGCATCTTCGCCACGCTCACCGTCGACGAGAACCTGATCCTGCCGCCGGTGGTGGCCAAGGGCGGCATGAGCGTCGAGGAAATCTTCGATCTCTTCCCCAACCTCAAGGAGCGTCGCAACAGCCCCGGGACGAAACTCTCCGGCGGCGAGCAGCAGATGCTCGCCATTGCCCGCATCCTGCGGACCGGCGTGCAGATGCTGCTGCTCGACGAGCCGACCGAGGGCCTGGCGCCGGTCATCGTCCAGCGCATCGGTGAATTGCTGGCCGCCTTGAAAAAGCGCGGCATGACCATCCTGCTCGTCGAGCAGAATTTCCGCTTCGCCGCCCGCATCGCCGACCGATTCTATCTGATGGAGCATGGCAAGGTGGTGGAGGGTTTTGCCGTAAGCGAGCTTTCCGCTCACACCGAACAGCTGCACGAGGTGCTTGGGGTATGACGCCATGACGATGATCTTCGGCATCCCCGTCCAGGCCTTGCTCGGGCAGATGCTGGTCGGGCTGATCAACGGCTCCTTCTATGCCATGCTCAGCCTTGGACTGGCCGTTATATTCGGCCTCTTGCGCATCATCAATTTCGCCCATGGCGCGCTCTATATGTTCGGCGCCTTCATCGGCTATCTGATGCTCGTTCATCTCGGCATCGGCTACTGGCCGGCGCTGGTCCTGGTGCCGCTCGTCGTCGGTGTGTTCGGCATGGCGGTGGAGCGCCTGGCGCTGTCGCGGCTTTACCGTCTCGATCCGCTCTACGGCCTGCTCTTCACCTTCGGCCTGGCGCTGGTCATCGAAGGCGTGTTCCGCTTCTACTACGGTGTGTCCGGCAATCCCTACGCCGTGCCGTCGCAACTCGCCGGCGGCACCAATCTCGGCTTCATGTTCCTGCCCAACTATCGCGGCTGGGTGGTGGTGGCTTCGCTCATCGTCTGCATCGGCACCTGGCTGCTGACCGAAAAGACCAGGCTCGGCTCCTACCTGCGCGCCGCGACCGAGAACCCGGAGCTGGTGCAAGCCTTCGGCGTCAACGTGCCGCTGCTGCTCACGCTCACCTACGGGCTGGGCGCGGCCCTTGCCGGCCTGGCAGGCATCCTCGCCGCACCCGTCTACCAGGTCAGCCCGCTGATGGGCTCGGATCTCATCATCGTCGTCTTCGCCGTCGTCGTGGTCGGCGGCATGGGCTCGATCCTCGGCGCCATCGTCACCGGCTACATGCTCGGTCTCGCCGAAGGCCTGACCAAGGTGTTCTATCCCGAGGCATCGAACCTCGTCGTCTTCGTCATCATGGCGATCGTGCTGCTCTTGCGCCCCGCCGGCCTGTTTGGAAGGGATGCCTGAGATGAGCGAGGCGACCCTTCACGAACAGCGTACCGCCGCTTCGGTTCGGCTTGAGCGGGTACTGATAGCATTGGCCATACTGGCGCTCATCGCCGCGCCCTTCTTCGTCTACCCCATCTTCCTGATGAAGATGCTGTGCTTCGCGCTGTTTGCCTGTGCCTTCAACCTGTTGCTTGGCTACACCGGGCTGTTGTCCTTCGGCCACGCCACCTTCTACGGCGCCGCCGCCTATTTCTGTGCCTACGCCGTCAAGGCATGGGGCTGGCCACCGGAAGCCGGCATCCTGCTTGGCACCGCCGGCGCGGCTGTGCTCGGGCTGGTCATGGGCTTCCTCGCCATCCGCCGGCAGGGCATCTATTTCTCGATGATCACACTGGCGCTGGCGCAGATGTTCTACTTCTTCTGTGTCCAGGCGCCGTTCACCGAAGGCGAGGACGGCATCCAGGGCGTGCCGCGCGGCACGCTGTTCGGCATCGTCGATCTCAACGTCACGCTCAACATGTACTTTTTCGTGCTCGCCGTTTTCCTCCTCGGCGTTTTCGCCGTCTGGCGCATCGTCAACTCGCCCTTCGGCATGATCCTGCGTTCGATCCGCGAGAACGAGAACCGCGCCATTTCGCTGGGCTATTCGGTCGGCCGCTACAAGCTCGCCGCCTTCGTCATGTCGGCAGCGCTCGCCGGGCTTGCCGGCGCGACCAAGGCAATCGTCTTCCAGTTCGCCACGCTCACCGACGTCACCTGGCAGATGTCGGGCGAGGTGATCCTGATGACGCTGCTTGGCGGCATCGGCACCATGGTCGGTCCGGTCGTCGGCGCCGGCCTCGTCGTCGGCCTGGAAAACACGCTCGCCACCTCGGGGTTTCCGGTCACCATCGCCACCGGCCTGATCTTCATGATCTGCGTGCTCGTCTTCCGCCGCGGCATCGTCGGCGAAATCTATGCGCGGTGGCTGGCGCCGGCTGACGGCGGCCCCGACGGAGCCTGACGTCGTCCGCGCGCTTCAGTCCTTGGCCTCGCATGGGTGAGTTCGGCGTCGCGATGCGCGACCGGGCCGCTGATTCGAGCAGGCACTCTCCGGTGTTTGTATCCAGACAGGTGAATTTCGGTCGGATTCTTGTCTCCAACAGCAGTGAAATTGTCTTGTACCGCATGGATATTGCTGGCCTCTGGACAACAGTTTAACTGGTCCAATAGGTTGCGCATCCGACTGAAGACGCGCACGCAGAAAGACGCGGTTGCCCTTGAAAAAGAATGTCTTCTCGTCGGTCGACCTCCCGGCGCATCTCGACGATCGCTCGCGTTTCGCGCTCTGGCAGGACATCCATGTCGCCGAGATTTGGTCGGTCGAATATACCATCTCCGGCAACCGGCCGTTCGAGGCGGCAATCGAAGCGACCGCCGTCGGGCCGGTGGTGCTCGGGCAGATGGCCGGAACGATCCAGCATGCCAGCCGCAAGGGGCGCAATATCGCCGACGATGGGCGCGACGGCTATCTGCTGCTGGTCAACAATGGCGACACACTGCTGAGCGGTGCCCAGGTCGGCCGTGACTACAGCGTGGGCAAAGGCCAAGCCGCGCTGGTCTCGGCTTCGGAAGCGCTGGAAATGTACGGCAGCGACTGGAACATCTGGGCCAATGTGGTGGTGCCCCGCGAAACCCTGGAGAAAGCCTTCGCCAATATCGACGACCGGCTGGCGCTGACCATCGGCGCCGGCAATGAGGCGCTCGACATGCTCAAGCGCTATTGCAGCTTTCTGGGAGCGGGACCCGCCTTGGTCTCGCCGGAGCTGGTCACCCATGCCACCGAAACGATCGTCGACCTGATTGGCCTGGCGACCGGGGCGAAGGGCGAGCCCGCCGAGCTGGCGGGACTGCGCGGGCTGCGCGCGGCAAGGCTGCAGGCCATCCTGGACAAGATCCGGGACAATTTCGCCGATCCCGCCATTTCGGCCCAGAGCGTCGCCCAGCAACTGCGGCTGTCCCCGCGCTATGTTCATGATCTCCTGCAGGAGACCGGGACGAGTTTCGCCGAGCGCGTTCTCGAACTGCGCCTGCAGAGGGCTCACCGCATGCTCGCCGACCGTCGCAACGACCGGATGCGGATCAGCGAGATCGCGTTGCTCAGCGGGTTCTCCGACGTATCCTACTTCAATCGCTGTTTCCGCCGCCGCTTTGGCTCGACACCGAGCGGCGCCCGCTAAGAAAATCGATGTCCCCGAAGGCACGCTCTTGGGTCCTGACCCAAGGGCGCGGAGCCTTTTTTGGATGGCCACATTCAAAAAAACAATGACTCGAGCGCGTCGGTTGATTCTGTCGAACTGCTTTGCAGGCCCATCGGCTGATGCCGAACGGCCACACTGATCGCGCAAGTGCCGTAGCGCTTTCCAGGACAATTCCAGTGCGGCTCAGCCCAAGACGCCGCCGGCGAACAATGCAAAACCTCGACGACGCCCGGATCGCCGCGGAGCATTTCCACGGCCGGGGGGACGCAACATCATCGGGGTAGCAAACAGTGAAAACGATTCTTCTCGCCACAGCCTTCATTCTCGCGCCTGTCGGCATCGCGTCCGCGGCCGACATCAATGAAACCTTGCCCGTTGCCGCCGAGTACGACTGGTCAGGCCTCTATGCCGGCGTTCACTTCGGGTACGCGGCCGGAAAATCCGATCTTTCCATCCCCACCAGTGCCATTGAAGCTTCGCTCGATCCGGACGGTTTTATTGGCGGCGTCCATATCGGCGTCAATCAGGAAATGGCGAACCGCTTTGTGCTCGGTGCCGAGGCTGACATTGCCTACAGCAATGTAGACAGTCTGACGACCTTCGCCGGTGCTGGCGCGTTGCTCAAGAGCGAACTCAAGTGGTCGGGGTCGGCCCGGCTGCGGGCCGGCTATGCTTTCGATCGGACCATGCCTTACATCACTGCCGGCGTGGCCGCGGCCAAGTATGAAGTGACTGCGATCAGCACGGGCCCCGGCGGTACGATTCCATTCCACGACGAAACCCATATTGGCTGGACGGCTGGCGCCGGCGTCGAGCACGCCTTCACCGACAAGTGGATCGCTCGCGTCGAATATCGCTACACCGACTTCGGCAGCAAGCCTCTCTCGATTGCAGCTGGTCTTGGTACGGCTGCGGACGTCGATCTCCAGACGCACGATATCCGGGCCGGCCTTAGCTACAAGTTCTGATACGCCGGACCGAACAAGACCCCGAAGGTTGTGTCCAACTTTCGGGGGTCAGTTCACCCCGTGCGGGGGTTGTTCGTGCCTGAGGCATGATCTGCGTGCTCGTCTTCCGTCGCCGCACAGTCGGCGAGTTTATGCGATGGCTGGTGCGGCCAGGCGCTCAATAGGTGATGGTGACCACCACCGTGTCGGTGTAGACGCCGGCCGACGGCGTCGCCTGCGGCGGCACGCGGCCGTAGACAGCGAGCGGCTGCGCCGCGCCGGTGCCGGTGCCGGCGACCGTGCTTCCCGGCGTTCCTGCGTCACCCCAGGGCTGCGAGCGGGCGTTGTCCTTGTAGAGGCCGTAGGTTACCCGCTCAGCCCCCTTCGACATCTTGCGGGTGGTCGGTGTGCCGCCCGTAGTGCCGCCATTGAGCGAGACCGTATAGGCGGTGGACGGGGTGCAGGTGACCGAAACCTGGCCGGTGGCGTCGACATTCGCGTCGAGCACGCCCTTGGAGCCGAAATCGATGTTCTGGGTGGTGACCAGGCAGTTGGCCGCAATCGTGGCGTTGATGGTGAAGGTCGGAGAGGCGGCCAGGGTGCCCAAGCCGGTGTCGCAATTGCTGCCCAGCAGGGTTGTCCGGTAGCGGAACTCGACATGCCCGCCCGAAAACGTCGACAGATAGGTGCCGGGCGGAACGGTCGCCTGCCCGCCGGGAACCCGGCCATAGAGCGTCAAGGTGCCGGATGAGTTTCCCAGGATACTGGGGCTCAGCAGCAGCGGCGGCGGGCGCGAGGCATAGGCCCAGGCATAGGAGCCCCAGACGACGCTCATCGCCGGGTCCGAATAGATCTGGTAATCGAGGCTGTTGGCGCCGCTCAGCATCTGCCTTGCTGCCGCCGAGGTTGCGCCGCCGGTGCCGGCGGCGAGATGCGGACAGACCAGGATGGGCAGCAGCAACGGCAGGCTGCCGCTGCAGGTCACGCTGAGGGTGGCCGTCGATGTCGCCGCGCTGCCCGACAGCGTGTCGACCGCGCCGAAATTCATATTGGTGACGGTAAAGCTGCAGCTTTGCGCCAGGGCAAGCGACGGCAGCAGCGCCAGGAAGGCGACGAGTACGGCGCGCAGCATCTGGCTTCGCATTGTCATTGGCACACCACATCCTTGATCGTCACCTGCCGGCCGCGCGCCGCCTCGAAGGTGAAACTTGCCGTGCACGACGTGCCGTCGACGCGATCGACCTGGACGGAGTTCTGCCGCGACAGACCCTTGACGTAGGCCTGCCCGTCATAGCCGACGACGAAGTCTTCCTTGCCGCCGTCCAGCCGTCCGGAAAGCCCGGCTTCGAGCGGCGTGCCGCTTGCATCGATCAGGGTGACGAGCGCTGCCTGCGCCGCCTCCGACACGCCGAACTTCAGCACCACGCCGTTGCGGTCGGCCGGAACGACGGTCTCCTTGGTGGCCGGAACATCGGCATCGACCGGCAGATTCTTGGGGTCGATCGACACCGTGTTGAGCTCATAGGAATTGAGTCCGGTGACCAGAATGCGGCCCCTGCTGTCGGTCTTTCCGACCGGCCGATTCTGGTGCAGCACCTCGACATCGGGCGTGCCGACATCGACGACGGCAAAGGCATCGTCGATGCGGGTTGTGGCGAACACGCCGCCACCCGCGACTGCGATGGCGCCGTCCATCTGCCCGGTGACGCGAAAGTCTTTGTCGAATTGCTGCCCGCCAGCCTCGAAACGCGCAAACGGCGCCCGGTAGCTCACCGCGGCCGAGCGGTTCGGCGTTTCGCCTTCCGAGGTGCGCAATCGCCAGCCGATGCTGCCGTCCTCGGCCCGATCCGACTTGGCGATGTCGGCGACGACGTTGACGCCGTCAGGACCTTGCTCGACGCCGGTCGAGACCGTCACGTCATTGTCGAACGGGATGGAAATCCCGGCGAACACGCCATAGGAGTCGTTGTCGTCGAGATCGGCAAAGGCGGTGGCATAAATCGTGCTGCGCTTGAAAATTGACTGGCTGTAGGACAGGCCGACGATCTGGTTGGTGTCGCCCTCGGCGGTCTTGAGATGGGTGTAGGACAGGTTGAGGCTGGAGAAATCGAGCGGCATCGGCACGCTCAGCGTCACCTGGTCGACGGCGCGCGGCACGCCGGCGCTAAACCGGGTGAAATCGTTGGGGTCGATAATGACCGGCAGTGCCGTCACCGAGGCTATGTCCTCATAGCCGCCGAAGGCGCGCTGCATGCGGGCGTTGAGAGCCCAGCCGTCATAGCCGAACTCCACGCTGGCGTTGACCAGCGAGCCGGTGTGCCCGTCATGATGGCTGCCGGCCATCGCCACCGAGGCGGCACCGTAGGGACCGAGCGGGAAGGCTGCGCCGACGCCGCCATTGATCAGATCGGCGCCGCCCTCGGCATGGGCCTCCAGCGTCAGCTGATCGGTCAGCCCATAGCGCGCCGTGGCGACGCCCATGACGCGGCCGTCATAGTCGTCGGAGGAGATGCCGAAATTGCGCCGCGCCATGCCAGCCTCGACGGAAAAATCGAGCAGTCCCTGGCGCAACAGCATGCTGGAGGCATAGAACGGTAAGGTGGCGGTGGTCTCGCGGCCGAGGCTGTCGCGCAGCACCACCTGCGCCTGGCCAGCGCCGGTGAACACCGGCAAATTGGTGACCTGGAACGGCCCGGCCTGGATGTCGCCGGAATAGGTTCGCACGTTTTGCGTATAGACCTCGAGCGTCGACGGCACCGCCGCCGTGCCGCCGAAGGAGGGTAGCGGCAAAGTCACCAGGTCCGAGCGCAGGCTGAAATTACGCTGCGCCTGGATGCCGCCGAGATAGACTGGACGCGTCCACGACAATCCGCCCGAGACGAAGTCGCCGGCCCGGTAGGTCATCAGCCGGTCGGGGTCGGAATAGCTCCAGGTGGTGTTCAGCCGCGTGAAGCCGCCGAGCCTGCCGTCGGAATAGCCGGCGATGAATGACTGGCTGAGCGTTCCATAAGGGCTGAAGACACGCGTGTCGAAGCCGCCCGAGATGCCCTGGAACAGTTCGTTGTCGCCGTCGAACAGTGTGTTTGAGCTGGCAAACAGCGAGTAGTTGAGCACCGCGCCATAGCCCGATTGCGGCGCCGGCCGGTCCTGCAAGCGCAAGCCGAGATCGACGATGCGCGCCTCGCGGCTGTCATTGGCGGCGGTGACATAGAGGCGCTGCGCGGCCTCGTCGATTTGGTAGGACACATCCGCCAGCTGGTCGATGCGGACCAGGCCGTTGGCATCAGCCACACCTTCCGGTGGCTTCAGGCCGACGTCCTTCAGCTCCTGCGGCGTTGCCGCCAGTCCGCCATCGGGCATCTCAGTGAAGTTGCCGATGAGTTTTGTCGACGCGTCGTTGATGAACACCTCCAGATAGAGGCTGCGTCCCTGGTCGGGCTCTTCAATGTCGGTACCGGCCGGCAACTCTTGCGAACGCACCGCCGAGCAAGGTGTAAAAGTCGCGAACGCGACGATGACAGCGATGCTACTTGCCCTTGACTGCAACTTTTGCATCGAAGGGTCCAACATCGCTCTGTGCCTTCAAGAGCACCGAGCCCGCCGACAGCGATTTTGAGCTGCCGATCGGCCACTGCATGGTCGCGCCTCCCAGCACATAGCCGACCAGCCCGTTTCGGCTGCCGAGCTTCTTGCCGTTCTGGCTCAGCATCAGGTTGGACAGGCGAAAGCGGCTCTCGCCACTGTTGCTGGCGGTGAGCATCAGGCTGCCGCCATTGCGCGAAAGGCTCCACGCGATGGCCGGCGCCGCCGCATCGGCATTGCGGAAAAACACCGGCACCGAATAGCGCAGCGCCAACGCAACCGTGCCGGCCTTGCGGCGTGAGGGGTCGGGCAGCTCGTCGACGACGATGCGGTAGCTCTCCTCGGCCCGCACCGGCGCCTTCGAGACGCGCACGACGCGAACCACGTATTGGGCATTGGGCGCCAGTTTGGTCGATGGCGGGCTGGCGACGACGTCCGAGGTCGGCGTCAGCGTTTCGATGCCGCCGGCCTGGCTCCAGGCGAACACCCGGATCTGCACGTTGATCGGCCGCTTGGCATCGTCATTGCTGAGGTTGAGGACTGCCGCGCTGTCGGGCGCGATCAGTTCGAGACCTGTCGGCGCCACCCTGAGCGACGTGGCGTGTGAAAGGCCGGCGCACAGCAACAGAACAGCCGTGGCGCCGATGCATGAAAGCATGGATCGCATGTCGTCCTCGTCTAGGCATCAATGGTCAGTAGGTTACCGTGATCGCAACGGTGTCCGTATAGAGGCCCGCCGCAGGTGTTGCCTGCGGTGGAACCCGCCCGTAGACCGGGATGTTCTGAACGCTGCCGTTGCCGGTTCCCGCAACCGTTTCAGCGGGGATGGTCGTCCCCCAGACCACCGTGCGGCCGGGGTCCTTGTAGAGCGAATAGTTGACCACGGCGGCGGCCGGCCCGGTCATCTTGCGCGACGCGAGCGTTGCGCCGGCGCCGGTTCCGACGTCCAGCCCCACATCATAGGTCTGGCCGGTGGTGCATTGCACGCCGATGGTGCTGTCCACGTCTAAATTGGCGTCGATGACGCCGTGCGAGCCGAAATTGAGATCGCTTCCTGACTGGACCTTGCATTCACTTGTGATCGTGATGCGCACGGTCAAATTGCCGGTCGCGACCGTGGCGACCGCGGGCAGGGTTGAAAACAACGATGCCCCGCACAGCAACGCGTATTTCAGCAATCTCATGCTATGTCCCTCCGTCGGGCAGACCGTTCCTCGCAAACAGTCCTGACCCGGATTTCACCCCTGCAGCTCCTCCCGCTGCATACCTCGCAAAGACATCAACCATATCGGTAATATCAAAGCGAACTGCGAAATGATTATTGCAACTTAGATTCGAATTACAATAGGCGGATAACTCAAAGACTATCAGATAACTTTGGTTAATATTTGGTTAACAGGGGTAAAATCGACATATTTTGAAAGTGAAGAATCGTCTATCGATAATTTATTTTAGTCTTTTTGCCGAAAATGCGAAAGAATTGGAAAATCATCTTGATTTGATAGAGTCTGACCTGTCGTCTATTATTATCGATTATTTCGCGGCGTATACCGACGGCAAACACGTTCGAATCATTCTTGTCGCTCCACCAGATTTCCTGCGGCAGCGCATCGCCCGGACGGGAGATGCGCCTGTTGTCCCTCGGAGCCATGATCATAAGGCTGGCAGGAGCGCCGGCCGAGTGCCAGACGTCAAGGAAGAACGATGAAGAAGACCTGTGAACAGCCAAGCCTCGAAAAGCGCCGGAAGCTGTCCTCCGTGACGGCAGTGGCCGCGCCGTCGGCCGGCGATCTCTGAGCTGAAATCTTGCCTTCAAGACTTTCGAACCAAATGGGACAAGGAGAATGGCCATGGATCGGCATGTGAACCCGTCACCGGGCTTCAGGCGCAATCCCGGCAAGGTGATCACCATCGTGTCCTTCAAGGGGCGTGTCGTCGTGTATGCGAATGGCGCCATCATCGCCTCCTCGGCGAAAGCCAAATTGGTGACCGAGCCGCCTTATCCCTTCAGCTTCTACATCCCGTTCGAGGACATCGACTTCCGCAAGCTCGGGAGGACGGAGCTGTCGACGCTGTGCCCCTACAAGGGCGACGCCAGCTACTGGAACGTGCTGCCGGCGGGTGAGGCCGGCAAGGACGCGATGTGGGCCTACGAGCGGCCTTTCGACGAAATGGCAGAGATACGCGACCACGGCGCCTTCTATCCCGACCGGGTCACCATCGATGCTGCGCCGCGCTGAGCGGGTCATGCCTGTCGCCCAGAAATGCTTCGCGTTTTGGAGCCAACGACAGGCATGAACAGAGGAACTTTCCAAAGTTGCCCTCGCCCGAGGGGAGCTGCGGTTCTGCGGCAACGGCATGCCGAAACAAAGACAAAAGGTCATGGACGAAAAGCAGAGAGCTATTCTCGACGAAATCCCGCGTCTGCGGCGCTATGCGCGCTCGCTGGTGCGCGACCGCGATTCCGCCGACGATCTCGTCCAGGACTGCCTGGAACGGGCGCTGCTGCGGCTGGACAACTGGCAGACGGGAGAGAGCCCGCGAAAATGGCTGTTCACGATCATGCATCATCTGTTCATCGACCAGATGCGCAAGGTGAACCGGCGCGGCGAAGCCTCGATGCTGCCGCTGGAAGCCGGCGAGGTGCAGGCCTCTCCCGCCGACCAGCTGGAGAATGTCGCCGCCCGCGAGATCATCGACGCGCTGCAGGCGATCAGCCCCGACCGCCGTGCCGCGCTGACCATGGTTGCCGTCGAGGGCTTTTCCTATGCCGAGGCCGCCGAGATGCTCGGCGTACCGGCCGGCACGCTGATGTCGCGCATTGCGCGCGGCCGCGAGGAACTTCGCGGCCTGCTCGAGGACAATGCGCGCCGCCGCGCGATAAGGATCGTCGAGTCCGGTCCGGGCCGGACGACTCCCATCAGAGCGCCCATGGCATGACGAACCCCCATCGCATGATCACGCCACACGGCATGATAAGGCCCCACTGCAGGCATTGCGCCTCGTACGGGCGCGCCGGTAACGGTTTCTTGTCTGCTTCGATGCATATTGGCGGGAATGGGGTGGATGAAACCAAGGCATGGCTGAAGAGAAAAGACGCAACAGCGAGTTCTGGGCGCTGGCGCTCGAAAGCGCTCATCTCGGCGTCTGGGACTGGGATGTTTTGAGCGGCGACTGTTTCTATTCGCCGACCTGGTCGCACATGCTCGGCTATAAGGATGGCGAGCTTGCCGACACCACCGATCTCTGGCTGAAGCTGACGCATCCCGATGACCGCGAGCGGGCGCTGGCCAGCGGCGAGCGCCACATTGCCGGCCTGACCGCATCGATCGAGACCGAGCTGCGCCTGAAGCACAAGGACGGCCACTGGATCTGGGTGCTGGACCGCGGCGGCATTGTCGAGCGTGACGAGACAGGCAAGCCGGTCAGGCTGATGGGCGTCCAGACCGACATCAGCCGGCAGAAGGAAGCCGAGGCCGAACTGGAGCGTGTCAATGTGCGCTTCCGCCTGGCGCTGGCCGCCAGCGGCACCGGCATCTGGCATCACGATATCGATGCCAACAAGAGCTATTGGGACGCCCGCACCAGGGAGATCTTCGGCCTCGTCGCCGACACCGACGAGGTCGCCGCCGAACTCTGGCACACCTATCTGCACCCCGACGACAAGGTCGCCACCGAGCGCGCCCATCTGGCGCCGGTTGTGTCGGATGAAGTCGTTGCCTCGCAATACCGCATCATCAGGCGCGATGGCGAAGTCCGCCATGTCGAATCACTGGTGCGCTTCATCGCGGACCCGGACTCCGCGGGCCAGATTCTCGGCACCGTGCGCGACATCACCGAGGACAAGAAGCGCGAACGCGAACTCGCCTACGCCGCGCACCACGATGCGCTGACCGGCCTGTTCAACCGCGCCGCCTTCGACCGGCTGCTGGCCGAACACATCGCAACGGAGCGGCTGCTGCCGCTGGCGGTGTTCTATGTCGATCTCGACTACTTCAAGGCGCTCAACGACTTTGCCGGCCACGCCGCCGGCGACCTGGCGCTGAAGGGCATCGCCGCCGGCATCCTGGGTTGCCTGCCGGCATCGGCGCGTGCCGCGCGCCTTGGCGGCGACGAGTTCGCGCTGCTGGTGCCCAATTGCGAACCGGCCGCGGCCGAGACGCTGGCCGACGCCATTCTTGCGGCGGTCAGCGACGCCGACCTCGGCCTGCCGGTGACGTCGCGCAAGCTCGCGGCCAGCATCGGCATCGCCTTTGTCGACGACACCACCACGACGGTGGCCGATGCGCTGGCCTGCGCCGACGACGCCTGCTACGCCGCCAAGGCGGCCGGGCGCAACCGCTTTGCCTTGTTTTCGGCCGACGCGGCGTCGGGTTCCGGCGGCCTCAACGCCGCCCGCGTCGCCGCCGACACGGTCGACGCGATGGATGATGGGCGGCTGAAACTGTTCGGCCAGGAAATCCATCTGCTGGGACTGCCCTGGCGGGAGAGCCGTCATGTCGAAGTGCTGGCGCGGCTTGCCGGGCGCAATGGCAAGCTTATCCCTCCGGGCGAGTTCATTCCGGTTGCCGAGCGCTTCGGCATTGCCTCGCGGCTGGACCGCTGGATCATCAGGACCGCACTGTCGCAGCACGGCCTGGCCATGAAATCGGGCGTCATCACGCTCGGCTTCAACCTGTCGGCGCAGACGTTGAGCGACCCGCTCTTGTGGGATTTCGTCGACGCCGTCATCGCCGAGACCGAGGCGCCGCATTCCGGCATCGGCTTCGAGATCACCGAGACTGCGGCCGTCACCAATTTCGACGCCGCCGAACAGTTCGTGCGCAAGGCGCGCGAGCGGCAATGCCGTGTCAGCCTCGACGATTTCGGCGCCGGCATGAGCTCGTTCGAATATCTGCGCCGCTTTCCCGTCGATCAGATCAAGATCGACGGCTCGTTCATCCAGAACATTGCGCAAAGCCGCTTCGACCGCGAGATCGTCTCGGCCATATCCGGCATCGCCAGGAGCCTCGGCTGTTCGGTGGTGGCCGAAAAGATCGAACAGCAGGCCGCGCTCGACATTTTGCGCGACATGGGCGTCGCCTACGGCCAAGGTTTTCTACTGCACCGGCCGGAGCCGCTTGAGGGGATCGTCGCAAGGGCAAGCGCTGAGACGCCGCGCAAGCGGTTCGGCTGACGGGCGAGCCCGGTTGAAGTGGCAACTCGCCGGCAAGAAAATTCGGTCACGGCAGATCGTTACGCTCAAGGCATGATGTCTTCGCTTGAAAGTCCGGCGCACCGGTCAATCACATGTGCAAGAGAACGATCTTCCTTGGGGGAGATCGGCACTCAGCGATGCGCGTGGCTATCGTTGCGCTTTCGAGTTGCTGCAGCCTTCTTTGCCGACGCCGACTTGCTGGCCGAAGAGCGCGAGGCTGACGCCTTGCCGCCGAGCTTGCCGCCCTTGTGCGCGGCCGGATGACCGGTGTCTTTGCCGCGGCCCGAGCCGCCTTCCTTCTTGCCGCCGCCATCGTCTTTGTTCACCGTCGCCCAAGCACGACGTTCGGCCTCTTTTTCAGGGACGCCTCGATGCTCGTAGCCTTCGGCGATATGGTCGGCCTTACGCTCCTGCTTGTCGGTATATTTCGATTTATCTCCACGCGGCATTGTCTTCTCCCTTCGTCTACGTGATGCGGCAGTCGTCATCCGCATGCCCGCTTGAGAGCAGCCTCAGCTTAGCTGGCGTCGGCCTTTTCCTGCTTCCGCTGCGCGGCCTCCTTCTTGCGGCGCAACACCTCGTCGGTGCCGACAAGATCCTTCGACCCGCCCGAAATCGAGGTTGAGACAACGGCCGGCGGATCACTGGCCGGAAAGCTGTCCTCGAGTCCGGATTGCAGCTGTTCTTCGAGCGTGTCGGGATTCTCCGAGCGGCCCTCGGCGCGGCGTTCGCCGACGTCCTCGACGTCGCTCTTGCTGTCGGGATGGGCGCGGGCCTCTGATATCGTCGACACCACCAGCTGGATGGCGAACTCTCTCATCGCCTCGGCTTGCGGCTCATTGACGTCGGAGACGTCGGAGTTCTCGATCAGGCGTATCAGCGACTTTTCCAGATCGCCGAGTTCCTTGGTTCCTTGACAGCGCGCCAGCCGCTTGGTCAGCGAACCGATGAGCACCGGGGCAAAGGTGGAATAGGCGTGGTCGCGTGTCGCGTCGACCTGCTCGGGATGAAGCTTTTGCAAGGACATGGGTTCGTGCCTCCAGCCAACCAACTGGGCCAGCAGCTTCTGCCGCTGGGCCCTCCCTTAGGAAACTGAGGGGAGGGCAAGAGGTTCCATGCGGTGGTCGACAAGGCCGCCACGCTCAACTCCACAGCGACTCCATCGTCAACGATGCTTCGAAGATCTGTTGCCTGTTCTCGTTCAGCATCTTGACGGTGATCCGCCGGTGCTCGCCTTCCGGTATCTCGTCCCGGGCGACATCGTGCAATATGCGCAGCGCCTCTGCTCCCGCGCGCTCTCGGTTTGGAAACAGCTGTCCCACCTCATCGAACTGGTTTTCGGTATTATACAGATCGAAGTAGAACCGTTCCATGTGCGGCATTCCCTGCATGAGAACGGTAAATCCCCTTTCTCGCTCATGGTTCCATCCGCCTGATTCCCAAACAGATTTCTCGCAATCGTCTGAGCAAGATGCCGGCGCGCCGTCATGGATGCAACCGCACCCGATCTGCGGCGTTGAGCTAGGCCTACCGGTTTCTTCTCCACCCATTCGGATGGAAAAACCATCGATGCTAGAGTCGCTCTATCTGAACCTTGGCCAGCATGACGCCCTCTCGGAAGAGGAGAAGGGGCTGCTCGCCGGGGCCATGACCATCGAGCTCGATTTTGCCACCGGCCAGGACATCGTTGCCGAGGGATCGAGACCCGGCTACAGCACGCTCATCATCGAGGGGCTGGCTGCGCGCTACAAGGTGCTGGAGAATGGCGGCCGGCAATTCACCTCGCTGCAGGTCCCCGGCGATTTTGTCGACCTGCACGCCTTTCTGCTCAAGACCATGGACCATGGCATCATTGCTTTGTCGCCATGCCGGGTGATCGCCGCCGACCACAGCCGGTTGCGCGCCATCACTGAACAGGCGCCGCATCTGACAAGGTTGCTGTGGCTGGACACGCTGGTCGACGGCGCCATCCACCGCGAATGGATCGTGGCCATGGGCCGGCGCTCCAAGACCTCGCATCTGGCACATCTGGTGTGCGAACTGTTCGTCAGGCTTCAAGTGGTCAAGCAGACCAACGGCATGAGTTTCCGGCTGCCCTTGTCGCAAGCCGAACTGGCCGACGTGCTGGGGCTGTCGATCGTCCATATGAACCGGGTCATCGGCGCGTTGCGAAGGCTCGGCGTGATTGGCTGGGCAAATTACACGGTGACAATCCTGGACTGGCAGCGGCTTGTAGAGATTGCCGAGTTCGACCCGACCTATCTCAGCATGAACCGCGAGCCGAGGTAGGTATCGCGGAGCGGTGAGGAGGCAACGCGTCAGCCGGTTTTTGTCTGACCGTCCAGCGACGCCAATTCGTCGAGCATGGCAAGGGCGGCACTTGGCTTCGCCGGCTTCAGCAAGCCCTGTTGGGCGGCGGCATTTCTGAAGGCGGCAAAGGCAATGTCGGGGCGGCAGATGCCGTTCAATGCGTCATCCACCAGCCTGACGGCCGCCTTGTAGGCAACTGCTTCCTTGTTTTTCCATGTTCCGCCCAGCGCCTTCCTGGCGTCGGCGATCGACGACACCGTCATCGTACTGTAGTCCACGAATTTGATCGTCAGGGGAAGAAATCGGCTCATGAGAAATTCACCATCCGAACCATTCGCGCGTCCGCCACAAAAGCCCGGCGAAAGGCGCGGCCAGAAAGGCAGCTGCACCCAGGACGAGAATGGGATTGTTTGTCCGTATTGATTTCATGCATAGCCTCCGTAAACGGGATCGCCATAAACGAGGAAATCGCGAAGTGGTTGCGGCCTGCGCAAGCTACATGTTGCTTGCCGGCCGGATCGGTTGGCGTGGCCGGTAGGGCGGTCGCGACTGCGTCTTCAACGGGATGTCGGCGAGCGAGTGGCGGATCGGCCTGAACAGTATTGGCGGAGATGGGGCGCGCCGGCGCAGTACCGCGGCCGACAGTTTGGCAACTAGATCTAGAACGTCCATGGACTCCTCCCGAGAGTTTTAGAGCCCCCCTGTCGCACCCACCTACCACCTGATGCCTGTGCCTCGCATTTAACTTTGATGTAGGCCGGACGAATGCGCTCGCGGGCGCGCAGCACCTGCCGCGACCTTTTTGCTCGGCCAACCTTTTTGGCTGACACGCGTTGTCCTTCGACACGGAAGGAGAGCCCCATGCTGACCAAATCGGAAACCTCGAAGGCGGTGCGCAGGCAGCGCAGCGTGCAGCGCAAGGTCGATAACGACGATCGCCGCAAGCCGAAGGCTAAATCATCGGCCGCCATGCAGGCCGGCGCTCGGCTCTATCCGGAGCCGCCTTTTCCCAAGCAGCATCATCCCAAGCCCGGCGAGGAAGGCGAGATCAAGCCGGCGCCCCTTTATGACGCGCCGTTCTGGCAGGGCTCGAAGAAACTTGACGGCAAGGTGGCGCTGGTCACCGGCGGCGATTCCGGCATCGGCCGCGCCGTGGCAGTATTGTTTGCGCGCGAAGGCGCCGACGTCGCCATCGTTTATCTCAGCGAAGACAGGGATGCCGACGTGACCAGGCAGGCGGTCGAGACCGAGGGCCGGCGCTGCCTGGCGCTGCGCGGCGATGTCTCTAGCCGAGCCTTCTGCCGCCGCGCGGTAGAGCGCACGGTCAAGCAGCTCGGCAGGCTGGACGTGCTGGTCAACAATGCCGCCTTCCAGGTTCATTCGGCCGACTTCGCCGACCTCACCGAGGAGCATTTCGACACCACGCTGAAGACCAACCTCTACGGCTATTTCCATATGGCTCAGGAAGCGGTGGCGCATATGAAGCCCGGCTCGGCCATCGTCAACACCGGTTCGGTCACCGGCATAGACGGCTCGAAGGAGCTGGTCGACTATTCGATGACCAAGGGCGGCATTCACGCCTTCACCCGGGCGCTGTCGGGCAGTCTGATCGGCAAGGGCATCCGCGTCAACGCGGTGGCGCCGGGGCCGGTCTGGACGCCGCTCAATCCGTCCGACAAACAGGCAGCCGATGTCTCGCAATTCGGTGCCAAGACTCCGATGAAGCGCCCGGCCCAGCCGGAGGAGATCGCGCCGGCCTATGTGTTCCTGGCCTCGCCGCAATGCTCAAGCTACATCACCGGCGAAATCCTGCCGATCGTCGGCGGGTATTGAGGGCGGCCCAGGCTGGCGGTGATGCATCCGGGCAGTGACGTCGCAGGCGCTGCTGCAACCGGATCACTTTTCGTGCATTCTTGTGCATGGCCACGATGCAGCGCCCCGACCCGCCTGCAAAATGCTGCTCCTACTGCGGCTCGCGCGACCACGACTACGAGGATTGCCCGAAGCGCAAGAGCGACGAGGCCGAGCGTCGGCGCGAGGAGCAGGAGGGGCGGGAGCAGCACCCCGCCGATACGAGATTTCCGGACCGCTGAATTCAGGCCGTCAAGCGCAAAACCAGCCTATCAGCCTTTGCCCGACAAAACGCGCTCGCCCACTTCGATGCTTCCGACGAAGGCCATCAGCAATTCCATTCCCGCCGGCCATTCGCCGAGGCCGCTGTCGCTGTTTATATGGCCGAGCGGCCCGGCGATGTGCAGCGCGCTGCCCCATTGCCCGGCCTTCGCCCTGGCATAGCCGTGCGGGTCGTAGGGATCGTCGGTGCTGGTGACGATCAGCGAGGGGAAGCGGAGCCGTTGGCGTGGCGTGTCGCCAAAGGGGATGCCGTAAGCGGGAAACACCGGCGATGCCGGATCGGGAACTGCAACCAGAAACGCGCCGCCGACCGGGCGGCTCGACACCAGCTGCCAATGCGTCACCAGCAGGCAGCTGAGGCTGTGGGCGATGAGCACGGGCGGCGTTGTTGCCTGCGACACCGCGGCGTCCAGGGCCGCCAGCCAGTCGTCGAAATCGGGCAGCTCCCAGCTCGCCGGGCTGAAGCGGCGCATCGCCGGGTTGGTCCGCTGCCAGCGTGTCTGCCAATGGGCCTCGCCCGATCCGCCGCTGCCTGGCAGGATGATGAAGTCGGTCATGGAAAGTCGTGTCTCCTTGAGTGCGATAGCGCCCAATTCTAGGTCTTCTCCTCGTCGACGGAATGAGAGATCATCGGAAAGCGACGAAGAATTCCGATGGATTGAAGGTGCGCATGGCAAATGGCGATTATCGGCCGCGGCTCGACCCCACCGACATGGCGATCATCGAGATCGTGCAGGAGGATGGCCGCATCGGCATTTCCGAACTCGGCCGGCGCGTCGGCCTCTCCCAGCCCGCCACCTCGGAAAGGGTGAAGCGGCTGGAGGAGCGAGGCATCATCGCCGGTTATCGGGCGGCGATCGATCCCGCCGCCCTTGGTCTCGGCACCATGGCGATGATACGCCTGCGCACCACGCATGAGCACATCCAGACCTGCCTGAAGAAGTTCGCTGCCATGCCGGAAGTGGTCGAGGTGCTGCGAGTGACCGGCGAGGATTGCTTTCTGGTCAAGGTCGTCGTCCCTTCGCCGCCCGATCTTGAAAGCATCGTCGATGCCATTGGCCGCTACGGCGCGGTGACGACGAATGTGGTGTTACGGGCAGAGCCGCCGAAGCGGCTGGGACGGGAGTTGATGGCGAAGCTCTGAGCAACGTGCCGGCTGTCGGGAGATGGCGCCTGCGAGACGTCCTGGCTTTGCCCGCCAAGAATTTTTGCCGGATGATGTCGGATCGGCGGCGTGCCGCCCGTCCTTGGAGCGAAACCATTGCAAACCTTGGAGGACATTATGGAAACCGTTCAATCGCCGTGGCAGACCGCGGTCATCCTCATCGCCCGCCTGATCTTCGCTGCCATGTTCGCGATGGCCGTGGCCTTCAAGTTCATGGATATGGGAGCGACCGCCGGCTATATCGCCGCCGCCGGCTTCCCGTTCCCGCTGTTTCTGGCCTGGTGCGCGGCGATCCTCGAAACGCTGCTGGTGATCGCCTTCCTGACCGGCGCCTTCCTGACCCCGGCAGCGCTGATCGGCGCGGTCTACGTGGTCTTCCTCGGCTTTGCCTTCCATGGTCCGTCGCACTGGGCCGCGGACCAGGCCGAGTTCGGCGCATTCATGTCCCATTTCCCGTTCGCCGCCGGCCTGCTGTTTGCCGCGGTCCATGGACCGGGCAGCGTCCTGGCGTCGAAGCTTGGCAGGGCGTGAATGTCTCTCCCCTAGGGACCTGTTGCACAGTACGAGAGAGTGCGGCCGGGATGCGAATACAGTGGTTCGTTGCTTG
>NZ_JBSKBR010000022.1:0-71387 GCF_053714315.1 Mesorhizobium sp. PL10 | reverse complement strand
CGAACCGGCCGTCGCCATCGAACACCACGATCGGCTGGAAGCCGTACTCGTCGTGATGGGCGTTGAACAGACGAAGCTGTTGGCCGCCGTGCACGGCGTCAAAGGTGTCGTCGATGTCGAGCACGATCCGCTTCGGTACCTGCCGGAAGGAAGCGCAATAGAGATCGACCATTGCCCGCCCCATCGCGACCAGTTCCCGCACGCCGGGCAGGTTCTCCAGCCGGCACATTGTCGATTGCGACGCCAGATCCCGACCCGAAGGGGGCGCGTCCTGGGCCATCTTGAAGACCGGATCGGAGCGCAGCCGGTTAGCGTCATTGCCGTCCTCATAGCCGGCGGCGATCATCTTCATGCGAAAGCCGATCATGTCGGCCAGGCTGTGGACGACTTGGTCCGGGCAGCGCGGATCGTCGATGCAGCGCGCCAGACGGTCGGCCACACGCAGCCGCTTTTCCACTTCGGCCAGAGCCAGAACGCCGCTGTTGGACGACAGCATGCCGCCGTCGAAACGGGCGACGACGGACTTGCCGCCGACAGATGACAAACCGCTCAGCGGCAGCGTAAGATCATTCATGGCGGGTGTGGTCTCCGGGAAATGATTCGGATCGGCCTTAGCAACCAAATCCTACGTCATTTCAATGGCTTGCACCACATCCGCCAACCCCCAATGAATTTTTCAGGTTAGCTCGCACCGTCATTGCCGCCGGCTGGCGGCGCAAGGTGCGTTCGTCGCCCGGCATCGGTAGCGGATCGAAATCGTCGGGCACGGCGTCGATCGCCTCCTTGGCGACGCGATAGGTAGCATAGGCGAGTAGGCCGGCTATGAGCAGACGGATCATGGTGTAACTCCTTTGCGCAACCAACCGCAAAGGCGGCATTTGGTTCCAGCCGTCCGAAGACGTCGCTTGCGGGCGTGCAACCAAAGCCGAACAACCTCGTTGCCTCTACGAAGGAGAGGGCAGACCTGGGAGGTTGCCATGAAGACGCTTCTGATCCTGCTTGCCGTCGGCCTTGCGCTAACGGCCTGCGACAGCAACATCCAGCCGACCAAAGCCCCGGTGCTTAATCAAACCCCGCAGACGGATTCGGCGCCAAAGCCGGCAACTGGTGGCGAACAACCGTCACCGGCGCAATGATCGTCTCAAAATAGGGGGTGAAGCGAAAAGGCGCCTGAGGGAAGAAGGCCGGCGCCGCTTGGGAGGAAGCTGAAAGCGCCGGCCAAGCGGGAAAACTGGCCCGCCGCGCGACCAAATATAGCTGAGTCTTTCCTCTGCGTCATGAGGTGGGCCGCATCGACTGCTCCATGACGGCGCTCCTGCACAAAATCACAGAAAGACCCTGGAAGCGATCATGGCTGAGGACAGAGCCGTCGGCAGGAGCGACCTCAGGCCATCGCCTGCCGCAGCACCGGGCCGCTGGCGATCTCGGCGTCCAGTTGGCACTGCGTCAGCGCCGCCTCGGCCATGATCCACTGCTTGAACAGTTCCACCTTGCGCGCGTAGGGCGCGGTGACCGGGCTGACGAAATACCAGCCGGCGGTGTTGGGGTGATGGACGGCAAACGGCGCCACCAGCCGCTCGGCGCGGATGTCGCTCGCCATATAGGCGCGGTTGGCAACTGCAAAGCCCATGCCGGCATTGGCCGCCTCATAGGACATCATGCAGGAATCGAAAAAGATGCTCTTGGCCTCGCCGAGCACGGAACTCGCGCCGGCAAAACCCAGCCACGACTGCCAGTTCTGTGTGCAGGTGTCCGAATGCAGCAGTGTGAAATGCCTGAGGTCGTCCGGCGTCACCTTTGACAGCGGCTTGTCGCCGAGAATCTCGTGGAACAGCCTCCTGCTGCATACCGGCGTCAAATCCTCCTTGAACAAGAGGTCCGCCGTCAGGTCGGGAAAGCTGCCGTCTCCATAGCGGATCTCCAGGTCGAACTCGGAGGTGGCGAACTCATGCGTGGCATAGGAGGTCGAGACCCGCATCTCGATTTCGGGATATTGCCGCTGGAACAGCGGCAGGCGCGGAAACAGCCAGCGCGCGGCGAAAGTCGGCAGCACCGAAATCTTCAGCACATGCGCCTGCGACTGTCCGGTGGCTTCCATGCTGGCTGCCACGATCCGCTCCAGCGCCTCGCGAACGCGCGACACATAGGTCTCGCCCTCGGGCGTCAGAGAAACCGCATTGCCGCCACGCTGGAAGATCTTGAAGCGCAGCTGGTCCTCGAGGCTTTTGACGCGCTGGCTGACCGCGGAAGCAGTAATGAACTGCTCTTCTCCGGCGCGCGTAAAGTTACGGTGCCGGGCGGCACTTTCGACAATCTTCAGCGAATTGAGGTTGACCTGGCTGAGCAGACGCACGCGTTTCGACCTTAAGCTGGGCTTACACTAGCACCAGCATTCCTAATTTTACAGGGGTGGGGAAATTAATCGACTGTTTACCAAGTGATGTCCCCACCCTGGAGAAGTAGAATGAACGCCCATACCATTCCCGATTTGCGCTATGCGATGAGCCGTGAAGCCATTATCGGTCACGAAACAGCCTGGAAAGTGTCGAGTTTTGGCGTTGCGCAGTATCTGCACGGCTACGACCCGGCGTTGTTGGCGGCGATCGAGGAGGCGGCGTTGAAGCTCAAGTCCAGCCACGCCGTGCACAAGCATCTCGATCTGACCTTCATCACCGGCGCCGACCGCTTCATTCCGGAGATCAAGGAACTGCTGCATGACAAGCTGCGCCTGGAACGTCTGTCCGACATGATGGGCACCAAGCTCGAGCCTTACCCGCTGTCGATCGTCGGCTCAACCGTCACTTTCATGAATCCCAAGGACGGCGCCGTCGATTGGCATTGCGACGGCGTTCCGGTCACCGAACTCATTCCGCTGTCGATCAGCAATCCGCTGGTTGGCGGCCATCTCGAAATTTACTGCGACGATTCCGAGACCGGCCGCGCCATCCTCGAATCCGGCAGCGAGATCCCGCGCAACCGTATCATGCGCATCGATCATAAGATGAACTACGCAACGCTTGGGCAGTTTCTTGGCGTTCTGCACCGGACGGCACCGATCCAGTTCGGTGACCGCGTCACGCTGGTGCTCAACCAGCGCTCGGTGGCCAAGCCCTATGTCGATGACAACCGCATGTTTTATCTCGCAGCCGACAATGACCATGATCGCGAATGGGTCAACGAGCTGGCCGAAGACGTCTGGACAAACCAGCTGCCGGCCTATCGCCGCTTCGAGGAAGAACGTCCGGTTGCGGCGGCGACCGATGCGCCGTCCCCGGGCGGCTCGAGGGAATCATGGTAGCCAGAGCATAGAAGTGGACACCGGTTTGACCGTCGGTTCGGAAGAAATCATGGTCGGCGATAGGGGCAGGGCGCCGTCCCGGCCTTCCCGGGATGGGTCGGGCTCGCCATCCGCGCTGGTTTTTGCCGTTGGCGCGGTCGCGCTGTGGTCGACCAACGCGCTGGTCGGCAAATCCCTGCTGGCCAACCACCCGGTGTCGCTGGTGCAGTTGCTGCAGTTTTGCGGAGCGGCGCTGGTGTTCGCCGTGATCCATTTGGCGAGCCGCAAGAATGCGGCGCGGGAAAACGCGGCCACGACCGCCCAGGCGGTCGCGGTCGGCATCATCGGCCTGGTCGGCACCATGGTGCTGCAATACATCGCCTTTGCCTCCATGCCGGTGATCGAGGCCAATCTCGTCGCCTACACCTGGCCGCTGATGGTCGCGGCGGCGGTCATCGTGCTGGGCAAGCCGCAACGCCCCGTGCTCCTCGGCTTGACTGCCGTGGTCGGCTTTGTCGGCGTGGCGCTGGTGATTTCGGGTGGTCGCGGCCTGTCTTTTCTCCAGGGCAGCATCGTCGGCTATCTCGCCGCCTTCGGCTCGGCGCTGTGCATGGCGTTCTATTCGATCGCGGTCGCTCGCCTGGCCACATCGTCGGAGCGTTTGCTTTTGCCTTCGGCACTGGTCGGCGTCGGCCTGACCTTGCTTTGGTGTGTTCACGACGGCGCGGCTTGGCCAACTGGCGCGGACCTTCTGCTTGGCCTCTATCTCGGCGCCGGTCCTATGGGGCTGGGCTACTATTTCTGGTCGCGCGCCTTGAAGCTCGAAGGCGGCGGCAAGGTCGCGGTTGTCGCCTATCTGACGCCGATCGCCTCGACGCTGCTGCTGACGCTGTCCGGTGAACGGCTGACGCTGACCGCGATTGCCGGTGCGATCCTCGTCATCGGTAGTTGCATTGCGGTGGGCATTGAACGCTCGGAGGCAGAAAACCATGCTTGACGACGATGAACGCCTCGCCAGACAGGAAGCATACTGGCTGATCAAGGAGTTCGGCGCCGAGGCGCCGCTCTATGCCGCGATGAAAGCCGAAAAGGCGATTGAGCAAAAGGATTTCGGGCGGTGCGCCCGCTGGAAACGTGTTCTAGAGATATTGGCCGATTGCAGACCCGTCGGCTCCGCAACGGCGAAATCGGCCGCTTCGAAGTATTAGATTTTCTAATTTGCAAAGTTGCAACCTGATGTGGAAACATCCTCCTGTACCGAGTCTTGATGATTTATTGACCCTTAACGACCCGCTGGGGGGGTGCTGTTAAGTGGATACATCGAGAACACTCTTCAAAAAAATGCCGGCAACTGCATCACCGGCGGGAGAAAAACAAATTGCAAACTCTCGACAATAAGACTGCCATTGAACTGACCGCCGACATTGTATCGGCCTATGTCGGCAACAATCCACTGCCAGCTTCTAGTCTACCGGATTTGATCGCAAGCGTCAGCGCATCGGTTCGCAAGTTGGGCAGCACGGTTGCCGTGGAGAGCCCTGCGCTTAACCCGGCCGTCAATCCGAAGCGTTCGGTGTTTCCTGACCACATCGTCTGCCTTGAGGATGGCAAGAAATTCAAGTCGCTGAAGCGCCACTTGATGACCGATCATGGGCTCAGCCCGGACGAGTATCGCACCAAATGGAGCTTGCCGTCGGACTATCCGATGGTGGCGCCGAACTATTCCGCGACCCGTTCGGCATTGGCCAAATCCTCGGGCCTCGGCCGCAAGCCGGCCGTCCCGGCCGCCGCGGCCAAGGTCACGAAGCGCAAGACGAAGGCCTGACCCAGGTCGTCTCTGAAAGTTATCAGTTTGCAGTCATGGACGGCGCGCTTCAAGCGCGCCGTTTTCATGCCTTATGCCCCCGCCGGCCCCCAAGCCCTTGCGAAGCGCCGCCCTCCCGTGCAAAAGCCCCGGCATGCTTATCATCAACGACCTTTCGCTCCGCATGGCCGGGCGCCTGCTTCTCGACCATGCCTCGCTGACCTTGCCGGCCGGCACCAAGGCTGGTCTCGTCGGCCGCAACGGCACCGGCAAGACGACCTTGTTCAAGGCGATCACCGGCGATTTCCCCTCCGAGACCGGCTCGATCAGCCTGCCCAAGAATACTCGCATCGGCCAAGTGGCGCAGGAAGCGCCGGGCACCGAGGAGCCTTTGATCGAGATCGTGCTCAAGGCCGACCTCGAGCGCACTGCGCTGCTTGAGGAGGAAAAGACCGCCACCGACGCGCACCGCATCGCCGACATCCATATGCGACTGGCCGATATCGACGCGCATTCGGCGGAATCCCGTGCCGCGACCATCCTTGCCGGCCTTGGCTTCGACGACGCTGCGCAGCGCCGCCCGGCCTCGTCCTTCTCTGGCGGCTGGCGCATGCGTGTGGCGCTCGCCGCCGTGCTGTTTGCCGAGCCCGACCTTCTGCTGCTGGACGAACCGACCAACTATCTCGATCTCGAAGGCACGCTGTGGCTGGAAAACTATGTGTCGAAATATCCGCACACCGTGCTTCTGATCTCGCATGATCGCGACCTGCTCAACCGTGCCGTCAACTCCATTGTCCATCTCGACCAGAAGAAGCTGACCTTCTGGCGCGGCGGCTACGACCAGTTCGAGCGCCAGTACACCGAGCAGAAGGAGTTGCAGGAGAAGGGCCGCGTCAAGCAGGAAGCCGCGCGCAAGCACATGGAGTCCTTCGTCGAACGCTTCCGCGCCAAGGCTTCGAAGGCCAGGCAGGCGCAGTCGCGCATCAAGGCGCTGGAGAAGATGAAGCCGATCGCCGCGATCGTGAACGACACGGTGCGGCCGTTCTCCTTCCCCGAGCCGGTGAAAACGGTGGCGTCGCCGATCATTGCCTTGAACAACGTCAATGTCGGCTACACCGAGGGGCAGCCGATCCTGAAGAAGATGACGCTGCGCATCGATGCCGACGACCGCATCGCGCTGCTCGGTGCCAATGGCAACGGCAAGTCGACCTTCGCCAAGCTTCTGTCGGGCCGGCTGAAACAGGAAACCGGCACCATGACGGTTGCGCCGGGCCTGAAGGTGGCGATCTTCGCCCAGCATCAGCTCGACGATCTCAGGCCGGAGGAAAACGCCTACGAGCATGTTCGCCGGCTGATGCCGGAGGCGCCGGAATCCAAGGTGCGCGGCCGCGTTGCCCAGTTCGGCCTGACGACCGAGAAGATGAACACCGCCGCCAAGGATCTGTCCGGCGGCGAGAAGGCGCGCCTTTTGATGGGCCTGTCGGCCTTCGAGGGGCCAAACCTGTTCATCCTCGACGAACCGACCAACCATCTCGACATCGACAGCCGTGAATCGCTGATCCATGCGCTGAACGAATTTCCTGGCGCCGTCATCCTGATCTCGCACGACCGGCATCTTCTGGAGGCTACCGCCGACCGGCTGTGGCTGGTCAAGGACGGCGCGGTCAATCCGTATGATGGCGACCTGGAGGACTACAAGACTTTGGTCACTGGCGTGTCCGGAGACCGCCGCGGCAAGCGCGAGGCCGAGAAGGCATCAAAGGCCGATCGCCGCCGCGATGCGGCCGCGCGCCGCGCCGCCTTCGAGCCGCTGGCCAAGGAAATCCGCGCCACCGAGGCGCTGATGGATCGGTTGCGCAAGCGCATCGACCTGATCGAGGACGAGCTGGCCAATCCGGCCGTCTATGAGAAGGACCCGTCGACGGCGACCCGGCTCGCCAAGGAGCGCTCGCAACTGGCACAGCAACTGGCCGGCCATGAAGAGAAGTGGCTGACCATGTCGGCGGAGTATGAGGAAGGCACGGCGGAGTAGGGCGCCTCAGGCGGTCACGTTGCCGTGTGCCTGTAACGATCGACCCTTGTAGCGCGAATAACGAAGTGCATGGTCATGGCCATATCCCGGCCCTGACAGTTCGCCAAAGCCTGCAGGAGTATGAAATGCTCGACCGCCGCACGTTTCTCGCCGCTCTGACGATGATATCAAGCCTGACTTCCGCTTCGGTGGTGCTGGCGGACGCTCATCAGGCCTACACCCAGCAGGCGTTTGACGCCGCGCAGAAGGCCGGCAAACCGATCCTTGTTGAGATCACGGCGTCCTGGTGTCCAATCTGCAAGGCGCAAAAGCAGGTTCTGGGTCAGTTGCTGCCGATGGCTGAGTATTCGGATCTGGCAGTATTCGAGGTCGATTTCGATTCCCAGAAAGATGTTGTCCGCGCCTTGGGCGCTCAGGCGCAGAGCACGCTGATCACCTTCAAAGGCGCTGCGGAAGTAGGTCGGCTCGTTGGCGTCACGCAGGCGGACTCCATCAAGCAGTTGCTCGACACCACCATCTGAGTGGCGGCGATGCTGCTAGGCTTCGGGTTTTCGTTTCTGGCTGGCGCGCTGTCGACTCTATCGCCCTGCGTGCTGCCGCTGATTCCGGTGGTCCTTGGCGCTGCCGTCAGCCAGCATCGATACGGACCTGTTGCGCTGGCCGGCGGGCTGGCCCTGTCATTCATGGCCATCGGCCTTTTCGTGGCCACGATAGGCTTCTCCATCGGACTTGACGGAGGCGTCTTTCGCAGCGCAGCCGCCGTGCTGATGCTGATATTCGGCGCCGTGCTGGTGACCCCATCGCTGCAGGCTCGCGTCGCGCTGGCTGCCGGTCCGGCCGCTAACTGGGTCGAACAGCGCTTCGGTGGATTTTCTTCCGTCGGCCTTTGGGGCCAGTTCGGCGTCGGCATCCTGCTCGGCGCGGTCTGGAGCCCATGCGTTGGGCCAACGCTTGGCGCCGCTTCCGTCCTGGCCGCTCAAGGCAAAAACCTCGGTCAGGTCTCGGCAACCATGACCCTGTTCGGTATTGGTGCCGCGGTGCCGCTGCTGGTCCTCGGCACGCTGTCACGCGAAACTCTGCTGCGTTGGCGCGGTCGCATCGCCGAAGCCGGCGGCTGCCTCAAGATAGCGCTCGGCGTTCTGTTGCTACTGACCGCCGGCGCCATCCTTTCAGGCTTAGACAAGGCGCTGGAGACAACGCTGGTCAATGCCTCACCTGACTGGCTGACGGCGTTGACGACGCAATTTTGAATGGGCCAGACCTCGGCCACCATCGCACGTAGGAATTGTGGATCAAGGCGGGTAGCAGTTTAGCGCTCGATCCCAAGGCAAGTGTCATTTGCCCCGAATGTGGTGAGGCACATGCGCTGCCCGAAATGTGCCGCTTACAATGCGCTATATATAAACGTTGCCATCGATTAGCAGGCTTCCGTCGTCACAAAGCTCAATCGAGCGGCAAGCAGGCCCTGCATCTGGCCCTACACGCCGGCTTGGAAACCCTCTAAGTACGGGCCATGAACCAGCAAATCCGCATCGGGCACTCCGCCTGTCCGCATGATTGTCCGTCGACCTGCGCGTTAGAAGTAGAACTTCTTGATAACAACCGCATCGGCCGCGTCCATGGCGCCAAGGCCAACACCTACACATCCGGAGTCGTCTGCGCTAAGGTCGCGCGCTATGCCGACCGCGTCCATCACCCCGACAGGCTGCTGAAGCCGCTGGTGAGGGCCGGCGCCAAGGGCGACGGCCTCTGGAAGGAATCCAGCTGGGAAGCGGCGCTCGACCTCGTCGCCGAAAAATTCATCGCGGCCGAGGAAAAATACGGCTCGGAGACCGTCTGGCCCTATTACTATGCCGGCACGATGGGCCTGGTGCAGCGCGACGGCATCGACCGACTTCGCCATGCGAAAAAGTATTCCGGCTTCTTCGGGTCGATCTGCACCAACCTGGCCTGGACCGGCTGGATGATGGGGGCGGGCGCCTTGCGTGGTCCCGACCCGCGCGAAATGGCGAAGTCCGACTGCGTCGTGATCTGGGGCACCAATGCCGTGGTCACGCAGGTCAATGTCATGACCCACGCCATCAAGGCGCGCAAGGAACGCGGCGCCAGGATAGTCGTCATCGACGTCTACGAGAACGCTACGATGAAGCAGGCCGATATGGGGCTGGTGCTGAAGCCCGGCACGGACGGCGCGCTGGCCTGCGCGGTCATGCATGTTCTGTTCAGGGAAGGCATGGCCGACCGCGCCTATCTCGAGAAATACACCGACGATCCCAAGGGTCTGGAGGCACATCTCAAAACGCGCACGCCGGAATGGGCCTCCTCCATTACCGGCCTTGCCGCCGCCGAAATCGAGGCCTTTGCCCGCCTCGTCGGCACGACGAAGAAGACCTATTTCCGCCTTGGCTACGGCTTTTCCCGTCAGCGCAATGGCTCGGTCAACATGCATGCGGCGTCCTGCATCGCCGCCGTCACCGGCGCATGGCAGTATGAAGGCGGCGGCGCCTTCCACTCCAACTCCGGCATCTTCAAGCTGAACCAGGAGGTGCTGGAAGGCACGAAGATGCGCGACCCCTCGATCCGCCATCTCGACCATTCGCGCATCGGCCCGGTGCTGACCGGTGCCGCGGACGCGCTCTATGGCGGTCCGCCGGTGACGGCGATGCTGATCCAGAACACCAACCCTGTGAACGTCGCACCCGAGCAGCGGCTGGTGAAGCAGGGTTTCCTGCGCGACGACCTGTTCACCTGCGTGCACGAGCAGTTCATGACCGACACGGCAAAACTTGCCGACGTCGTGCTGCCGGCAACGATGTTCCTGGAGCATGACGATGTCTACAAGGGTGGTGGCAACCAGCACATCACGCTTGGGCCCAAACTGATCGAGCCACCGGAAGGCCCGCGCACCAATCATTTCGTCATCGAGCAACTGGCCGAGCGTCTCGGCGTTGCCGACCGCTCGGGTTTTGGCCTGACCGAGCAGCAGCATATCGACATCATCCTCGGCAAGCGCGGGGTGGGCAGCTTTGCCAGCCTGAAGGAAGACAAGTGGGTCGACCTGCAGCCGGATTTCGAGGCGGCACACTTCATCACTGGCTTCGGCCATGCCGACAAGAAGTTCCACTTCCGCGCCGACTGGACTGGCCAGGCCGCCCCCAACCGGCCACCCAAAAGCATGGGCCCGTTCGGGCCGGTGGATCAGCTGCCGGAATTCCCGGATCATGTCGACCTGATCGAGGTCGCGGATGCCGAGCATCCGTTCCGGCTCGCCACATCGCCGGCGCGCAATTTTCTCAATTCGACTTTCGCGGAAACGCCGGTGTCGAAAGCCAAGGAAGGCCGGCCGGAACTTCTTCTGCATCCGGACGATGCCGCGGCCCTCGGATTGGGCGATGGCGACCGTATCAAGGTCGGCAACCGGCGCGGCGAGGTGGTGCTGCACGCAAAACTGTTCGACGGCATCAAGCGCGGCGTGGTGATCGCTGAAGGCATCTGGCCAAACAGCGCGCATGAGCGCGGCGAGGGCATCAACGTGCTCACCGGCGCCGATGCGCCGGCGCCCTACGGCGGCGCAGCCTTCCACGACAACAAGGTCTGGCTGCGGCCGGCTGGCTGACGGGATTATCCCGGCAGTGGCACCGTCAGCCCGACCTTGACCCGGTCCATGGCCACAAAGGTGCGGAATTTTCGCACATTCTTGCTGTCGAAGAACAGTCTGCGCGTCAGCGCCTCATAGGCGCTCATGTCGGCCACGGTGATGACCAGGATGAAGTCGGCCTCGCCGGTGACGTAGTAGCATTGCTGCACTTCGGGCGCCGCCGCGAATTGCCGCTTGGCCGCGTCGATCAGGTCCGAGCGTTCGCTCTCCAGTTCCACTTCGACGAAGATGGTGATGGGCAGGCCGACCGAAGCGGGATCGACGATGGCGACATTGCCGGCGAGGACGCCAGATTGCTCCATGCGCTTGATGCGCCGCTGCACCGCCGGCGCCGACAGGTTGACGGCCTCGCCGATCAGCCGCTGCGGCGTGGTGTTATCTAACTGCAGGATGGCCAGGATGGCGAGGTCGAAACTGTCGAGTGAAGACGATGCTGGCAAGGCGATATCCCGACGAAACAAACTTGCATTTCGAAACGCCAATTACAGCGCCCTTTGCGCCTTCGCTGCAATATGATTTCGTCTTATCCCAAGGAGGGCCGCCCCGTGTTCCTGCATAACAGCAATGCCTTGCACCGCCGTCCCCTCGATCCGGCCGATGCCGAAACGCTGGGGATTGCCGGCGCTGACACGGTCGAGCGCTTTCTTGGCCATCGTGACAATCATTTGCCAACGCCGTTGCGTGCACTGCCGGCGCTGGCCGGCGAACTCGGTCTTGGCGCTGTCCACATCAAGGACGAAGGCTTTCGCCTCGGCCTCGGCAGCTTCAAGGCGCTGGGCGGCGCCTATGCCGTGTTTCGCCTGGTGCTGGAGGAGGCGAGCCGGTCGCTCGGCCGGCCCGTCGATGTGGCCGATCTCGACCGGCCCGAAATTCGGGCGGTCGCTGCCGGCATGACGGTGGCCTGCGCCACCGATGGCAATCACGGTCGCTCGGTTGCGCAAGGGGCGCAGCTTGTCGGCGCCAAGGCGGCAATCTTCGTTCACGCCGGCGTCAGCGAGGAGCGCATAGCAGCCATCGCCCGCTATGGCGCCGAGATGATCCGCGTCGACGGCAATTATGATGACTCGGTCAGGCAAGCCGCGCAGGTTTCGGCCGAGAAGGGCTGGACGGTGGTGTCCGACACCTCATGGCCAGGCTATGAGCGCATCCCCGGTCTCGTCATGCAGGGCTATACGGCGATCGTGCGCGAAGCCTTGCGTCAGCTGCCGCGCCCTCCAACCCATGTCTTCGTGCAGGCCGGTGTCGGCGGCATTGCCGCCGCGGTGGCAGGCCATTTCGCCATCGTGCTCGGCGATGCCAGGCCGACCTTCATCGTGGTAGAGCCGGCGCGCGCAGCCTGCGTTGTCGCGGCCGCCCAGGCGGGGCGCGTGGTCAAGGTTGCGCACGATCAGCCGACGGTGATGGCGATGCTGGAATGCTATGAGGCCTCGGCGGTCGCCTGGCGCTTGCTGGCGCGGGTTGCCGATGCCTTCATGACGGTGGACGAGGACGAGGCCGTCGCGGTGATGCGGCGGCTTGCCCGACCGGCTGGCGGCGATCCGGCGATCGTGTCAGGCGAAAGCGGCGGCGTCGGCCTTGCCGGGCTGGTCCGCGCGGTGGCCGACAACAAGGCGGAGCTTGGCCTCGACGGAAAGTCGCGTGTGCTGCTGATCAACACCGAAGGCGCCACGGACCCGCATCGCTATGCCGAACTGGTCGGCATGACACCGGCCGATGTGATGGCCGGCAGGACGGCAGCCGGGGCATTGGCATGATCGGGATCGATGAGCAGCGCCTGCTTGGCCGCATCCGCGAACTTGGCGCCGTTGGCCGTGACGGCGAGGGTCGGCTAATCCGGCTCGCCGCCTCCGACACTGACAGGCAAGGCCGCGACCTCTTCGTCGGCTGGCTCAAACAGGCCGGGCTGGACGTCGCCATCGACCGGGTCGGCAATATCTTCGGCATCTGGCAAAGTGCCGACAATGCCGGGCAGGCAAAGCTGCTCATCGGTTCGCACATTGACACCGTCATCGATGCCGGCATCTATGATGGCTGCTATGGCGTGCTTGCCGGGCTGGAGGTGATCGAGACGCTGCAGGCCTCTGGGTTCTCGCCTTCGCGTCCCATCGCGGTCGCCGCTTTCACCAATGAGGAAGGCGTTCGCTACACGCCCGACATGATGGGATCGCTGGTCCATGCCGGTGGCGCTAGCGCCGACGCGATGTTGGCCGCCATTGGCACGGACGGCAGCGTGCTCGGTGAGGAACTCGCCCGCATCGGCTATGCCGGCCACAAGGAACCTGGCTTCCTCGAGCCGCACGCCTATCTGGAGCTGCATATCGAGCAGGGACCGGTGCTGGAACGCGAAGGCGTGGCGATCGGCGCGGTCGAGAATTTGCAAGGCATTTCCTGGCAGCGCATCACCATCGATGGTGCAGCCAATCATGCCGGCACCACGCCGATGTCGATGCGCAGCGATGCCGGCCACGCCGCCGCTCGTATCATCACCTTCCTGCACGACCGGGCCACGGCTTCTAACGGGCCGACCGTGGTTACGGTCGGCACGATGCGTTTCGAGCCGAATGCCATCAACGTCATCCCCTCGCGCGCCGTGTTCACCATCGATTTGCGCGATCCCGACGAACAGCGCCTGCAGGCGCATGAGGCAGCCCTTGATGCCTATCTCGAAGAGCTTGCCGTTTCGGAGAACGTATCGATCTCGGTCGAGCGGCTCGCTCGCTTCGAGCCGGTGCTGTTCGACATCGGCATTCTCGAACGGATCGAGGCGGCCGCGAAAAACCGTGGTCTCGCTGTGAGGCGCATGACCTCCGGCGCTGGCCATGACGCGCAAATGATGGCGCGCATCGCGCCGACGGCGATGATCTTCGTGCCAAGCGCGGGCGGCATCAGCCATAGTCCGCTCGAACATAGCGAGGATGCCGAGCTTGTCGCCGGCGCCAACATCCTGCTTGATGTCGCCATCCAGCTTGCAAAATAGGTCGGAGAAAATGACCGAATTCGATCGTGATGCGCTGAAGCGGGAGATGACCGGCTGGCGGCGCGACCTGCACGCGCATCCCGAGTTCGGTTTCGAGGAAAGGCGCACCGCGGCATTCGTCGCCGCCAAGCTGCGTGAATTCGGGCTGGACGACGTCGCGGAGGGCGTCGGCGGCACCGGCGTCGTCGGCACGCTGAAGCGCGGCAGCGGTAACCGGGCGATTGCGCTCAGGGCCGATATGGATGCGCTGCGCATTACCGAGCAGTCGACGGTGGCCTATCGTTCGCAAAACCCCGGCTTCATGCATGCCTGTGGCCATGACGGCCACACCACCATGCTGCTCGGCGCGGCGAAGCTGCTGGCCGCCGAGGGTGGTTTCGATGGCACAGTGCGCTTCATCTTCCAGCCGGCCGAGGAGTGGGGCAAGGGCGCGCTGGCGATGCTCGATGACGGCCTGGTGCAGCGCTTTCCCTTCGACGAGATCTTTGGCCTGCACAACATGCCCGGCCTGCCCATCGGGCATCTGGAAACCCTTGCCGGCCCGTTCATGTCGGCGGAGGACAATTTCGAGATCGTGCTCAAGGGGGTCGGCGGCCATGCGGCGCGACCGCATTCCGGGAACGAGACGCTGGTCGCCGCCTGCGCGCTGGTCACCAATCTGCAGACCATCGTCTCGCGCCGGCTTAGCCCCGCCGACATTGCGGTGGTTTCAGTGACCGAGCTGATCACCGACGGCACCCGTAACGCGCTGCCTGGTGTTGCCCGCATCCTCGGTGATGCCCGCTCTTTCCGTCCTGAAGTCAGCGCCGAGATCGAGCGGCAGATGCGGGTCATCGTAGCCGGCACGGCCGCCGCTTACAATGTTGCCGCCGAGATCACCTACAGCAGGGAATTCGTGCCGCTGCAGAATGATGCCGAGCTGGTCGATGAGGCCTTTGCCGCCGCACGGCGCGTTCTGGGCGATGGCGCTGTCGGTGTCGCCGCGGAGCCAATGACCGCGTCGGAGGATTTCGCCCGCTTCCTCGATCACGTGCCGGGCTGCTTCGTCTTCCTCGGCAATGGCGAGGCCTCGCCGCCTCTGCACAATTCCAGCTACGACTTCAACGATGACGGCCTGTTGCACGGCACGAATTTCCACGCCGCGATCGTTAGGCAACGGTTGGGCGGCGCGGTCGGGAAATGACCACGCCCTAACCGCGCTGCTGGCCCAAGCGGCCGCGCTATCGCCAGCCAGCTCCCGGGTCTAGTGACAGGGCCCGTTTCCGGAGATCGCAATGAGATGGCTAGGGTTTCGCTTCTGGGAATACCGCATGACGACAACTCGTCCTATCTCAAGGGCGCGGCTGCCGCACCCGCACTGATCCGCCGCGAACTCGCCAGCGACGCGCACTCCTCGTGGAGCGAAACCGGCTTCGACGTGGCGGGCGATTTCCTCGACCATGGGGACATCGATTTTTCCGGCGCCGGCGATCCGTGGGAACGGATCGAGGCCGAGGTCGGCCGCGCGCTGGATGCAAGCCATCCGCTGATCAGCCTCGGCGGCGACCATGCCATTGCCTGGCCGGTGCTGCGCGCCGTGCGCCGCCGCCACCCCAGCCTGACGATCGTCCAGATCGACGCCCATCCCGACATTTACGATGCCTATCAGGACAACAAGCGCTCGCACACCTCGTCCTTCGCACGCATCCTGGAGGAAGGGCTGGCCGACCGGCTGATCCAGATCGGCTTACGTACGCTGAACCACGAGCTTCGTGACCAGCTCGGACGCTTCGGCGTCGAGGTCATCGAGGCGCGCCATTTCTGCGAGGATCTGCGGCTCGACCTCAGGACACCGGTCTATCTCTCGGTCGATCTCGACGGCCTCGATCCGGCTTGTGCGCCCGGCGTATCGCACCGCGAACCCGGTGGTCTTACAACCCGGCAAGTGATCAACCTGATCCAGCGGATCGATCAGCCGATCGTTGGGGCCGATGTCGTCGAATACAATGTGAACCAGGATGTCTCCAACCTGACTGCGCTGGTCGCCGCCAAGCTGGTGAAGGAGATCGCCGGCATGATGATCAAGACGCATGGCGCAGCTTGAATCAATCTGGCAAGGCGGCATGCCAGACGATTGTTCGGTAAAGCATTTCCAGTGAGAGCCGCATGCCGCAGCTATTGAAGATTGCCATAGCCGGGGCGCTCGGCCGCATGGGACGGCAGATGGTCGATGCCGTCGAGGCTGATCCCAGGCTACAGCTCGTGGCGCGGTTCCATCGGCCGGGCAATACCAGTGAGGGGCTGGTCGATCGTGACGAGGCGCTGGTACTTGCCGATGTCGTCATCGACTTCACCACGCCGACAGCCTCCGTCGAACTGGCGCAGGCTTGCGCCGTGCGCGCTGGCCCGGCGCTGGTCATCGGCTCGACCGGCTTCGAGCCGGCCGAGCTCGCCGCCATCGCCACTGCTTCGAAGTCCGTCGCCATCGTGCGCTCCGGCAGCTATTCGCTCGGGCTCAACATGCTGGCCGGGCTGGTCGAGCAGGCGGCGCGGGCGCTTGGTTCCGACGATTGCGATATCGAAATCCTCGAAGCGCATCACCGCTTCAAGGTCGATGCGCCGTCTGGCACGGCGCTGATGCTGGGCGAGGCCGCGCGCGGACGCGGCGTCGATCTCGACGATGTCGCAAGAGGCGCTCTCGATGGCGTCACCGGTCCGCGCCCTGCCGACGAGATCGGCTTTGCCGTGCTGCGCGGCGGCAGCATCGTCGGCGAGCACAGTGTGAGTTTCCTTAGCCAGGGCGAGACGCTCACCCTCTCGCATTCAGCCGGCGACCGCTCAATGTTCGCGCGCGGCGCCATTGCGGCGGCGCTCTGGGTCGCCGGCCGCCAGCCCGGCGAATACGACATGCGCGACGTGCTGGGGTTCGACAAAAGGACCGGGCCCTGACCCTGCCAATCCCGTGCAGGGCTGCGGTTGTCGCTGCTTTCCCGCCATCGACGCACCGTGTCGTGACCGATGAGCGCCGGCTCAGCGATTGGTCGCATCGTATAGCAAGTACTATAGATCAACTACTTGATATCACGATAGAAAATTTCCCCCGCCGCGTCATTCGGTGGATTTCAAGATCGAACCGAACGGTTCGGTTCGCACATTTTTGTGATTGGCAATGTCAACAATGCAGACCCATTTCGGGGTGGTCCGAGCGACGCGAATTCCTCCCAAGGCACGCCACTAGACGGACAGGACCAGATATCTGGAGTAATTAAAATGACCAAGATCGCTCTTACCGCTGCCGCCCTCCTCGTTGCTACCGGCACCGCTTTCGCAGGCAGCGACCACTACGGGTCTGAGGGTGTCAACCAGCCTGCTGTGACCGCGTCGACCGCTCCGGCCGGCAACATCGACCACAGCTATACGGCCTCGATCGGCAAGCCGGCCACCTTCGGCGGCTTCACGATCAAGCCGGACTCGAACCAGCCGCAATCCGGCCAGGGCATCTGGGGCCGTTGATTTCTGGCAAATCGTCGACCACAAAGAGCGGTGGGCTTGGCCCGCCGCTCTTGTTTTTTGCGCAGCCGGCTTGGGTTCCGCGCGGTTTGAATCAACTCGGCAGCGATCTATTCTATCTTCTTGTTTGCACGTCATCTTTCTAGGCCGCGCTTGGCGATCGTCGTTCGCGGCCGGCCCGTTTCCGTCCCCCAAAATTCGAGAAAAAGCGCAGCGTCCGGGAATAAAGCCTCGCCGCTGAAGGTTCGTGGCGAGAGCGGGCCATCCTCGCAAGGCGCCGTTTGACCGACAAACAAGGAACGATGAAATGAGCAAGATCACTCTCGCGGCCGTCGCCGTCCTGATGGCGACAGGCGGCAGCCTTTGCCGGCAGCGACCACCACGACGGCGGCGGCAGCGGCAGCAACCACTATGGCTCGGACGAATGGCAGGAGCCCGTTGTCAAAACCACGACGACCACGGCTTCGATCAAGAAACCGGTCCAGCCGGCTCAGGAACCGGTCAGGCCGGGCAGTGACCGCCACCGTTTCGGCAACCACTGAGCGCGTTTGGGCACTGGCGGCGCCGAAGCTGCCAATCTCCCCACGTGGGGGAGATTGGCAGCTTCGGCGTCAGCCCAAATCCTTCGGCCTGATGCAATGCGTCAACCGGGCTGTGCCGAGGGCGAGATCCGCCCAGCCATCATCGACGACAAAGCGGGCAAGGGCGCCGGTCGGGAATTTCTCTTCGAGCTTCCTCAGAGCTCCGGCATCCGATCGCGGACCGGCAAGCCGGCGCGCAAAATCCTCCATGCCGGGATTATGGCCAAGCACCAGGAGACAGCCAGCCGATGTGATGGCCTGTTGCACCTCGGCCAGAATGTCGCCAGCAGTGGCCCCGAAGAGCGCTTCGGCAAACTCCACCGATACTTTCGCCGGCAGTTCTGCCGAGACCAGCCGCCATGTCTCACGCGTGCGCAGCGCCGGCGACACCAGCGCCAGGTCAGGCAGCCAGTCACGCTTGGTCAGTTCGCGCCCCATCAGCGGCGCTGCCTTCAGTCCGCGCGGGGCAAGCGGCCGGTCGAAATCGGCAAGCGCCGGATTGTCCCAGCTCGACTTGGCGTGGCGCAGCAGGAGCAACTGTTTCATCGATTTCACCTCAAGCGATCTGCTTGTCGGCGGCCTCGCGCAAGACCTCTTCTCCCCACTGGTTCAGGCTCTTGCCTGCGACTTCCGCTGCCAGCGCGACTTTCGAGTGGACCGAGGGATCGACGCGAAGCATGAGATTTCCGGAATAGGGTTTTTGCGGCGATTTGCCGATTTTTGCGCAGGTTTCGACATAGTCGTCCACAGCCTCATGGAAGGCTGCTTTCAGCCCCGCGACAGTTTCCGAATGGAACGATACACCGTCGCGAATTCCGGCAATCCGGCCGAAGAAAATCTCGTCGTCATCGTCATAGTCGACACGGGCGGAATAGCCCTTGTAGGACATCGCATTCATGGTTTCACTCCGATCCTCAACAGGAATTGGCGAGCATCTCTCACTTGGTATCGTTTCGCTTCCTTGGACGGGTGTGGCCTGTGAAAGGTCTCAACCTCGCCCTTGAACACAAAACGCACGCGCGAGCCGCTTCCCTCGATCACCTGGCAACCGACCGCCATCAGCAAGGTTTCGATGGCGAGCCATTCGATGCTGCCTGAAACTGGGTCGGTGAATATCGCCCTGAGCACGCGCTTATGCTTGCTGTTCATGCAAGCATAATTAGACCGGAGTGACTGAAAATGCAATCAAATTGTGATTGCACAAAGGGCCTAAGGCGTGATCCGCGCCAGATGCTCGAGATCGCGCTCCTCGCGCAGCGGATCGGGTGCCATCACCACCGAAGTTCCGTTGTCGGCGTCGTCGGCGAAGTGCGCCAGAACGGTGCGGCCGCCTTCCATGCGCGCCTTGCCGTCGGCGACCAGCCCGAGCGCCAGCGCATAGAGCCGGTGCTCGGCCTTCAGAACACGGGCGGCCAGTGTGTCCTCGTTGTCGCCGACCATCACCGGCACCGCGGCTTGTGCAATGATCGGGCCGTCATCCATCTCGGGCGTGACGAAATGCACCGTGCAGCCATGGATGCGCATGCCGGCGCGCAAGGCGCGCGCATGTGTGTCCAGCCCTTTGAAAGCCGGCAGCAGGGCAGGGTGGATGTTGAGCATGCGCCCCTGCCATTTCTCGACCAGGCCGCGCGAAAGGATGCGCAGATAGCCGGCCAGTGCCACGATCTCGGCATTGAACGCAATCAGCGCGGCGTCGATAGCCGCATCATGCGCTTCCTTGCTGGCATGGTCGGCGCGCACGATGACCTTGGTTGGAATGCCCCGCGCGGCGGCGATACCGAGACCGGCGGCGTTCGCCCTGTCGGAAATGACGCCGACGATCTCGGCAGGATAGGCCGGATCGCTGGCGGCCGCGATCAGCGCCGTCATGTTGGAGCCGCGTCCCGAGATCAAGACAACCGTGCGTTTTCTGCTCATAGGCCGATCGAGCCCCGATAGATGACGCCGGCGTCGCGCCGAGGCACGATGCGGCCGATCGGCGTCACCGTCTCGCCGGCCTCCTGCAGCACGGCGGCAACCTGCGCGGCCTGGCCGGAGGCGACGACGAGGATCATGCCGACGCCGCAGTTGAAGGTGCGCATCATCTCTTCCGGCGCCACGCCACCGGTTTTCGCCAGCCAGGAAAAGACCGGCGGCACATCGATGGCATTGAGGTCGAGCTCGGCGGAAAAGTCCTTCGGCAGGACGCGCGGGATGTTTTCGGGAAAGCCGCCGCCGGTGATGTGGGCCAGCGCCTTGATGCCATGCGTGCCGCGGATCGCCTTGAGGATCGACTTGACGTAAATGCGCGTCGGCTCGAGCAGCGCCTCGGCCAGCGTCGCCTCGTCGTTGAACGGCGCCGGATCGCTCCAGGCAAGCCCACTGACGCCGACGATGCGGCGAACCAGCGAAAAACCGTTGGAATGCAGGCCCGACGAGGCAAGGCCGAGCAGCACGTCGCCCTCGACAATATCGTCGGTCGGCAGCAACTGGCCGCGTTCAGCCGCGCCTACGGCAAAGCCGGCAAGGTCGTAATCGTTGCCATGATACATGCCGGGCATTTCGGCCGTCTCGCCGCCAATCAGCGCGCAGCCGGCCTGCCGGCAGCCCGTCGCGATGCCGCCCACGATCGCCGCCCCCTGGTCGGGGTCGAGCTTGCCGGTGGCGAAATAGTCGAGGAAGAACAGCGGCTCCGCCCCTTGTACGACAATGTCGTTGACGCACATGGCGACGAGGTCGATGCCGATCGTGTCATGCTTGCCGGCATCGATGGCGATCTTCAGCTTGGTGCCGACGCCGTCATTGGCGGCAACCAGCACCGGGTCTGTGAAACCGGCGGCCTTGAGGTCGAACAGGCCGCCAAAGCCGCCGATCTCTCCATCGGCGCCCGGCCGGCGCGTCGCGCGCACCAGCGGCTTGATCTTCTCGACCATGAGGTTGCCGGCATCGATGTCGACGCCCGCCTCGGCATAGGTGAGCCCGTTCTTGCGCTTGGCCCGGTCGCCCTTGCTCATCGTCGGCGCATCCCTGTTTCCGTTGCGGGCTCTTCGCATGAATGGTTTCGGGGGGCAAGGATGACCGCGCCTGCCACGCCGTTTGGCTCGACAAAAGCGTGGATATTTTTTGGGTTGCACCCTCACTGCGCGCCCTTGCAGTCTTCCGTCGCATTTGGCCGAAGATCGTTCAGAATATTGGCGCTGGCCGGCGGCGGCAGTCACGACGGTCTTTGGTTTCGACTGCGCGCTGCCCGGCTCAAACAGACCCAAACAGGCTCAAACAGATTGGGCGTCCTGTTTTCTGCCTTCGTCGCCGTGGATAGCCAAGCCCTTCGCCGCTGGTCCTTGCGCCCGCACCTCGACTCCATCATCTATCAGCGGAACAAGACATGGCGGGACATGCCTTTGACCATCCCCAATTTGATTACCATCATGCGCTTTGTTCTCGTCCCGGCCGTGGTGCTGGCGATGCTGAACATGCGTTGGGACTGGGCCTTTGCCGGCTTTCTCGTTGCCGGCATTTCCGATGGCGTCGACGGCTTCATCGCCCGCCGTTTCAACCAGCATTCGAAACTCGGCGCCTATCTCGATCCGATGGCCGACAAGGTGCTTCTGGTCTCGGTGTTCGTGGTCTTGGGCTTCATCGGGCAATTGCCGTTGTGGCTGGTGGTGACCATGGTGTCGCGCGATGTGCTGATCATCTGCGCCGTGCTTTTATCCACGGTCATGGCACACCCGGTCGAGATGAAGCCACTCTATGTGTCGAAGGCCAACACCGCCGCCCAGATCGTGTTGGCGGCCGTGGTGCTGGGCGAACTTGCCCTTGGCCTCCACCTCGACCCGCTCAGGCCCGCGCTCATATTGCTGTCCGGGGTCTTGACCGTGGCTTCGGCCGCAGCCTATCTCGTGGCTTGGCTGAGGCATATGAGCGGCTATGGCGAAGGCTCCACCCCGGGTAGTTGATAACAGTGCCGCGACTGCAGCGCTAGCAGATGCGGCTGCGTCGGCAGCGTTTCGCCGCCAGATTTTCTTCTGGCTGGGTACGGCCGTGTTCCTGGCGCTGTTCCTCTACATCTTCTCCAGCATCCTGCTGCCGTTTGTCGCCGGCATGGTGCTTGCCTATTTCCTCGACCCGGTAGCCGACCGGCTGCAGCGCCTCGGCCTGTCCCGGCTGATGGCAACGGTGGTCATTCTCATTGCCTTCATCATCCTGCTGGTGCTGGCCTTCGTCATCCTGATTCCGGTGCTGGCCACGCAGATGGCTGATTTCGCCAGCAAGCTGCCGGAATATCTGACCCGGCTGCAGTCGCTGATCACCAGCTTCGACCCGAAATGGCTGGAGCAGAAATTCGGCGTCAATGCCAATGGCCTGCGCGACGGGCTGAATTCGCTGCTCACCTCGGGCTTCGGCCTGTTGAGCACCGTTTTCACCTCGATCTGGAGTTCCGGCGTGGCGCTGGTCTCGGTGGTCAGCCTGTTCGTGGTCACCCCGGTCGTTGCCTTCTACATGCTACTCGACTGGGACCGCATGGTGGCGGTCGTCGACAGCTGGGTGCCGCGCGATTATGTCGGCACGGTCAGGGCGATCTTCAGGGACATCAACACCGCGACCGCCGGCTTCGTGCGCGGCCAGGGCACGCTGTGCCTGGTGCTCGGCGCCATGTACGCCACCGGCCTGACGCTGACCGGGTTGAATTTCGCCATCCTCATCGGCCTGTTCGCCGGGCTGATCTCCTTCATTCCCTATGTCGGCTCGCTGACCGGCCTGGTGCTGGCCGTCGGCGTTGCTTTCGTCCAATTCTGGCCGGACTGGACCATGATCGTCGCCGTCGCAGTGGTGTTCTTCATCGGCCAGTTCATCGAAGGCAACATCCTGCAGCCCAGGCTGGTCGGAAAAAGCGTCGGCCTGCATCCGGTGTGGCTGATGTTCGCGCTGTTTGCCTTCGGCGCCCTGTTCGGCTTCGTTGGCCTGCTGATTGCTGTGCCAGCCTCGGCCGCGGTTGCCGTGCTGGTGCGCTTTGCCATCGCCAGGTATCTGGAATCGCCGCTCTACAAGGGACACTCCACCGAGCCAGTCCCGCCGCTCCCCGCCAATCGCGGCGGGGACCACCGCTCGCCGCGCGGCTGAACGTGGCGGATCAAAAGACCGAACCGCCGCGCCAGCTGCCGCTCGACCTTGGCCACGGCACCGGCTATTCGCGCGACGAGCTGGTGGTGTCGGCCACCAACCGCGAGGCGGCGGCCTTGGTCGACCGCTGGCCGGACTGGCCCTCGCCGGTGATCGTGCTGGCCGGCCCGGCCGGTTCCGGCAAGACACATCTGGGCTCGATCTGGCAGGCGCGGGCCAACGCCATGGCGGTCGATGCCCAGCGCATCGGCAATGTCATCACCGGGCTTGGCGGCAGGCCGGCGCTGATCGACGATGTCGACAAGACAGCGATCGACGAGGCGGGTCTGTTCCACCTCATCAATGAAGTGCGCGGCGCCGGGTCCACCTTGCTGTTGACGGCGCGGCGTTTCCCCGCAGCGTGGGGGGTAACGCTGCCCGATCTCGCCTCGCGGCTGAAGGCGGCGGCTACCGTCGAGATCCATGAGCCGGACGACCTGCTTCTGGCCGGCGTCATCACCAAACTGTTCGCCGACCGCCAGGTCGAGGTCGAGCAGCATGTCGTGCAATATCTCGTGCGGCGCATCGAGCGCTCGCTGGCCACCGCCATGCGCGTGGTCGAACGGCTCGACCGCACCGCACTCGAGCGCAAGACGCCGATCAGCCGCGCGCTGGCCGCCGAGACCGTGAGCGCAATGGATGAAGGGCAGGGCGAGTTCGAGATTTAGTCCGTGGAAGGGGGAGACTCCGCTGCTGTCCTATATCGGGAAACATATGCTGGCATCCATCTTGCAACACTGCGCCTGCCGGCTGACCCCGGTCCTGATCGCGTTCCTGATCGGGTTGTAGGCTCGCCGGGAGTGATGATTGGGGTTCTCGCCGGGCGAGCTTACCTTCAGGCAGAATGCTTGCCAGAAGCGCGCTCCCTTACGCCCATAACGGGTCCAGATACCGCACCAGCAGGTAGACCGCCGTATGCGCCGCCACGTAGCACGCGGCGACGACGACAAAGAACGCCAGGCTGGCGGGCCACGACCGGGGTGGGCCCTGCCTCTTGCTCGGCCGGTTGTTCCAGATCCACAGCGCGGCACAAATAATGGCCCAGACGACCACGAACGGGATCGCGATGCCGAGATAAGCGAAGTAGGCAGGGCCTATCAGCGACAGCCATGCCTCGAGACCAAGCATCCAGAATCTCCCCTTTTGCCAAAGTCTAGACCGGCGCCAGCGATGGAAGCGAGGGGATTATCCGTCAGGCCGCGCGTCCGCGTTAGATATGGGCCGTCGACGTGTAGTGCCTCGGACAGGCCGCTGCCGATGGTTGCCGCCGCCGATGTCGGCCGGCTTCCGCCGAACTCATCCAGCAGAGCTGGACGGGCATACGAATCGTCGAGATGGAGGGACCTTGTCGCGTCTCTCCAAACGACATCGCAGCCGCTTTTGCCGATGCCCTTGGCCGGTACGTGCCATGCCCATACCACGCGAAGACCGGGAGGCGCTCTTCCGTTCACAAGGCATGAAGAACCCCCAGCCGCGTCTGCGGATGCTCGACGGCTTCAACGAGGGCTGGATCGCATTCCCGGACAATGGCGAAGGGACGCTCAAGGGCACCACCAGCCTGGCCGACGTGGTTGCAGCGCTTACCGCCGGCACGGAGGCCTAGCTAAACTGCTCCGGCCGACAAATCGGGCCGGAGCAGGCCTGCAACGATCAGGTCAACCGCAGACCCTGACCTCTTCGATGACCCTGTGATGATGGCGCCAATGCTTGACCAGTTCGATATGGCAGCGGTGATGGCGGTGGTGTCGGCGCCACTGACCGTCATCGCCCTGATTGTCGCTATATTCATCGTCGTCATAGATTTTTTGGCGGTCGTGATGGCGGCGAATTCGTATTTGATCATCGTCCGACGAATATTGGTCGCCGTCATCTGACTGGATGATCAGACTGGCGGCCTGTGTCGGTGTGATCGAAGCAGCCGTTCCGGCAAACGCGATCATGGAGGCGATTATCAGAGTTTTCATTGCTGGCTCCAGGGTTGAATGATACTCAACTCGCGGAGCGAACGCGTGTTCCGATAACAAATTGTGTGGTTTGACCTATAGAAGTTACCGCGCATGTCGCCAGGCATTGGCAGCGACAAAGGTCCCGCGGCCTTCTGTGCGGCGATGTTGTGGGAGAAAAATGGTCGGAGTGGAGAGATTCGAACTCCCGACCCTCTGGTCCCAAACCAGATGCGCTACCAGGCTGCGCTACACTCCGAGGCCCTGCGGCTATAAGGTTCCGGGCCCTGCGGCGCAACCCCTAAAACGTCAAACCGGACCTGGCGGTCTGCGCTCCCTCGCAATCCTGGCAGCGATCGCCTTGGCCTGGATGCGGGCATTGGCGAAGCAGCCGCGGATGCTCGGCCGCATTCCGGTGAACCACAGGCCCGGCAGCTTCGGGTCGCGGTCGGCGCCGTTGAACAGCGGCACGCCCTTTTTGTCGAGCACTCCGAGCTTGCCCAACATGGTCTCGAGCCCGGTGCGGTAGCCGGTCGCCGCGATGACGATGTCAGGCTGGATCGTCACGCCATTGTCGAAAATGACAGTGTCGCGGGTGAATTCCCGCACGGTCGGCAGCACTATGATGCGGCCGTCCTTGATGGCGTCGACGGCGCCGTCATCGGTGGCGATGGCGGTATAATCCGACGCCAGCCGGCTTGCCCCGCCCGAAGGCGTCGGTGGCAGGCCGAAGGCAGCGAGGTCACCGAAGACCAGCCGCTGCGTCGCTGCCATAACCGCATCGGCAAGCTTGAACGGCAGCCGCGCCAGCATCGGCGAAAAGCGGTGGACGGCGATCTGGCGGATGCGCTTAGGCAGCAGCGCCGGGCCGTTTCGTGCAGACAGCCAGATCTGCGCCGTATCCACCCGCGCCAGATGGTTGAGCACGTCGAAACCGGAATTGCCGGCGCCGACGACCAGCACTTTCCTGCCGGCATAGTCTCCGGCTTCGCCGAACTCTGCCGAATGGATAATGCGCCCGGCAAAGGCCTCCATTCCCTTCCAGGCCGGGATGAAGGGCTGCCGGTCGCGCCCGGTGGCGATGACGACATGGCGCGCCCGTCGCGGTCCGGCGCCGGTCCGCACAAGCCAGTGGTCGCCGTCGAAGGCGATCTCATCGACCGAGACCCCGAACTCGACCGGCAGCCGGTGCATGGCGCGGAACTCGTTGAGATGGCGGATGACGGCGCTTCGGTGCGGAAAGGCAGGGGTGCCGGCAGGAAAGGAGACGCCCGGGAGTGTCGAGAGATCGCGATGCGTGTTGAGGTGAAGCTGTGCATGGCGCCGGTGCCATGGCTCGGCCAGCCGGGCTTCCTTTTCCAGCACCATCACTTGTACGCCGGCCTTGAGCAGCGCGTGGGCTGCGGTCAGCCCGGCACCGCCGGCGCCGATGACGATCACGCCGTCGAAAATCGCTTGCTGGCCGGCTTTCGCGTACAAAATCCCTGCGTCCATGTCTCTATGTCTCGCCATAATGACCATGACTTTTGATGCCACGCCAGTGTATCAGGCCCATGCCGCTTCCGAAGCGGCGCGGTTGCAGGCCGCTTCGGCCTTGCCGTCGGCAGTGTTGCACAGTATTGACTGAAATAAGGCGGCGCTACCGCCAACGCAGCCACGAGGTGCCTATGTCCGCGCGTATTTTCAGCCCCGCCAAAACCGCGATGCAGTCCGGCAAGGCCAAGACCGGCCATTGGGTGCTGGAATTCGATCCCGCCCAGCGCAAAAAGATCGATCCGCTGATGGGCTACACCACATCTGGCGACATGCTGAGCCAGATCCGGCTCACCTTCGACACCAGGGAAGAGGCGGTGGCCTATGCCGAAAAGCAGGGGCTGGCCTTCCGCGTCGAGGAGCCGAAGGAGACCAAGCGCCGGCAGATTTCCTACGCGGAAAATTTCCGCTATGACCGCAGGATACCCTGGACGCATTGACCGGCGGACAGTGTCGTCGCAAAGACATTAGCCGGCCCGGCCGGCCAGCGGTCCCGTAGCTCAGCTGGATAGAGCACCGGCCTTCTAAGCCGATGGTCACAGGTTCGAATCCTGTCGGGATCGCCAATAATTCAACGGCTTAGCTCAGGCGCCGCTCCAAAAAATCCAACATTTCACCCTTGTCTCCGCGGATGGCGAAGTGGGCGGCAGCATCATCCCTGGGTGCTGCCTGAGAAGCAGGTCGCCGGCAGTAACGTTATGGTCTTGTAGAAAGAACGCGACGCTGGTAGGCTTTGGTCCGATGTTGGATAGGACTTTAGTCTGGCTATTTGGCTGGATTTTTGTTTTGTGCCAGCTGGGGACTTGGCGCGGGTTTTTCGCCGTTTATGTCGCCTCGGTTGAGTGGGCGTGACGCGACGAGATCATCGCAACGGTTCATACACACAGGTCTGCTGGCGCCATGGGCCCATGTCGCCTGATGAGCGCGAAAGTATGTGGAATCGATGATTTCGAAAAAACTTGCCGCCAATGCCGAAACTGCCGCCGCCTTTCTCAACTTGATGGGAAATGAGAAGCGGCTTTTGATCATGAACCATCTGGCCGGTGGCGAACTCTCGGTCGGTATCCTTGCCGAGAGAGTTCTGCTCAGCCAATCGGCCCTGTCGCAGCATCTTGCCAAGCTTCGCGCCTTCGGCCTTGTCGACACTCGTCGCGAACGTCAGATGGTCTACTATTCCTGCTCGTCCGGTGCGGCGCGTGAACTGCTTGCCATGTTGGATGGCTTCCTGGCGACCGAAAGACCGCTCACGGGGCCGGGGCCGCATTACGTGGCCGAAAGGCTGCGCCGGGCGCGAGCAGCCTGAGGGCAGGCATCGCCTGAATTGATTGACCCCTATGGCGGGGCTTCATAGCCGCTAACGCGCGAAGCGATGTGGGCGCCATCCCGGGGCCGATCGCTAGTATTTTCGACGACTTTTGCGGCTCTCCGGCGTTGGGTCGTCCATGCCGGCCGGACAGCACCTCGTTGGGCGCCAACATGGGCGTTGCGCGATCCGTGCCAAACTTGCGCGACTTCTAATATGGGAGCACAGTTCGAAGCGTTGAGGGAGAACGGCTCACAAGCAAAAAATCGGGAGGAAACCATGAACAGCATGAGCCTCACCACGCTTGAACGCGGCAAGACGACAGTCGACGCTACGGTCCTTGAAGCGTTTTCGACACACTTGCGCGGCACACTGCTTCAGCCTGGCGACGCCGCCTACGACGAAGCACGCACCGTCTGGAATGCCACGGTCGACCGGCGCCCCGGTCTCATCGTGTGTTGCGTCGGCGCCTCTGACGTCATCAGTGCCGTGAATTTCGCCCGGGAAAACAGGCTTCTCGTCTCCGTGCGCGGCGGCGGCCACAACATTGCTGGCAGTGCCGTCTGCGATGGCGGCCTGATGATCGATCTGTCGGCGATGAAGTCGGTGCGGGTCGATGTCGTGGGGCGGCGGGCATGGGTCGGGCCTGGCGCGACGCTCGTCGATGTCGACCGGGAAACACAGGCTTTTGGCCTGGTGGTGCCGACGGGTATCAACTCGACCACCGGCATATCAGGCTTGACGCTGGGTGGCGGCTTTGGCTGGATCACCCGCAAGTTCGGCTTGACCATCGACAATCTTGTTTCAGCCGATGTGGTCACCGCCGATGGCAAGTTGCTGCGCGCCTCCCAGAAGGACAATCCGGACCTGTTCTGGGCGCTGCGTGGCGGCGGCGGTAATTTCGGCGTCGTCACGGCGTTCGAGTTCCAACTCTACGAGATGGGTCCGCAGGTTCTGTCGGGGCTCGTCGTCCATCCCTTCGCCGATGCCGAAAAGGTGCTGCAGGACTATCGCAAGGCGCTCGAAACCGCGCCCGACGAACTGACCTGCTGGGTGGTCATGCGGCAGGCACCGCCGCTGCCGTTCCTGCCGACCGAATGGCATGGCAAAGAGGTGCTGGTTTTGGCCATGTGCTATTGCGGCGACATCCATGCGGGCGAAAAGGCGACGCAGAAGCTTCGCGCCATCGGCAAGCCGATTGCCGATGTTGTCGGTCCCAACCCGTTCACCGGCTGGCAGCAGGCCTTCGACCCGCTGCTGGCGCCGGGCGCCCGCAACTATTGGAAGAGCCACGACCTGACCGAGCTTTCCGACAGCGCGATTGGCGTCACCACTGCGGCGATTACGAGGCTTCCAGGCCCCGAATGCGAAATTTTCTTTGGCCATGTCGGTGGTGCGGCAGGCCGCGTCAAAGCAGATGCAACTGCGTTTCCGCAGCGCAGCTCGCATTTCGTCATGAACGTCCACGCCCGCTGGCGCGAACCGGCAATGGACAAGGCCTGCATCGATTGGGCTCGCGGTCTCTATGAAGCAGTCAAGCCCTATGCCGCCGGCACGGCTTACGTGAACTTCATGCCGGACGACGAGGTCGACCGGGTCGAAGCGGCCTATGGCGGCAACTATCGCCGGCTTCTGGAAATCAAGCAGCGCTACGACCCGCTGAACCTGTTCCGCATGAACCAGAATCTGCGGCCGAAAGAAAGCCAGCGCGCCGCTTGAGGCGGCAGCGCGTGATCCCGAACCGGAGATCCGTGCGTGCGAATATCGGAATCGATTTTGCTGCATTGACCTTCGGTTCGGAGCGGGTTGAGGTCAGTATCGGATAGTCCATTCGCACCCGACCTCGGTGCCATCCTGCCGCCGCCTAAAGCTCTGCGATAAATTGTCGAGACCTGTTCAGGCAACAGGCCAACTATCCCGTAGGGCACGGGCCTTCCGAGCCGATGGCCCAGGTTCGAATCCTGTCGGGATCGCCGACAGTTTCAAAGAGATAGTGTGGAGGTCTGAGTGGGAATTGAACCCACTACGTCGGTTTTGCAGACCGATGCGTCACCGTCCCGCCCTCAGACCATGATGCCTTGTGCATGCACCGCGACAGCCAGTCAAGTTGGCTGACCTTCCGCTCGACCTGGCTGCCGTCAGTCAGGATGTTTCGGAACGCAGCTCGCGCTCAGGTGTTTATGGGAGATGACACCGAAAACGCCTACCATCGCCCGCATCTGGCGCGGCAGGACCTTGCCGGACAAGGCCGACGCCTATGAGCGCTACAATTACGAGGCCGGCGTCAAGCCGCTGATCGAGAAAGCGCTTGGCGTGCAGACCTTTCGCGAGGACACGCCCAAGCATTCGGAGTTCGTCACCATCTCCTATTGGGAGAGCGTTGAGGCGATGGCGACCTTCACTGGCGGAGATCCCAAAAGCATCCACCATCTCGACCGCGACAGGGAGTTCCTGATCGAGTTGCCGAAGGGCGTCCAGGTGCTCCGCATCCGCTCCAGTGATGGAGTAATCGGACGGCGGCAGGATTGAAGGACGCCTGATGTTTGCAGGTTTTGACGCCAGAACCGTAGAGGTTGAGGGGACATCGATCTTCGTTAGGGTCGGTGGCGACGGTCCGCCTCTGTTGCTTCTGCACGGCTTTCCCGAAACGCATGTGATGTGGCGCGACATCGCTGTGGCTCTGGCACCGAACTTCAGCGTGGTTGCGGCCGATCTCAGGGGTTACGGCCAAAGCGGCTGTCCAGCCTCCGTTGCCGATCACGCCGCCTATTCCAAGCGGGCGATGGCGCGTGACATGGTGGCGGTCATGCGTGCGCTCGGCTTCGATCGCTTCATGGTTGCCGGCCATGACCGCGGCGGCCGCGTTGCTTACCGGCTGGCGCTCGACCATCCCGAGACCGTGTCGAAACTCGCCGTGCTCGACATCATCCCGACGGCCGCCGCGTGGGATCGCGCCGATGCCAGGCTGGCGCTCGCCTTCTGGCCGTGGAGCCTGCTTGCCCAGCCCGAACCGCTGCCGGAGCGTCTGCTGGCTGCGGCACCCGATGCCGTCGTCGACAACGCGATCGCCGGCTGGGGTTCGGCTCCGGATGCTTTCCCCTCTGAAGTCCGAAAGGCCTATATCGAGGCATTGCGCGATCCCGCCCATCTCCACGCCATCTGTGAGGAATATCGCGCCGCCGCTGGCATAGACCGCGAGCATGATGCAGCGAATCAGGCCGACGGCCGTCGCATAAAATGCCCGCTGCTGGCGCTGTGGAGCAGCGAGGGCGGTTTGGAAAACTGGTATGCGGACGAGGGCGGCCCGCTGGCGATCTGGCGGCAATGGGCCGACAGCGTCGAAGGCGGGCCGGTCAAGGGCGGGCATTTCTTCCCGGAGGAACATCCGGCGGACACCGCGGCGGCGCTGTCAAAATTCTTCGCGGCGTGAGGGCTCGCCTATTGCCCGCCGCGCACCTTGACCACCACGCTCCGCACCGCCAGCACCAGAACGGTGATGATGATCAGGATCACCGAAAGGGCGGCGATCGCCGGGTCGATGTTGTCGCGCAGACCCATCCACATCAGCCGCGGCAGCGTGATGGCGTTGACGGAGGTGATGAACAGGGTGACGCCGATTTCTTCCCACGACAGCACGAAGGACAGTAGCGCAGCGGTGACGATGCCGAACTTGATGTTGGGCATGATGATGCGCGTCGCGCGTTCCCACACGCTGGCGCCGAGGCCGCGCGCGGCCAGATCGATACGACGGTCGAGCTGGCTGAGCGAGACCAGGATCAGCACCGTGGAGAAAGGCACGGTCATTACCGAATGCGCCATGGCGACGCCGAGCCAGGTGTCGTAGCCGAAGAACGAGCTCATGCCCGAGATTGAGGTCAGCAGGAAGTAGAGCGTGATCGCCGAGACGACCGGCGGCACCACCATCGGCAACAGCACGAAGCCGACAAGGGCGGCGGTGAAGCGCGGCTGGAACATCCAGACGCCAAGGCTGAAGCAGAGAGCCAGCACGGTGGAGATGACGCTTGAGACGATGCCGATGCGGATCGAGAGCAGGATGGCGTCGAGCCAGCGCGGGTCCTCGATCAGCGAGCGGTAGTGGCGCAGCGACAGTTCGCCCGTCGGCATCGCCAGCATGCGGCTCGGCGTCAGCGACACAGGGATGACCGCCAGCAGCGGCAGCAGCAGGAACAACGCCACCAGCACGGCGAGGGCGAGCGAGACGGGACCGGGGCGATAGGTCGGCATCAGATCAACTGCTTCGGTCTGACATAGCGGAACAGCAGCGCCATCAGCGCGCCGACGAACAGCACCAGCACGACGCTGATCGCCGCGCCCAGTCCCCAGTCCGGGCTCTGGAAGATCCTGAGATAGATCAATTCGGCGATCATCACGCTGCGGCCGCCGCCGAGGATGGCGGGCGTGACGAAGAAGCCGAGCGAGAAGACGAAGACGATCATCGCCGAGCCGATGATGCCGGAGCGCGTCATCGGCACGAACACTGTCCAGAAGGTGCGCATGCGGCTGGAGCCGAGCCCGCGCGCCGCCAGCAGCACGCGTTCGTCGAGGCTTCGCATCGCCGACGCCAGCGGAAACACCGCGAAGGGGATCAGAAAATGCGTCATGCCGACGATGACGCCGAATTCGTTGCGCACCAGTGCCAGCGGCTCGGAGATGAAGCCGATCGATTGCAGCCAGGTGTTGATCAACCCGCGATTGGAGAGCAGCGCTACCCAGCCGAAGGCGCGCGTCAGCACCGAGATCCAGAAGGGGACGAGAATGCAGAATTCAGCGATCACGCGCTGTGCCGGGCTGCCGCGCACCCATACCATGGTGATCGCATACGCCGCCGCCACCGAAACCACAGTAACGATCAGCGCGATGCGCAGCGTGCGGATGAACACCGACTGCACCAGCGCGTCGGTGGCCAGCGCGCCATACTGGCCGAACCCCGGCGTCGGCAGCGTGACGCTCCATTTGACGACGCCGAGGAACGGCCATGCATAGGCGAGCACAAGGAACAGGAGCAGCGGCGCCATCAACAGCGCCGCGCCCATCCTGTCGGAGAGGGTGCCTCTCATCTCGGTCCGATCGTCCCGGCCTGATCAGGCCGAGATGATCTTGGTATATTCGTCGAGCGCTGCCCCGTAATTCTTGGCGTACCAATCCATGTCGAGCGCGATCTGCTTCTTCATGTTTTCGGGATCGACCGGGTTGATGCGCTTCTTGTCGGCGGGGATCAGCGCGTCGGCGGCCGGATTGGCCGGGCCCTGGCCCAACTTGTCGAACATGACCAGCTCCTTTTGCGGATCCTGGGTGCTGGCGATGAACTTCATCGCCGCTTCCTTGCCGCCCGGATTGCCCTTCAGCACGGCGAGCGCGCCCGGCGAGATCAGGCCCTGGTCCCAGATGAACTTGATCTTGCCGCCCGAGTCCTGCTCGATCAGCGAGGCGCGTGTCGACCAGACAATCGCCATCGAGGCCTCGCCATTGAGCAGCACGCTCTGGCTCTCGGCGCCGCCGCCCCAATAGGCCACGACGTTTTCCTTGAAGGCGGCGATCTTGTCATGCGCGCGCTTCAAATCGAGCGGGTAGAGCGAGGCCGGCGCGATGCCGTCGGCGAGCAACGCGGCTTCCCAGCTCGACACGCCCCATTTGTAGAGCGAGCGCTTGCCTGGGAATTTCTTCACGTCGAAGAAATCGGCCATGCCGGTCGGCGCGTCCTTGCCGTATTTCTCCGAGTCATAGGCGATGACATAAGAGAAGAAATAGGTCGAGGCGGCGTATTCCCAGCCGAAACCCTCGCGCATCTTCTTCTTGTCGACGATGGCGTAGTCGATCGGCTCGAGCGCGCCCTGGGCGCCGAGCGTGATGGCCGAGAACGGGTCGACGTCGACGAGATCCCAGGTCGGCGCGCCGCTCTTGAACTGCGCCGCAATCGCGCCTTCGGTCGGGCCCGAGCCGTCCATCTTGACGGTGATTCCGGTCTCCTTGGTGAAGGCCTGGCCGTAGGCTGCGTCATAAGCGGTGAGGGCATCGCCGCCCCAATTGACCAGCACCAATTCCTTGGCCTGCGCGAAGGCGCGGCTCGAGCGCAGCAGCATCGGCGTGCCGGCCAGCACAAGGGCTGCAAGCTGCGTGAATTGCCGGCGCGAAATCTCGCCGCGCGCCGCCCTGGCGGTCAGGCCGTCCATGGCTTGTTTTTTGGTTTCGTTTGTCATGTCAGTTCCCCTTTTTGTTGTTGATAGTCCGGTGGTTGTGGCGCGCTCCAGATTCTTTGCTGGAAGACTTCGCCGGTTTGGTCCTCATCCTCCGTCCGGAAGGAGGAAACCTTTTTCCGCCGGCCAGGTCAGCCAGACGGAATTGCCTTTGCTCAGCGCCGCGGCCGCGACTTCGTTCGGCACAGACACGGTTACCTTGGAGCCTTGGCGCGTGGTCAGATCGAGCTTGGTTGCGGCGCCGAGATAGGTGGAGGCCACCGCAGTTGCGACTATGCCGTTTTCCCCGACTGCTGCTTCACGGGCGATCGACATGTGCTCCGGCCGGATAGCCAGGATGGCGTCGCCACGGACTTTCTCGGCCTTGCAGTGCATGTTGACGGCGCGGTCTTCGCAGAGGCCCATCGAGCCATTGCCGGCGGGCGTGACGCCCTTCAACGGCAGCATGTTGATCTCGCCCAGGAACTCGGCGACGAAGCGGTTGTCCGGCCGGTCGTAGACCTCGTCGGGCGCGCCAACCTGCAGCAATTTGCCGTGGTTGAAGATGGCGACGCGCGACGACAGCGCCAGCGCCTCGCTCTGGTCGTGGGTGACGAAGACGAAGGTGGTGCCGGTCTCCTGGTGCAGCCGCTTCATCTCGGCCTGCATCTGGCCACGCAGGCTCTTGTCCAGCGCCGAGAACGGCTCGTCGAGAAGCAGCACGCCGGGCTCGAACACCAAAGCGCGCGCCAACGCCACACGCTGCTGCTGACCGCCGGAAAGCTGCGCCGGCAGCTTTTTCTCGTGACCCTTGAGCCCGACGCGTTCGACCATCTCGGCGACGCGGCGCTTGATCTCGGTTGCGGATTTCTTGCGCACCTTGAGGGGGAAGGCGATGTTGGCCTCTACCGACATATGTGGGAACAGCGCATAGCCCTGGAACACCATACCGGCGGCCCGTTGCTCCGCCGGCCTTTCGGTGATGTCGACGCCGTCGCTGAAAAGCTTGCCCTCGGTCGGCTGCACGAAGCCGGCCAGGATCATCAGGAAAGTGGTCTTGCCCGAGCCGGAGGGACCGAGCAGGGTCAGGAACTCGCCGCGGCCGATGTTGAGCGACAGATTGTCCAGCGCACGGAACGAGCCGAAGCTCTTGCCGATCCCGATTGCCTTGATCTCTGCGGCCCGGCCGGGTTGCTGCATCCTGCCTCTTTCCTTGGTCGTGGCTTGAGCGTAGGGCAGGGCGGCGGCTCACCGCAACCGAATAGTTTTCGCCGGATCGGCAAATTTGATTCACGGGCGGAAGGCTAGTACGGGCTGATCCGGTTCTCCGACAGCTTCGACCGCAGCCACCCCGCAAAGGCCTCCAGCACCGGATGGCTTGCCTTGGCATGCTCGGACACCAGGAAATACGAGCGCGGCGAGGGGATCGCGATGTCGAAGGGACGCACCAGACGGCCTTCGCTCAGTGCCCGGCGGCTGGTCAGCTCGTCGCCCATGGCGATGCCCTGGCCGGCGATTGCGGCCGAGAAGACGAGGTTCATGTCGGAAAAGAAAATACCGCCTTCGGTGTCGGGGTTTTCCACCTTGGACAGCGCCAGCCAGCGCGCCCAGTCCTCGGTGTCGCCGAGGTGCAGGAGGTTGGCGCGCAGCACGTCGGCTGGTTTTGAAAAGCCGCCGACCTTGTTGAGCAAGGTCGGGCTGCAGAGCGGCGTGAACGAAATTTCGCATAACAATTCGACTGCCCGGTTCGGCCAGTTGCCGACGCCGAAGGCAATGAAGGCATCAGCGTCCGGATTGCTGACATCGTCGAGGCGCCGTGGCGTCAGGATCGACAGCGCCACATCCGGATACGTCTGTCGAAACTCGCCGATATGGGTACATAAAAACAGCGAGGCGAAGCCCGGCGTGCAGGAGACGGCGAACGAGCCGCCCACGCCGGTGCCAGCCTGGCGTGTCACTGCGTCGCCAAGCACTGTCAACGCTTTGCGCACATCGGCGGCATAACGCTGGCCGCGCGGGGTGAGCGCCACGCCCTTGCCGATGCGCTCGAGCAGGTCGAAGCCGAGGTCGCGTTCGAGCAGCCGCAGCTGATGGCTGACCGCACTGCGGGTAAGGTGCAGTTCATCGGCGGCGCGCCAGACGCTGCCATGGCGGGCGAAACTGTCGAGGGCGCGCAGCGCCTGCGTGGAAGGAATCCGCAAGAGGCCTCAGGTGAACCGAATTTGCACGAGCCGGGAAAACATATCACTTTTTGCAAAGCCGCTTCACTGCTTTCTTGAATGGCATGGAGAAACCGGTGACGACCTCGGCGCAAGCCATCGCGCTTGCCTGTCTCGACGGCATCCAGCCGTCGCTATCGGCCTGGACGCGCACCATTTTCGATTTCGGCGAGACCGCCTGGCGCGAATACCAGTCGGCCGCCTGGTATGTCGCGCGGCTGAAGCATGAGGGGTTCTCCGTCGAGGAAGGCTCGGCCGGCATGCCGACCGCCTTCTGCGCCCATTGGACGAACGGTCCCGGTCCGACCATCGGCATGTACGCCGAATACGACGCCGTGCCAGGCAATTGCCAGGATGCGGCAACGGTGAAGCGGCCGCGCCCCGGTCTTGGCAGCGAGGCCGGCGGCCATACCGATCCGCATTCCGGGCTTGGCATCGCCAGCCTCGGCGGGCTTCTGGCCGCCAAGGCGGCAATGCAGCGCCACGGCATCGAGGGCACGTTGCGCTTCACCGGCGAGCCGGCCGAGAAGGTCAGGGGCTCGAAGCCGATCCATGCGGCTAAAGGCTATTATGACGGCCTTGCCGGCATGATCTCCTTCCACCCCTTCTACATGCTGCCGCTCTGCAACACGGCGCGCTGGGACACGCATTGCGGCGCGGCCTACGCGATGATCTATCGCTTTATCTGCGACGAACCTGAAAGCTGGGTGCGGGCCGGCGACGGCGCGCCGATCCCGCAGGCGCATTCGGCTGTCAGGGCGCCCGGCGCCAACGATGCGCTGATGACGATGTACATGGCTTCCAAGGCGCTGCGCGATTCCATGCTGCCGCACCAGGGCGGCTGGTCGATCAGCGAGGCGATCCTGACTGCAGGGCAGGCGACCGCCGACAATCTGCCGGCGGGCCTGGCCGAGATCCAGTACATGATCCGGGTGCCGACAATTGCCATGGCCGAGCAGGTCACATCAGTGCTCGACCGCAATGCGGCGGCGGCCGCCGCCATCAGCGGCTGCCGCTACGAGCGGCACTGGGTGTCGAAGTCGAGGCCGGGCCTCGCCAATCACGCCATGGCAGGGATTGCCTATGAAGCGCTGTCCACGGTCGGCCCGCCGCACTGGAATGAGGCGGCGAAGACGATCGCCCGTGAGGTGCAGGTCAATGCCGGCGGCACCGCGACCGAAAACCCGTTCATCGACGAAATGGAGCGATTGATGGCGCCGCAAGAGGCCGAGGCGATCCTGCGCCGCGATTTGCCACCGTCGCAGATCAACTCGACCTCCGACGACTACACCGATATGAGCTGGCACGCGCCGACTGCACGCTTCTATGTCGCCCGCCCGGCCTTGCGCTCCGCAAACGCCCACGCCTATCCGTCCTGGGCGATGAATGCGCTGGGCGGCATTGCCGCCACCATCGACCCGATGGTCATTTGCGCGGCGAAGACCGTTGCGCTGGCGGCGCTGCGCCTGCTGGAGGACAAGACCGCACGCGATGCGGCGATGGACGAATTCACCACCCGAACCGGCGGCGGCATCGGCGGCTCTGACTGGATCGCGCCGCTTTGCGACTATGACCCGCCGATCAATTTCCGCTGGCCGGAATATGTCACCACCGCGCGCGGGCGCGACTGGTGGATCCCTTCCGCCGGCACCGATCACCATTGATATCACCACGAGGAGAACCCCATGACCGTCCATGACCGTATCGTCGCCGAACCGTTTTCCTTGCAACGCCGCAATCCCAATGGCGGCACCAAGCCGCTGACATCATGGGGTTTCGCCAACGAGACCGACGTGCTGACCGACGTGCTGCTCGGCTCGCCCAATTTCCTGCGTCATCTCTCGACCAGCTCGCTGTCGCGCAAGCACCTGCGCGAGGCGCCGTGCAACGTCCAGATCGCGCAGGCGCAGCACAAGGACCTGGTCGCGGCATACGAGCATTTTGGCGTCAACATCCACTGGCACGAGCCGACGCCGGAACTGCCGATGCAGGTCTATTCGCGCGACTCCAGCGTCATGACGCCCTATGGCGCCTTCATCACCGCCATGGCCAATTGGTGGCGTCGCGGCGAGAACTATGCCGCCATCCGCACCTACGAAAAACTCGGTATCCCGATCTACGACATGGTCACATCAGGCACCTTCGAGGGTGGCGACTTCAATGTCATCGAGGAGGGCGTGGTGCTGATCGGCTGCGGCGGCGCCCGCACCCAGGAAGAGGGTGCCCGCCAGGTGCAGGCCTGGTTCGACAAGGAAGGCTGGGAAACCCGGCTAGCCTTCATCGACGAATACTACGTCCATATCGACCTGATGGTGGTGCCGATCGCTGAAAAGCTGACCGCGGTCTGCCTCGCCTGCACCGAGCCCGGCATCGTCGACTGGCTGAAGGGCAAGGGCCACGAAATCATCGACGTGCCGTTCCAGGACACGATGGCGCTCGGCTGCAACTTCATGTCGCTCGGCAAGGACAGGGTGATTGCGCCGACCTCGAGCCAGTCGCTGATCGGCCAGCTCAAGGCACGCGGCTTCGAGGTCGCGGCTGTCGACATGAGCGAGATCTCCAAGACCGGTGGCGGCATCCACTGCATGGCGCAGGCGCTGAAGCGCGAGCCGGCGTAAGGGCGGGAATCTTGACCGGTTAGTGCTGTATTTCCCTGCTTATTTGACAAAGCTGGCTCGGCAATGGAAACATGCACCGACATTTCGAGGAGAGAATCTATGAAAAAAGCCTACGAAAAGCCGAGCCTTGCCAAGGCGGGAAAGCTCGGATCGCTGGTCGCCTCGATCTCATCGAAGCCAGCCCCCTGAGCCGCCAGCCGTTGAAGGCTGAAATTCGGTTGTCCTGGCTTTAGTGACAACCGGACCGATTGTTTGACAGCAGCCCGCCGGCTTGGAAAGGCGGGCTTTTTGCTTTGCGCCAGAGCGCTGTCGCGCAAAGCCACCCCGCGGCGTCAGCCTCCTAATCCAGTCTGCCCGAACCTGAATTGAATTTGCGCCGGGCATTTTCCAGATGCGCGCGCATCGCTTGCCCGGCGGCTTCCGGCTCATGGCGCTCGATCGCCTCGAACACCGCCCGGTGGCCGGCGAAACTCTTGCGATTCTCGATCTCGGTGTTGGCCACGTGGATGCGCTGGTTGATCAGCCATTCGACCAGCGCCTCATGCGCGGCAAGGAAGATCGGATTGCCGGGGATAACGGTCAGCACGCGGTGAAATGCTACATCGGTGATGGCGAAGGCCCGCGCCCGAGCGATGGCACGCTCGTTTTCGGCCAGGGCTGCGGCCAGCGCGTCGATCTGTTCGCGTGTCGCCACCTCGGCGGCATGGCGGGCGATCGAGACCTCGAGAAACAGCCGCAATTGCTCGAAATGGCCGATGCCGTCGGGCTGATCCATCAGCAGATGCGCCGTACCCGTCAACTGTTCCAGCATGTTTTTCGGCGTCGGCCGCGTCACCTTCGGCCGCTCGCCGCTGTTGATGCGCACCAGTCCCATCTTCTCCAGCGCAAACAGTGCCTCGCGCACCGAGGGACGGCCTACGTCGAACATCGACATCAGGTCGCGCTCGGACGGCAACGACGCGCCGACCGGATAAACCTCGTCGCGGATCATCGCCTCCAGGCGGAGACGAACTTCATCCGACAATTTTTTTCGAACCGGCATATTGTGCATGGTCTACCTTTTAAGCTATTAGACCAGTCGCCGCAAGCGATGACTTGGTCGTTCGGTTGACGTGGCCGGACCCGCAAGGCGCGATCTCAAAGGTTGGAGGCAGTCGCAACGCGCTGATGGGTCTGGACCCTGTACCGCCCGGAGGAGGGCGCCCCGATATTCGGCCAAGACCGACAAAAGGCCGGCAGGAAGAACACAAGGGAGGAGAATTCCATGAGACGATTGCTGATGAGCCTGGTGCCGGCTCTGGCCATGATGTTTGCCGCCGGCCTCGCCAAGGCCGCGGATGGCGGTACGTTCCGCTCGGCGATGCGCACCGGCTGCATCGAGATGGGCACGCTGCACACGACTTGCGGCCACAGGCTCGACGAGACGGTTCTGCAGGGCCTTGTCCACATCAAATGGACGGGCGACGGCGTGCAGCCCATGCTGGCCGACAGCTGGAAGACACCCGACGGCGGCAAGACTTACATCTTCAACCTGCGCCATGGCGTCAAATGGCATGACGGCACGCCCTTCACAGCCAAGGATGTGGTGTTCAGCCTCAACCTCTACGCCAACCCCAAGGTCGGCTCGCCCTGGGCGCAGAAGCTTGGCGCGGTCGCCGGCTACAAGGCTTTCCAGGATGGCTCGGCCTCCTCGCTTGCCGGAGTGAAAGCACTCGATGACATGACCGTCCAGATCGAGCTCGACAGCGCCAAACCGCTCTGGGTCGAGCTGCAGCTTATCGCCATCAGCATCTTTCCCGAACACATTCTGGGTAAGGTCGCACCCGGCGACATCAAGGGCAACGCCTTTTGGGTCAACCGGGTCGGAACCGGTCCGTTCATCTGGAAGAAATACGAGAGCGACCAGTATGTCGAGGTCGGCCGTAACCCCGACTATTTCCTCGGTGCGCCGAAGCTCGACCGCATCATCTACCAGATCTACAAGGACGTGCCGCCGATCATCGCAGCGCTGGAGACCCAGGAGGTCGACGCCATGTCCTATGAGGGCGGCGGCGTGCCGATCTCCGAACTGCCGCGTCTGCAGAAGCTCGACTATCTGACGGTGCTGCCGAAATTCTCCGCCGGCCTGCCGACCTATTTGCAGTTCAACCTGGAGAACAAGCGCTTCGCCGACGTGCGCGTGCGCCAGGCGATGCTCTACGCCATCGACCGCAAGGCCATCATCGAGACGGTCAAGCAGGGCGCCGGCGAACTCTTGAACACGCTGTTCCCGCAGGACTGGGCGCGCGCCAAGGACCTCGAGCCCTACGACTACAATCCCGACAAGGCCAAGCAGCTGCTGACCGACGCCGGCTGGGACGCCAGCCAGCCGGTCGATTTCATCTACTATTATTCCGACCAGATGAACGTCGACACCGTCACGGCCATCCAGAGCTACCTGGCCGCCGTCGGCGTCAACATCCAGCCGCGCCTGCTCGATCCGGCGGCGATCAACCAGGTCTATGCCGATGGCAGCTTCCAGATGGGCTTCTTCGCCAACGGCATGGGGCTCGATCCCTCGCTCGGCTCGCCGCTGGTGGTCTGCGGCGCCAAGCCGCTCGGCTTTGGCTACTGCAACCCCAAGGTCGACGAACTCTTCAACAAAGGGCTGGAATCGAACGACCGCGCGGTGCGCGCCGTGAGCTACCAGGAGGCCTCGCGCATCCTTAACCAGGAGCTGCCCAAGGCCTGGCTGTGGAACGAGGTGCGGCCGCTCGCCTTCAACAACCGCATCGTCGGCTTGGCCCAGCACTTCAAGCAACAGCCGCTCGTGATCTTCAATCACCCGGTCTACAACGAAGTCGAGAAGTGGGAAGTGGCGAAATAGCCGCCGCGCAAACCCTTGCAGATCGTGGAGCTCCGCCGGAGCCTCACGATCCGATGTCTCAGAGCCGCCTTCAGCCATAGGAGAGGCCGGTGCTCAGCTATCTCCTGCGAAAACTGCTGTTCAGCATTCCTGTGCTGTTCGGCGTCACCGTGATCGTCTTCGCCATCGCGCACGCCATGCCGGGCGACGCGGTGCTGGCGATGATCACGGCCGAGGCGCCCTCCAGCGAGGAATTGATCGCCATGCGGCGCGGCGAACTCGGTCTCGACCAGCCGGTCTATGTCCAGTACCTCAACTGGATCGGCCAGATCCTGCACGGCAATCTTGGCCGCTCCTTCGTCAACGGCCGCAGCGTCGGCGACATCATCGGCGAGCGGCTGCCGATGACGCTGGAGCTGATGGGCGCGGCACTTCTCGTGGCCTTCCTCATCGGCACCACGCTGGGTGTGATCTCGGCGCTGCGGCAATACAAGCCCACCGACTATTCGCTGACACTGGCCGGTTTTGTCGGCGTCTCGATCCCGGATTTCTTCATGGGCCTGCTGCTGGTCTATGTCTTTGCGCTGGAGCTGCGCTGGCTGCCGTCGTCGGGCATCTCGACCGCCGGCGACAGCTTCTCGCTGCTCGACAATCTCAAGCACTTGATCCTGCCGGCGGCAGCCCTTGCCTTGTTCCGTGCCGCCATCTTCATGCGCTATGCCCGCGCCGGCATGCTCGAAGTGCTGAACCAGAGCTATATGCGCACAGCCAAAGCCAAGGGCCTGCGCCCGAGCACGATCACGCTGCGCCATGGCCTGCGCAACGCACTGATCCCGCTGGTCACCGTCTTCGGCCTCGCACTGCCGACTTTGTTCGGCGGCTCGGTAGTGATCGAGACCATTTTCCAGTGGCCGGGCATCGGCCTGATGTTCATCGATTCCGTCGTGAACCGGGATAGCCCTGTGATCATGGGCTATGTCCTGATCACCGCCATTATCGTCATGCTGGCGAACCTTGCGACGGACCTGGCCTACAGCGTGCTCGACCCCAGGGTGAGCTATGACTGACGCCACCGCCGCCGACATGACGATTACTGCCGGCGCCTCGCGCAGCCTGTGGGGCGAGGCGGCGCGCCGCTTCCTGCAGCACCGGCTGGCGACGCTTGGCCTGATCATGCTCGCCATCATCGTGCTTGCCTGTGTGCTGGCGCCTTTGATTGCGCATTACGGGCCGAACGACATCGACCTCAGGGGCCGCAACCAGCCACCTGGCGGCATGCATTGGCTGGGCACCGACGGCACCGGCAGGGATATCTTCGCCCGCATCCTCTATGGCGGCCGCATCTCGCTGACGGTCGGCTTCGTCGCCGTGGCCATCTCGGCGGCGATCGGCATCTTCATCGGCTGCGTCGCCGGCTATTTCGGCGGCAAGGTCGACCTCGTGCTGATGGGCCTCATCGACATGGTGCTGACCTTTCCGCGCCTGGTCATCATCATCGCTTTCGTCGCGGTCGCGGGCCCCAGCATTTTCAACACCATGGTGGTGATCGGGCTGCTCAGCTGGCCGTCCATCGCGCGGCTGACGCGTGGCGAGATTCTGGCGCTGCGCAACCAGGAATTCATTCTCGCCGCGCGCTCACTCGGTACTTCGCCATCGGTCATCATCCTCGAACACATATTGCCCAATGTGCTGAGCCCGATCCTGGTGGCGATCACGCTCGATGTGGCGACCGTCATCCTGCTCGAAGCTTCGCTTTCCTTCCTCGGCCTCGGCGCGCAGGCGCCGGCGGCAAGCTGGGGCAACATGCTGCGCGATGCGCGCACGCTGTCGATCCTGGAAAGCCAGCCGTGGATGTGGATCCCGCCCGGCGCCATGATCGCCATGGCCGTGCTCAGCATCAACTTCGTCGGTGACGGCCTGCGCGACGCGCTCGACCCGCAGCACATCATGGGCGGCAAATGATGCGGCAGGATACATTGTCCAGTGGCCAACTGGCCCATCGTCAGCCTGGTGAACCGCCGGGGCAAGCCCCCGTGCTTTCGGTGCAAGGACTGAGCGTCCAGTTCGGTCCGCAAGGCAGCGCCGTCTACGCCGTCAACGACGTCTCCTTCGAGCTTGCCGAAGGCGAGTCGCTGGCCATTGTCGGTGAGAGCGGTTCAGGAAAATCGGTCACGGTGCAGACGCTGATGGGGCTGATCCGCAAGCCACCCGGCCGCGTCACCGCCGGCCGGGCGCTGTTTCGCGGCCGCGATCTCCTCGCCATGCCCGACAGCGAACTGCGCCAGATTCGCGGCCGCGACATCGCCATGATCTTCCAGGATCCGATGTCGTCGCTGAACCCGGTGCTGACCATCGGCCTGCAATTGACCGAGGCGCTGCGCGAGCACCAGTACCTGAGCGAAGCCGAGGCGGAACGGCAGGCGCTCGACATGCTGGAATTGGTTGGCATCGCCAACGGGCCACAGCGCATGCGCGCCTTTCCGCACCAGTTCTCGGGTGGCCAGCTGCAGCGCATCGGCATCGCCATGGCACTGGTCTGCAAGCCCTCGATCCTGATCGCCGATGAGCCGACCACGGCGCTCGACGTCACCATCCAGGCGCAGATCGTCGAGCTGGTCAGCCGCCTGCAAAAACAGCTCGGCATGGCCATCATCTGGATCAGCCATGACCTCAGCCTGGTCGCCGGCTTCGTCGACCGCGTTGCGGTGATGTATGCCGGCTCGATCGTCGAATGTGCGCCGGTCGATGCGCTGTTTTCGGCAACGACGCATCCCTATACGATCGGCCTGTTGAATTCGATCCCGTCGCTGACGGCTGATAACACCAGGCTGGTGCCGATCAAGGGCGCGCCGCCCAATGTGACGCTGCCGCCGACCTTCTGCGCCTTCGCGCCGCGCTGCGATTATGCCGAGGCACGCTGCCGCGAGCAAAAGCCGCCGCTGGAAACGGCAAACGCTGGCCACACCACCGCCTGCTGGCGCTGGCGGGAGGTCGATCATTTACTGCGCTCGCTGGTGGCTGCATCGCCGGTGAAGCCGGCTGCCGCGGCTGGGCAGCAGGCGCTGCTCGCCGTCACCGATCTCAAGGTGCATTTCCCGATCCGGCGTGGCGTTTTGCGGCGGCAGGTCGGTGCGGTGCATGCCGTCGACGGCGTCAGCTTCGAGGTGCTGCGCGGCGAAACACTGGCGCTGGTCGGCGAAAGCGGCTGCGGCAAGTCGACGACCGGTCGCGCCGTGCTCGGTCTCGAGCGGCCAAGCAGCGGCCGCATCGTGTTCGAGGGCAGGGACTATGCCGACGCAACCGGCGAAGAGCTGAAGCAGCGCCGCCGTGACATGCAGATGGTGTTCCAGAACCCGTTCGGCTCGCTCAATCCGCGCATGACCGTCGGCCGCATCATCGGGGAGGGCCTGCGTGCGCAGAAGATCGGCACCCGCGCCACGCGCGATATCAGGGTCAGCGAGTTGCTGGCGCTGGTCGGCTTGAGGGAAGCGCTGCGCAACCGCTACCCCTTCGAGCTCTCCGGCGGCCAGCGCCAGCGCGTCGGCATTGCCCGCGCGCTGGCCGCCAATCCGAAATTCATCATCGCCGACGAGCCGATCTCGGCGCTCGATGTCTCGATCCAGGCGCAGATCGTCAACCTGCTCGACGACCTCAAGTCGCGCCTCGGCCTGACCTATCTGTTTGTTGGCCACGATCTGTCGATGATCCGCTATCTCAGCGATCGTGTCGCGGTGATGTATCTTGGCCGCATCGTCGAGATCGGTACCACGGCGGCGGTGTTCGGCAGCCCGCTGCACCCCTATACGCGCGCGCTGCTGTCGGCCATCCCTGTGCCCGATCCGAAGGCCGGCGGCACGCGCCGGCGCATCGTGCTCGGCGGTGGCGTGCCCGATCCGTCGAAGCCGCCGTCCGGCTGTCATTTCCATCCGCGCTGCCCGAAGGCGACCGACATCTGCAGCAGGGTGGATCCGCAGCCGCGCGATTTCGGATCGATCGCTTCGGGCCGGCACCTCGTCGCCTGCCACCATGCCGGCGAGGCGTAGTCAATGCGCCCGAGCAAAAGCCGGCTGTCGAAAAAGATCATGCCGAAACAACGCCATGGAGCCGGAACCGGAATCAGTGGTTCAGGCGCCGATTTCCCCGAGACAATCCCGACAACACCGAGGACCCTGCAATGACCAGAGAATTGGCGGGCATGTACGCCGCCTTGATGACCGGCCTCAGCGACGCCGGCGAGTTCGACCCCGAGCGCCAGCGCAACATCAATGATTACGTGCTGCGCCAGGGGCTGGCCGGCCTCTATGTCGGCGGCAGCAGTGGCGAGTCCGGCCTGCTGACGGTGGACGAATTGTTGGCCCAGCAGGAGGAGGTTTTCGCCGGCGCGGCAGGGTTGGCCATCAATCTGATCGCCCATGTCGGCATGCCGAACCTGCGTGACTCCATCCGCCTGGCGCGGCACGCGAAGAAGCTTGGCTACCACGCGCTGTCGGCGCTGCCGCCGCATTCCTATCCTTTCTCGGATGAGGAGGTATTCGGCTATTACCAGGCACTGGCGGCGGCGACCGACCTGCCGCTGATCGTCTACGAAATCCCCTTGCGCACCGGCCGTCCCTTGCCGCTTGCCTTGCTGGTCAGGCTGCTCGATCTCGGCAATGTCGTCGGCATCAAATACACCTCCACCGACCTGTTCAAATATTCGCTGCTGCGCAAGCGGCAGCCGCAAAAGCTGTTCTTCTACGGTTTTGATGAGATCTACGCCGCCGCCGGCATGCTCGGTACCGAGGGCGGCATCGGCACGACCTACAATCTGCTCGGACGGCTCTATGTGGCGATCGACCAGGCGGTCCGTGCCGGCGAACCGGCACGGGTGAAAACCCTGCAGATGGTGTCGCAGGATTTCGTCGAAGCGCTGCTCGAAACCGGCGTGCTGCCGGGTATGAAGGCGGCCTTCCGGGTCATTGGCGTCGATTGCGGCCCAACCCGCGCACCCATGGCGCCAGCCGTCAAGGACGCCGAAGACCGGATGCGCGCCGTCCTCGCCCGCCCGGCGATCAAGGAATGGCTGGCGTGATCGGCAGCCTTACTCGGTCCTCTGCCGGAACTTCGAATGGCAGCTCGAGCAATCCTGCAGGATGAGATGCAGGAGATGCTCGGCCGGCAGTTTGGCGGGGTCGACCTCCACTGCGCCCGGCCGTTTGCCGAGCAGGCTGCCGCCGCCCATTGCCAGACCGGCACCCATGCGCATTTCGTCCGTGATGACTGCCGGCGCGTGCTCGGCCTTGGCGGCGAGAGCCTCGGTCAGCATCCCGATGTGATTTGCCAGCGCCTCGAATTCCGCACGCGCTGGAGCGATCTCCAGCCTGGCCTGCGAAGGTGGCCCCAGCGATGCGCTCGGAAACTCGCCGATCAGGACAGGGCCGGTGCGTGCGCGAAGGGTGTCCGCCGCCGCCTTGAAGGCCGCGGCGTCATAGGCTTGCCGGCCGTCGAACATGCCGGCGATGGTTTTCGCCGCCACCGCCATGTCCTTCATCGACGCCTGGCGTGCCGCAACGATTGGTCCGTCGCCGGCAGAGGCGGCCACCGCGACGGCGCATACCAGCGACAGCAACGCCACTCCCAGGGTCCATCTCATGGCGCCACGCCCATGCCGGCCCATCCGTCGCCAAGCGCAGCGGGACTTCGCCGGAAGGTTGAATTCTTCGGTCGCGATGCCGCTGCTCATCGGTCGATGTCTACCATTGAAGGTGTCCATTTTTACTGCGCATAGACCTTCCATCTGCTGGAAGGTCAACCGCCCGAAACGGCCGATCACCGGGCGATCATCCTGACCTTGCAGAAAACTGACGTAGCGTTTTCTTGACTTGGATCACAAAAACGGGCAGCAAGGCGGGTGAGGGAGAGCATTTTTACCGTGGCGTAGACCATGGAGGGGCTCTTTTTTCGTATCGGGCACCGCACAATCGGTGGCTGATGGAGGGATTGGTTAACCAACTTTGTCCATCTTTTGATTCAATCGGCAACAGACGCGAAAGGTGCAGGGGGCACCAGCGAACTGTGGATGTCACGGATGCGAGGGTCGCAAGCCTGCATGCCGATTGAGAGTGGTTGTATGGCGTTTTTGCGTTTGAAAGACCGGGGCGACAATCCTGAACGGGATTTGACTTCGAAGAGATCCGGCAAGCGCTGGGTGGTGGTGCCGGCTGTCGGCGCGGCCCTTGCGCTGTGGTCGGTGGCGACCATGGCCGGCCTCTATTCGCTGGGAACCTCGCTCACCGCCGCTTCCAATACCTTGCCGCAAAGCCTGCTTCTGCCGCGCACGATCACGCTTGCCGATTCACGCCGCAACCTTGCCAATTCGTGGGCGCCGCGGCTTTCGGCGCAAAAATTTCAGGCCTCGCTGCTCAGCCAATGCGACGCCGGCTGCGCGCATACCGCCGCGAGCTTCGCGCATGACGGCAAGATGGCACGGTTGAAGCCGGCCACGCCTGCTGTGGCCAGTGTCGCCATCGCGCCAAACACCAGCGTCGCACTCGCCACTTCGCGCGGCATGCGCTTCGTGGTGGCCAAGGCAAAGCTGTCGCCGCAGAAGCTGGCTGCCGCCTTCGCCAAGGCCTCGAACGCGCCCTTCATGCTTGCCAGCCTTCCAGCCGCTGCCCGTTTCGCCGAAGTCCGCATGCCCGACCAGCATGGGCCGGCCTCGGAGCGCTTTGGGCCGGAAGTGGCTGAAATCGAACGCTCGTCCCGCCTGGCGTTGGCGCTGGCCAACACCTTGCCGGATCAGGGCGCTGACATGCTGGCGCCGCCGCCGGCCGTCGCGGCAATCGTCGGAACGCAAGATCCTGAGCAGGCCGAGGTTCAGGTCGCCTCGCTGCCGCCGCAGGACGATCTGCCGGACAACATTGCACTGCCGGGTCGGCGTCCGCGCGCCGAAACCGCTCAGCCTGCCGAGGCGCCCCAGGCAAGCAAGCCGCAGGCAAGCAAACTCCAGGACAGCAAACCCAAGGCAGCCAAGCCACAGGCCGACCGGGCGGCTGAGACTGCCGCACCCCAGTCGCCGGCCATTGCATCGCCGCGCTCGCCGCGGAGTTCTTCTGAAGTCGCAGCATTGCCGGGCGTGCCAGGCAGCGAGACCATTCGCACCAGGTCCGGCAAGCGGATAAAGGCGCCGGCTGGCGAGATGCTGGCCTATGCCAAGCCTGACGCGCCCGCCGGCGGTGTGGGCAGGGCCTTCAAGGACCTGTTCGCGACCCCCAACATGGGCAACGGCGTCGCCATCTACGATATCTCGGCCAAGACCGTCTATCTGCCGGACGGCTCGCGGCTCGAGGCGCATTCGGGAATTGGCTCGATGGCCGACCAGCCGCGCTACGCCAACCGCAAGAATGTCGGCCCGACACCGCCCGGCACCTATGACTTGAAGCTGCGCGAAACGCGCTTCCACGGCGTCGAGGCGATACGTCTCACCCCAACCAGCGGCGGCAACAACCAATATGGCCGCGACGGCCTGCTCGCCCACTCCTACCTGTTGCGCGGCGGCCGGGCGGAATCCCATGGCTGCGTGGCCTTCAAGGACTATGCGCGTTTCCTAGCCGCCTACAAGAAGGGCAAGATCAAGCGTCTCGTCGTGGTGCCGCGCATGTCGAAAACGCTGAAGCAAGTCGCCTCGAATGGCAGCCGCGCCTGAATCATTTTAACAGGATGAGCCTCTATCATCTTGTTTAAAATAGTATTTTCCGCACGTCGGGACCATGATCTCGACGCGTCGCATGCCCTCAATTTGTCAGCATTCGGCATTGAAAGCGTTTTCAATTCCGGCTGAGGATATTATGAGTGGATCGCGGCGGCTCCAGCTTCAACACACGAGGTATCAATGACAATACGCGCTGTCGTCTGGGGCGAGAATATCCATGAGCGGACTAATGAGGTGGTCGCCGCCCTCTACCCCGAGGGCATGCATGCGACCATCGCCAAGGCGCTGAACACTGACAAGGCGATCTCCGCCTCGACCGCCACGCTCGAACAGCCCGAGCATGGCCTGCCGGCCGATCGTCTGGCCGAGACCGACGTGCTGGTCTGGTGGGGCCACAAGGATCATGGCGCCGTTGCCGACGAGGTCGTCGAGCGCGTAGCCCGCCGCGTCTTTGAAGGCATGGGGCTGATCGTTCTGCATTCGGGCCATTTCTCCAAAATCTTCAAGCGGCTGATGGGCACGCCCTGCACGCTGAAATGGCGCGAGGCAGGCGAGCGCGAGCGGCTCTGGGTGACCAGCCCCAGCCACCCCATCGCCGAAGGCGTGGGAGAATATTTCGAGCTCGAGAACGAAGAAATGTATGGCGAGCAGTTTGCCGTGCCGGAGCCGCTGGAGACCGTTTTCATCTCCTGGTTCCAGGGCGGCGAGGTGTTCCGCTCCGGGCTGACCTATCGGCGCGGCGCCGGCAACGTCTTCTACTTCCGCCCGGGCCACGAGACCTATCCGACCTATCACGACGCCACTGTGCACAAGGTGCTGCGCAACGCGGTGAAGTGGGCGCACAACCCGCAAGGTACGAAGTCGGCGATCCTCGATGCGCCGAATGTGCCGGTCGACAAGGCGCTGGAACCGATCGTCGAGCGCGGCGGCAAGCTGCACGCCTCGGGCGAGGCGGGTTTCCGCTAAACAAACCCATGAAAAAGGCGAAGCGGCTTTCCGCATGGATTTGCTTAGCCCGCATCCGCCCCATATGATTGAATCGAACCAATTTCTCTCGGAGTGTAGAAAATGCGGCTTTTGATACTGGGTACCGGCTGGATGGCGCAGGAGCATGCCCGCCGCTTTGGCGCCATCGACGGCGTCGAGATCGTCGGCGCTGTCGACGTCGATGAAAAGCGCGTCGGTGAATTCGCCGACGGCTTCAAGATCCCGAAACGCTTCACATCGCTGGAGGCAGCGCTCAACTGGGACGGCTTCGATGCGGTGGCCAACGTCACGCCGGACCGCATTCACCACCCGACCACCATGGCTCTGATCGCCGCCGGTAAGCCGGTGCTGTGCGAAAAGCCGCTGGCCGAAAACTTCGGCAAGGCCAGCGAGATGGCTGACGCCGCCGAAGCCGCCGGCATCGTCAACATGGTCAACCTCACCTATCGCAACGTCGCTCCCCTGCAGAAGGCGCGGCAGATGGTGGTGGCCGGCGAAATCGGCACCGTGCGCCATGTCGAGGCGTCCTATCTGCAGAGCTGGCTGGTGTCGAAATTCTGGGGCGACTGGCGCACCGATCCGAAATGGCTGTGGCGGCTGTCGCGCGGCCACGGTTCCAATGGCGTGCTCGGCGATGTCGGCATCCATATCCTCGATTTCGCCAGCTATGGCGCGGCCCTTGACATCGACCATGTGTTCTGCCGGCTGCGCGCCTTCGACAAGGCGCCGGGCAACCGCATCGGCGAATACGACCTCGACGCCAATGACAGTTTCGCCATGACGATGGATTTTTCCAACGGCGCCTTCGGCGTGGTGCATGCCAGCCGCTGGGCGACCGGCCACATGAACGAATTGCGCCTGCGCATCTATGGCGACAAGGGCGGCATCGAGGTCGTGCACAATCTTGAGGGCTCGGAGCTGAAGGCGTGCATCGGCGACGACATCGAAACCGCCAAATGGCAGGTGATCGACGCCGGCACGGTGCCGACCAACTACCAGCGCTTCGTCGATGCCGTCAGGAGCGGCGTGCAGGCCGAACCATCATTCCACCATGCAGCCGAACTGCAAAGGGTGCTGGATCTGGCTGTCGTGTCGGACGAGAAGCGTACGGAGTTGAGGGCCAGCGCCGACACGCAGTAACGTGTCTCAGCAGCATGATCCCGAACCGAAGGTCAGCGAAGCAAAAAGCGGAATCCGGTTTTCGGAGATCATGCTCAAGAAGAAGATAGAGCCCCATCCCGATTCCATCGGGATGGAACAGGCTCGGGAGGAGCAACCCATGATCACGCGCCGCGCGCAATGTCTCTGCGGCCAGCTGTCGGCAATCTGTTCGGGCGAGCCGGCGCGCATCTCGGTCTGCCATTGCCTGGACTGCAAGCGCCGCACCGGCAGCGCCTTCAGCTATAACGTCCGGTTTGTGGAAGGCGATGTATCGATCGAGGGACGCGCGAAGCAGTTCACACGCATCGGCGATGAGGGCGGCCGCGTCGTCTATAATTTTTGCCCGGAGTGCGGCGCCGCCGTTCACTACCGCATCGACACGCAGCCCGGTGTTATCGCCATCCCCGTCGGCGCCTTCGCCGACCGATCGTTCCCGCCGCCCTTCCAGTCCTTCTATCACGACAGCCGGCGCTGCGACTGGGTCGAGATCAACGCAGAACCGCTGGCGACGTTTGATTGAAGACCCGCTTGTTCGATGAAGCGGAACCGTCCGCACGCTCCGCGCATTTCGAAGCATGGACAAGACGATTTCCAACACCGACATGGGTGGATCGGGCTGGACGATCAAGCTCGGAGACAGTCCTGTCATCGGTACAGCCATCCACAGCGGCACCGACGTTGGCAGCGCTTCTCGATCGCTCATGTCTCTTTCCGATCCAGACCGGCTTCGGGAAGAGGACCCGTTCACCGAGCGCTTCATCGCCGATTTTCCGACCCAGATCATCGTCCATCGATCGCGCTTCCATGTCGATCTGAACCGCGCGCGCGACGCTGCGATCTACCTGTCCCCGGACCAGTCCTGGGGGCTCAAAGTGTGGCGCGAGCCGCCGGCCGAGGCCATCGTGCAGGAGTCTCTCGCCTTTCACGACGCTTTCTACAGCGAGCTGAAGCGTGTCCTCATCGATATCGAGAAGCGCTACGGCCGGTTCGTTCTCATCGACGTCCACAGCTACAATCACCGCCGCGATGGGCCACAGGCTGTGCCGACGTCTCGCGACCTCGCGCCGGATATCAACATCGGCACGTCTTCCATGGACCGAGAGCGATGGGCGCCCATCGTCGACGCGTTCATCGAGACGCTTCGTGGCCACCTTCTCAACGGCGAGCCGATCGATGTGCGCGAGAACGTGTCCTTCCAGGGCAGGGGCGAACAGACGCGTTTCGTCCACACCAATTTTCCAGAGACCGGCTGTGCCATCGCGGTGGAGTTCAAGAAGATTTTCATGGACGAATGGAGCGGCGAACCCGACTGGGCAGCAATCGACCAACTGCGCGCCGCCCTTGCGTCGACGATGCCCGTTCTGGTCGAGGCGCTGCGGGCCATGCGATGAAGCCCAAGCTTGTCGAGCCCACCTCTCCACTGGTGCAAATCGAAGCGGACCTTGACGCGCTTTTCCGCGACGGCAAGCCGATCCGCCGCGAATTCGGCAACGGCAGCCGATTGCACATCGATCGGCCGCTGCCCTTTCTGTGTGTCCATGTCGGGTCGCATCAGGATGCGGCATTCCATGCCGTCTCCGCCAACGCCTCCTATCTGGTCGCCGCCGACATCGAGCTCGCCGGCGAGGTCGCGCGGCTGGTGGCGCGAAGGATACGCGATCACTGCGGCGCATTCCTCTTGCTGGACGTCGGCGAGTTGGCCGAAGACCGGTTCCTGACCGACGATGTTCCGTTCCTGCCGCCTTTCGAGATTGCGCTGGCCTGCGGCAACACCGCGGCGGAGAAGGCGGCACGCAAGCGCTTCGCTGATGCTGCATCCGCGCGCGAAGCCAGATATCGCACGCCCCGCGTCGACGAGCTCAGTCCCACCACACGTGCCGAAGCACGGCTCTGGGATGATCCCGGTGGTGTGGCGTGCCTGACGGTGCGCTTCGCACCAATCTACAGGGTGCCCGGCACCAAGCGCATCTACCCCGAACTCCACGACCTCGTGGTCGCCAACATGGTCGATTCCGCGCTGCAGGCCGTCAGCGCCTTCCTGAAGGCATCGAGCCTGGAACAACCGGCGACCCATCGTTCCCTGGGTCGCCGCGCCTACATCGACGCTGTCGTGCGGGCTGACCGCGCGCTAGACAATGTCGCGTCGACGTTCGATTTTCTGCTTGCGGTCACACCGATCAATGCCGAACCCGCCTGGCGGGAATTCCAGGCCGGCGCATTCGAGAGTGTGCCAACACTGCTTTACCGGCCGCTCGAGCTTGAGGTCGCCGACCAGAAGCGGAAGCTCTATTCGATCTCGCTCGACCATCTGGAAGATACACTCCTGACCAGGCTGCTCTCCGAAAAGCAGCAGGAGCTCGATCTCCAGTTGTCGATGCTGGCGGCACGCGAAACGCCCCGCTTCATCGAGCTCGGACGAGCCCTCTATGGCAGCGTCGAGCCGAGCCTGGCGGCGAGGGCACGCGCCATTCTCGAACGGCTGCCGCGGCCTGCCTCGGTCGCCCGTCAGAAGGGAATGGACGCCGCCGCCATTGCCACTGCCGCGCGAGACATGATCGCCGGATACCGCGCCGCCTATTCCGATTTCGATGCTTCCGTCGAGATCCGCGGCGACTTGCCGGCCGGCCTTCTGGTCTCGCGAAACCGGTTGCTGGTGTCGCGCGATACCAACCTTCCACCGGAGCGTCTGGCGGCGCTGCTCAGCCACGAGATCGGTGTTCATCTGCTGACCTATTTCAATGGTGCCGCGCAGGGGCTCGCCATCTTCTGTAGCGGGCTCGCCGGCTATGAAGGCATGCAGGAGGGACTGGCCGTGCTGGCGGAGTATCTGGTCGGCGGCATGACCGCGGCGCGTTTGCGGCTGATCGCGGCGAGAGTGATCGCCTGTCAGGCGATGCTCGGCGGCGCAACGTTTGAGGAAGCCTTCTACATTCTGCGTGGGGATCTCGATGAGCGCGAGGCCTTCAACGTCGTTCTGCGCGTCTATCGCGGCGGCGGCCTTGCAAAAGACGCCATCTATCTGCGCGGCCTGTTGCAGATTCTCGATCACTTGAGGAATGGCGGCAGCCTCACGCCGTTCTGGATGGGCAAGATTTCCGCCGCGCATTTCGGCGCGATCCAGGAACTCAACGCGCGCGGCCTGCTGCGGGCGCCGCGCCTCGAACCTGCGTTCCTCTCTTCCGACGCAGCCCGTCCGCGCCTCAGGAAAGCGATGGCGGGAATCAATCCGATCGATATGGTTGCAACCTGAGGGGGTCTAAAATGCGCATTGCGTTCTTCGTCAATTCCGTTGAAAGCGAGACGCCGGGCTATACGACGACGGCGTTGGCGATGGCTGCCGTCCAGCGCGGCCATTCTGTCGTCTATGTCGAGCCGGGCGATTTCATCCTGCGTCCCGATGACAATCTGGCTGTCAGCGTCGCGGTTCTGCCCGATGCTGCCCACAAGACATCAGCCAAGCTTCATGCTGCCCTGCGGGATGCCGCGAAGCAGAAGAAGACTGTCGCCATGAGCGACATCGACATTTTGTTTCTGCGCAACGACCCGTCGCTGGATGGCGCCCGTCGGCCATGGGCGGCCAATGCGGGCATCATGTTCGGTCGGCTCGCAGCAGAACGCGGCACGATCGTCGTCAACGATCCGGACGGCCTGGCGCAGGCACAGAGCAAGCTCTATCTGCAGTCCTTTCCCGAAGCGGTCAGGCCGGCGAGCCTGATATCGCGCAGCATCGCCGAGATCCGCGCCTTCATCGACAAGCAGCCAAAGGGCTGCATCGTCAAGCCGTTGCAAGGGTCCGGCGGCAAGAATGTCTTCCATATTGCCAAGCCCACCGATTCAAACCTCAACCAGATTTTCGAGGCGGCCAGCGGTGACGGCTATCTCATCGCGCAGGTCTATCTTCCGGAAGCCAAGGCCGGTGACGTGCGTCTGTTCCTGATGAACGGACTGCCGCTGGTGCGCGACGGCAAGTACGCAGCCTTTCGCCGCGTTCCGGCCAAGGGCGATGTCCGCTCCAACATCCATGCCGCCGGAACCGCTCGCAAGGTCAAGGTAACGGCCACCATGCTGGGCATTGCCGAGATGGTGCGCCCCAAATTGATCGGCGACGGCATGTTCCTGGTCGGCCTCGACATCGTCGGCGATAAACTTCTGGAGATCAACGTCTTCACGCCGGGCGGGCTCACCCGGCTCGCCGACATGTACGCGACGGACTTTGCCGCAAGCGTCATCGCTGCCTTGGAAGAGAAGCGGACGCTGCGACAAGCCTATGGCAAGGCCATGACCAATTCGCGGCTGGCGACGCTGTGAGGAATGGAGGCATGGCGCGACCTTTCAAAGGTGCAGGGTGGCCGCATAACCGCTTCCGCCGCGTGTCGGCCATACGAACAGCCTTCGCGAGGGTCGTTGTTGCGGCAACTCGGCTCAAATGATCTTGCGAACATCCTGTTCAAAGCTGAGGACGTGATGCAGCGCGATGCGCTCGGCCGTTTCGCCATCTCCCCGGCAAACCGCCTCGAGCATGAGGGTTTGCTCCTGCAGAACCTTGTCGAGCCCCGACATCAGCTCCGGAAACCGTCGCGTCGCCACATGCAGGATCCTGAGCGACAAATTGTGGTAATGGTCGAGCGTGTCGAACAAATACGGGTTCTTGGCGGCCCGATAGATGAAGCGGTGGATGCGCTGGTCCAGCGCAAGCAGGGGCTCGAGCTCCGGAGGACTTGGAAAGGCGGCCAGTTCGCCGATCAGGGCTTGTGCTTCCCGACGCTCGGGCTCTCGCAGACGTTCGGCGGCGAGCCGCGTCGCCCAGGATTCAATTCTCGCCCTGGCTTCGTAGATCGCCGATAGATCGCTGATGTCGATCGTGCTGACGGAGGTCCCGCGGCGGCCATTGACATCGACGAAGCCATCGCGCTGCAGCCGCAACAACGCCTCGCGGACCGGCGTGCGGCCGACGTCCAGCCGCCGCATGAGATCCGTTTCACGGAGCAGGGTGCCGGGCGCCAGCTTGACCGTGATGATGTCCTCCCGCAGCTGCAGATAGGTGCGCTCGGCCAATGTCGAGCCAGCCTCGACACGGTCGGCATCGTCTTCCCGCATCCGCGCGTCCATCTCACTCACCTCACAGGGATCAAATCCGATCACCAAGGAATCACTTGACAACGGATTCATATAATATACTGTTCAATATATTACAGATATATCGATCCGGCTACAGGGAGGTATCGGGCATGGAAAAAGGGACGGAAAAGGGCGTTGTATCTCACTCGCGATTCAAGGTCGGCATTGCCGCCTTGCTGGGCATTGGATTTGGAGTGCTGGCAACAGTGGCGCATGCGGACGGGCTTGAGACGCTGAAGCCTGGCGTCCTGCAGGTCACGATCGAGCCGTACATGCCCTACACGGCGATGAAGGACGAGAAGCTCGTCGGTCTGGACAGCGATATCCTTGCCGCCGTCGCCGACAAGCTAGGCCTCAAGATGGAAGTCAGCGTCACCGATTTTCCCGGCATGCTGGCATCGGTCCAGTCGCGGCGTGCCGATATCACGATCGGCGGCATCGCCTGGTCGGACGCCCGCCAGAAGGTCGGTCTCTTCACCGACCCGCCTTACTATTCGCCTCCGGCGATGGCGGTGCAGGGCACAACGGACTATCCGGACGTCAAGAGCCTGGAAGGCAAGGATCTCGGGACCGTCACCGGCTATGTCTGGGCGAAATCGATCGCGCAGGTGCCGAATGCCACCCCCCACACCTATCCGACGGCTGACAGCGTCTTTCAGGACCTGTCATCAGGCAGGCTGGATGTCGGCTTTCTCGACCCCCTGCTGATCATCTACCAGCAGAAGGAACGGCCGGACATGAAGTTCCGCGTCGCCTACCTGGCGCCGCCGACCGCCGACGAGATCAAGGCCCATCCCGATTACCAGTATTTTCAGCCCTACATGACCGGCTTCTACCTGCCGAAAGAGGCGCCGCAGCTGGCCAAGGCCGTCTCGGACCAGATCGATGCCATGTACAAGGACGGGTCGCTTGCCGCGCTTGTCACCAAATGGGGCGGCGATCCGAAGCAGTTCCTGGTGCCTTCGCCGGAGATGGCGGCGCAGCGCCGGGGCGCGGACCGCCCGGCGGATTGGGCGCCGCCCTCGATCGCGCCTTGAGGGTGGGGGCAGGCCATGTCCCTTTTCCACACGCTCGGCGGGTTCTTCCAGGTTCCCTGGAGCGATTACGCAAGCAATCTCGGCTGGGGTCTGCTCAGGACCCTTGCCTACACCATCGTCAGCTTTGTCGGTGCCGCTGTCCTCGGTCTCGTCCTGGCGCTGATGCGCCTCAACCGCTTGCGTCTGGTGCGCCTGCCGGCCGCCATCTACACCGAGATATTCAAGAACGTCCCGTTGCTCGCGATTATCTTCGTCACCTATTTCGGCCTGCCGTCGGTCGGCATCAAGCTCAGCGTCTTCGTCGCCGGCGTGCTGAGCCTCATGTTGTTTTATGCGGCCTATCTGTCCGAGATATTCCGCGCGGCCATAGCCGGCATCCATTCCGGTCAGAACGAGGCTGCCCAGGCGCTTGGCCTTGGCCGCGGCACCACCTTTGGCCATGTCATCCTGCCCCAGGCGTTGAGGCTGGCATTGCCCGGCACCAACACCATGTTCGTCGACCTTCTGAAATCGACGTCACTGCTGGTGACGATCTCGGCCGTCGAACTGATGACCCAGGCGCAGCTGATCGCCTCCGAAACGTTTCGGGCGCTCGAAGTCTACCTGGTGATCGCGTGCATCTATTTCGCCGTCTGCTACCCGGTCTCGCAATGCCTGCTCTGGCTGGAGCGGACCATTCAGGCCGGCGTGCCGCTGACGCCGGGGCGCCGGCGGCGGCTGAAGCTGGCCAGGTCGCTGCTCGCAGGCGGAGCCTAGACCGATGGCACAACAGACGCTTCCCAAGGCGCCCGGCGTGACGGTGCCCGCCGGCCCGGCAGTCACCATCCGTGGCTTGCGCAAATCCTTCGACGGCAGGCAGGTGCTCGGCGGCATCGATCTCGACGTGGCGGCCGGTCGCATCGTCAGCATCATCGGCCAGAGCGGCGGCGGCAAGACGACGCTGATGCGCTGCGTCAACCTGCTCGAGCTGCCCGACGGCGGCGTCATCGAGGTCAATGGCGAGACGATTTGCGACAAGGGCGCGGTGACCTGCAGGAACCTCGCCAGGCTGCGCCAGCGCGTCGGCATGGTGTTTCAGCGCTTCAACCTGTTCCCGCATTTGACGGCGGTGGAAAATGTCGTTCTCGCCCAGATGCATGCCGCCGCGATCGGCGAACGCGAAGCGGTCGAGCGCGCGGTGCGCCTGCTCACGCGCGTCGGCCTCGCGCATCGGGCGACGGCCTATCCCGAACGCATGTCTGGCGGCGAGCAGCAGCGCGTCGCGATTGCGCGCGCCCTGGCGCTTGGCCCAACCGTGCTTCTGTTCGACGAGCCGACCTCCGCGCTCGATCCGGAATCGACCGGCGAGGTGCTGCGCGTCATGCGGGAGCTGGCAAAGGACGGCATGACCATGATCCTCGTCACCCACGAACTGCCTTTCGCCCGCGAAGTCTCGGACTGGGTCGTCTTCATCGACGGCGGCCGGATCATCGAGCAGGGCACGGCGGCCGACGTGCTCGACAGCCCGCGTGAGGCGCGAACGGCCGCCTATGTCGCGCGCTACGCCGCGCCTGGCTGAACGCCGGCCGGCAATCAGTCCCAACAGAGCCCATCGGGCATGGTGCGATCCGGCACGCCGTCTCGCCAGCCCGTTTCGCCAGTCCTTGGGCGCCCGTCTTTGCCCCAACGCATGTGGACCAGATGAGCAGGATTTCGACCGACATCGCCGTGATTGGCGGTGGCGTCATAGGCTTGGCGATCGCGCTGCGGCTTCGCGCCGACGGGCGCGAGGTTGTTGTCATCGAACCGAACGAGCCCGGCAGCGGCGCGTCTTATGGCAATGCGGGAACCATCGCCAACTATGCGGTCATACCCGTAGGCACGCCGGCGGTGCTGCGGAACCTGCCCTCGCTTCTGCTCGACGCGCGCAGCCCCTTGTCGATCCGCGCCTCGGCTTTGCCGTCCCTGTTCCCCTGGCTGGTCCGGTTTGCCTATGAATCCCTGCCGCACCGGTTCCGGGAAAACACAAGCCGGATCGCCGAACTCGTTTCCGACGCATCGGCGGCATGGACAGAGTTCGCGGCCGAAATTGGGGCAACGGACCTGCTCTCCGCCAAGGGCTGTCTCTATCTCTATGAAACGCAGAAGGCCTTCAGGGCGGCGGCCACCGATATCGACCTGCGCCGCTCCTATGGCATTGGTCAGGAGCTGCTGTCGGCCGACGAAGTGCATCGGCTGGAACCCCGGTTGCCGCCCTTCGAAGGTGGCGGCGTGTTTTTTCCGGGCGCGATCAATCTCAACGATCCGGGCGAGACGATGGCGCGGTTGACCGCCGCGGTGCGGCGGGCGGGCGTGGAATTCGTCCAGGCCTCCGCCCGAACGATCGCGCGGCAAGCCAATGGAATCCGCATCGACGCCGCGCCCTTCGACATAAGCGCCCGGACCGCTGTCATCGCCGCCGGCGCCCACTCGCAAAGGCTCGCCGCCCAGATCGGCGATCCGGTCAGGCTGGATACCGAACGCGGTTATCACGTCGAATTCGACATGGCCCACCCGCCGATCGAACGGCCGGTCTGCCCGACAGCGCTCGGCTTCTATCTTTGCCCGATGCGAGGCCGGCTGCGCGTTGCGGGCCTGGTCGAACTCGGCGGCCTGGGCGCTCCCGCCGATCCGCTTCGTGTGGCAGTGCTGGCGGCGAATGCGCGTCGGGTTTTTCCGGAGCTGGGCGAGCCGAGCCGCACATGGCTCGGCTTTCGTCCCTCGATGCCCGATTCCGTGCCCGTTATCAGGCCATCGCGAGGCGGGCGGGACGTGATCCTCGCCTTCGGCCATGGCCATATAGGGCTGACACTTGCGCCGCGCACGGCGCGGATGGTAAGCGAGATGCTCGGGGGCTAGGCGCGGATCGACGTCCCATCTCTTGCCCGGTGGCGGCCAGCTGTTCGAGTCCCGACCCTAATGCCTGAGAATCTTGCTCAGAAAAGCCCGGCTGCGGTCCGTCTTCGGGGCGGAGAAAAACTCCTCCGGCGTGCCGCTTTCGACGATGGCGCCGGCATCCATGAACACCACGCGTTGCGCCACCTTGCGGGCAAAGCCCATTTCGTGCGTCACCACCATCATGGTCATGCCTTCCTCGGCCACGGCGACCATGACGTCGAGCACTTCGGAAATCATCTCGGGGTCGAGCGCGGAGGTCGGCTCGTCGAACAGCATGATCTTGGGCCGCATGCCGAGACAGCGCGCGATCGCCACGCGCTGCTGCTGGCCGCCCGAGAGCTGTGATGGATAGGCGTCGACCTTGTCGGCGAGACCAACCTTGGCCAGCAAGTCGCGCCCGGCTTGCTCGGCCTCGGCGCGCGGGATCTTGCGCACATGGATCGGCGCCAGCGTCACGTTCTCCAGCGCTGTCTTGTGCGGGTAGAGGTTGAATGACTGGAACACGAAGCCGATCTCGGTGCGCAGCTGCGTCATGTTGGTGGCGGGGTCGCCGAGGCGCTGGCCGTCGACGACAAGATCGCCGTCCTTGATCGCCTCTAGGCCGTTGATGCAGCGTATCAGCGTGCTCTTGCCCGAGCCGCTCGGGCCGCAGACGACGACCACTTCGCGCGGCTCGACGCTGAGCGTGATGTCCTTCAGCACGTTGAGCGTGCCGAACCATTTGTTGACACCGCGAAAGTCGATCATGCCGGTTTTGGCCTGGCTTGGCGTGCTCATGGTCGTGCGCCCTTTGGGTTCGATGTCACAGCTGGACCTCGCCATGCGCCGCACCCATGCGGCGCTCCAGCCGGCGGGCGAGCATGATCAGCGGATAGCAGACGATGAAATAGCCGACGCCGACGAGGAAGAAGACCAGCAGGCCGTTGGGCACACGCTGCACCACCAGCCAGCCGACGCGGGTGAGGTCGGTAAGACCGATGGCCGAGACGACGGAGGAATCCTTGATCAAAAGCACATATTGCCCGACCAGCGGCGGCAGCACGATGCGCATCGCTTGCGGCAACACCACCTGGCGCATCCGCTGCCAGCGTGACAGGCCCGATGCCAGCGCTGCCTCGACCTGGCCGGTCGGCACCGAGCGGATGCCGGCGGCGACGATCTCGCAGATGAAGCAGGCGGCCAGGTTGGTCAGCGCGATGATGCCGGCGGTGAAGGCATCGAGTTCGATACCGAATTCCGGCAGGATGAAGAAGATCAGGAAGATCTGCACCAGGAACGGCGTGCCGCGGATCAGGTCGACCCAGGCGCCGATCACGCTCGAGATCAGCCGGTTGCCGCCGGTTCGCAGCATGCCGAGGCCGAAGCCGAGAGCCGTGCCCAGCACCAGGCTGATCAGCGACAGCATCATCGTCATGCCGAGGCCGCGCAAGGCGAGGGGATAGCTGCTGGCCAGGCTTTGCAGCTGCTGCCAGATCATGTGCTGCTCCTTGCCGGCTGCAGGCCGAGCCAGCGACTGGACAGCGCCGCCAGTCCTTTGAGGCAATAGTAGAGCAGCAGGTAAAAGGCGGCGATGGTGATGAAACCTTCCGCCGGCATGAAGCGGTCGGACGCCAGCAACTGGCCGGCGCGCGTTAATTCGGAAACCGAGATCAGCGACAAGAGTGCCGAATCCTTGACCAGTACGATCGCCTGGCCGAGCAGTGGCGGTATCGTCACCTTGAAGGCTTGCGGCAGGATGACCAGCCGCATGCGCTGGACATAGGTCATCCCCGAAGCGACGCCGGCTTCGACCTGGCCGCGCGGGATCGATAGGATGCCGGCGCGGATGATCTCGGCAACATAGGCGCCGCTGTTCAGCGACAGAGCGAGGATGCCGACGACGAGCTCAGGCAGCACGAAGCCGAGTCGCGGCAGGCCGAAATAGAGGAAGTAGAGCTGCGCCAGCAAGGGCGTGGCGCGCACGGCGTCGATATAGGCCTTGGCCGGAATGCGAGACAGCTGGCTGCGCTGCAGGTTCATGGCGGCGAGCACGATGCCGACGGCAAGCGCACCGGCAAAGGACAGCGCCGACAGCCATACGGTCGTGATCAGACCCTGCCCGAACAAAGGCAGATATTCGACGATGGTGCGGAAGCTGAAATTTTCGAGCATTGGGCGGTAACTGATGAGTAGTGAGTAGTGAGTAGTGAAGGGTGTCAGGAATGGCCATTCACCATTCCCTGCTCCCTAACTGCTAATTCCTACTCACTAATCACTACATCCTATTCGTCAGTGATCTTTCTTCCAGGCGTCGGAATTGACCCAGTAGTCGAGGTTCTTCTGCAGGCGGCCGTCGATCGTGACCTGGTTGAGGAACAGGTTCATCCAGATCAGCAGGTCCGGCTCGTCATAGCGGGTGGCGAAGGCAAGCGGTTCCTTCGACAACAGCTCCGGCATGATGGTGAAGGTGCCGGCGGGATAGGCGGTCGACTGGCCCGTGACCGCCGAGACGTCGTTGACGCCGCAATCGGCCTGGCCGTTGTTGACGGCGTCGAGCAGCAGCGGACCGCCGCCCTTGTAGCTCTTGATGTCCGCATCGGGGAAGGCATTCTTGGCTTCCTTCTCGCCGGTGGCACCCAAAAGCACGGCGATCTTGGTGCCCTTGGCCTTGCAGTCCTCGGTGGTCTTGAACTTGCTGTCGGCCTTGGTGAAGACGGTGCTGCCCGTGTACATGTAGGGCGTGGTAAAGGCGACCTTCATGCCGCGCGCCAGCGTCGGCGTCATGTCGGCGACCAGCAGGTCGGCCTTGCCCGAGAGCAGCGCCGGGATCAGCCCGTCCCAGTCATAGTCGAGGAAGGTGATCTTGACGCCCATTTCCTTGGCCATCAGCTCGGCGAGTTCGACCGAACTGCCGGTGCGTTCGCCATTGGCTCCGACCAGCGAGAAGGGAGGTCCCTGTGTCTGCACCGCGACACGCAGTTCACCGCGCTTGGTGATCTCGTCGAGCGTTCCGGCACTGGCCGCTGTGGTAAGGCCGGCAAGCGCAAGTCCGGCGATGAAAAGTCTGGCAATCTTCATGTGGCATTCCTCCCTGTTTGGTTGTCATTTTTTGCCCGCGGATTCCCGTGAGCTCTTTTTGAGCGGTAGCGCCGTTGCCGACGGCAGCCACCGTTCGAAAATCCTCAGCCCCAGGCCACCGTTTCGGCAACCTTGATGCCGCGCCTGGCCAGTTCCTCGAAAAACGGTCCGTCGGGCACATGCTGCAGCGGGTTCAAAAGGCCTGCCGTTGTAATCTCGCGCCGCGCCAGCATCTGCGCCACGATGCTGGCGGGATAGCCGACGCCGAGGCTCATGCCGAACAGGCCGGAGCCGAGGTCGCGTTCGATGATCAGGTCCGATGTCACGGTCTTTCGGCGACCGCCTTCGAGACCGGAAAAGACGTTACGCATCACGCAAAGGTCTTTCTCGTCGGCGCCATACTGCAGTTGCGGGCCGAGCAGCCGGCCGAGAAATTCGCGTGGGCTCGCGCCGGTGCCGGGCACCTTGTCTTCGGAAAGGAAGCCGAGTTCCTTCAGCGGCGCCCAGAACGCCGACCAGCCCGGCCAGCGCAGCGTGTAGCGGCCCGAGCGTCGCAGCCCCTTGGCGCCGTCGAGCATCTCGACATAGTGCAGCGCGTCGCCATTGGGAAAGGCCTCCAGCCGGCCGAGGCCGGCAACCTCGATCTCGTGGATGAAGCGGTTGTCGTGCTGCCGGCCCGCGGACACTTCGACGCGCTTGCCATCCTCGATCATCACGCTGTCTCGGTTCTGGCTGACCAAAACCATGTCGAAATTCCAGCTCACCTTGTAGCAGAGGGGCTTCGCCATCGCCTTCGGTTCGGGGATGCCACCGCAATAGGATTCGATCGAGGAGATCGAAGAAAACTGCCTTGCGGCGCGTGCGTAGAGGACGAGATCGATGCCAGGGTCGAGCCCGCATTCGGTCATGATCGAAACGCCGGCCTGTTCAGCAGCGGGGCCTAGATCGGCGATGGCCTTGCCATAGTTGGTGGTGACCAGCGGCGTGCGCGTTGCGATCGCAGCCTGCACCGCCTCGCGCATCAATGGCTGCGGCAACAGATCGATGACGGCGTCGACATCGGCCAGCACATTGGTCAACGCAGGGCCGATCGGTCCTTCAGGCACGACGAAACGCACGCCAGAAAGATCGGTCAGGCCAGCAAGCCGGGCAGGGCCGTCGGCGGATGTATCGACGCAGACGATTTCCTCGGCACCGGCGCTGGCGACGAGATCGGCAATGGCCGCGCGGCCCTGCAGGCCGAGGCCGCCGAGAACAGCGATTTTCATGCCGGCTCCTTGCGCGCCGGTGTTTCTTCCGACCAGCAGCCTTCGGGAAGGCTGACCCATTTGTTGCAGGAGGCCATGACGACAAAGGTCTCGCTGCGCACCACTTCGCCGGGAATGCCGGCGCCTGGGATCAACTCGCTGGTGATGCGGTAGAGATCGGCGACATCGCCGGCGACGGTGACGTCGACAATGATGTCGAAACGTCCGGTGACCACCGAGGCCGAGTTGACGAAGGGCAGTTCGGCAATGCGCTGGGCCAGCTCGCGAGCGCGGCCTCGTCCCTGCGCGTTGATGCCGACAATGGCCGAGATCAGCTCCGGGCGCTCGGTCAAATTGAGCAGGCCGACGATCTTCAAAAGGTTGCGATCGAGCAGATTGCGCAGCCGAGAGCGCACCGTCGGAACCGAGATCGCCATCGTCTCGGCGAGTCGGCTGATGCCGGGTTGGGCATCCTGCGACAACAGCTTGACCAGCCGTCGATCGGTTTGATCGAGATGCTCACGCAAGGGCTATGCTTTCATAAAGGAGAAAAATATGAGGCAATTTCTTCCAGATATGAAAATAGCCTATGGGAAAATTCTAATAACAGCAAGGGCGGAGTTGCGGCTCGCTATTGGGCCAGCTTCGGGAGGAGGGTGATCTCCCCGCGAGGGCGAGATCACCTGTCATCGACGCATTCGTCAGCCGCTACGCCGATCGGCTGGCCCGGAAGATCGCCACCGCCGCGGCCGTCAGCGCCGCATTGCCGGAGGCCACCGTGCCATCCGGCAGTTCCTTGCCGTCCTCTAGCCCGACCCGCGTCGACCAGTTGCGCTCCGCCGCACGGCGCACGAACGGCCAGACCGCGGTGTCGGCTCCATGCAGCAGGATCGCCCGTCGTATCCCGGCACGATCCAGCACTTTTTCGATGCCGTCCGAAACGGCAAAGGCCTCGTCCAGCGTCTGCTCGGAAATCTCGATCAGCACGCGCAGAACGCGTCCGCCATGGTCGAGGCTGACCAGTCGTTCGGCGTCGGCGACCGACGCCAGGCCCGCCTCGATGCCGATGCCGCGTTGGCGCAGGCTTTCCATGACGATGGGGGCGGCCGTCTCGCTGAGATTGACCGACGCATAGTCCGGCAATTCGCGCCAGCCGGCGATGGCGACCAGTGTGCGGTTGTCATCATTCTCGATCCAGGCGCCGGTTGAGACGCCGATCAGCGTGCCGGGGCAGGCGCGGCGCAGCGCCGCAATTGTCGGGTCCATCGCTGCCGGCGCAAGGCTCTCGCGGCCGTCCGCTCCGCGGGCATGGACATGCAGCTCCGCCGCACCCGCGGCAATCGAAGCCGCACCATCGCGCGCCATGGCGTCCACGTCGAGCGGCAGCGAGGGATGGAAATCGGCGGGACGAGTGCCGTTGATGCAGGCCTGGACGATCATGGTTCTCGCGATCCTGTTGCGGGTGGCGCGAGCCTAGCAAAGGGCTGCCAAAATCGGTACCGGTCCGCCGAAGGCTCCTGACAGGTGGATGCCACGCGGCCTGAATCAGATTGGTAGGATGCGCCGCTATCGCCTTGTTCGAAAAAGCCTTCCGCGAGATCGGTGGCGGGACGGCAATGGCCAGTGACGACGCTTGCCGGAGAACTCAGTCCTCCTCGACCCAGATCAGCCGCAGCAGCCGCAGCAGCGTTGCGCGCTCTTTTTTCGTCAGCCGCTCCAGGAACCGGTTCTCGTGCCGGCGCACCTGCCGGCGCCATGCCGGCATGGCCAATTTGGCAGCCGCTGTCAAAGCGAGCACTTGCACGCGCTTGTCCTGCGCATGGTCGTCGCGCTCCACCATGCCGCGCTCCTCGAGTTCGGCAAGCAGCGGCGCCATGTTGGCGCTCTTCATGCCGAGCAGACGGCAGAGTTCGGCGGCGCTGATGCCGGGCCGCTCGTCGATCAACGCCAGCATGCCGTAAGTGACGGGACGCAGCGCCGCATCAGCCAGCTCGACCGTGAAATCATTGAGCGCCAGGGTCGAAGCGCGGCGCAGATTGTAGCCGATCTGCGCGTCGAGCCTGTCTTCGGGCGCGATCCTTGTCGTATTGCCGGAAGCGGTGCGATCTGCCGTCTCGTTCATGCTGCAATCGATCGCCGCGATCAAAACCCTTGTCAAGTAAAAAAGACTATGCAACATAGCGATTATAAAAGCTATGTAGCATAGCGATTAATGCGAGGAGCACGGCTCTTCGCTTGCATGCAAGACCGCGAGCCGGAGGAGACTTGCCATGACCGAAGAGACTGTTGCCTTCAACATCGAGGACGGCATCGCCTGGGTGCGCTTCAACCGGCCTGAGAAACGCAATTGCATGAACCCGGCGCTCAACCGGCGCATGATGGAAGTGCTCGACGAGCTGGAATACCGCGACGATGTCGGCGTGCTGGTGCTGTCGGGCGAGGGCAATGCCTGGTCGGCGGGCATGGACCTCAAGGAGTATTTTCGCGAGACCGAAGCCAAGGGGCTGGGCGCTGTCCGCAAGGCCCAAAGCGAAGCCTATGGCTGGTGGCGGCGGCTGCGCTGGTACCGCAAGCCGACCATTGCCATGGTCAATGGCTGGTGCTTTGGCGGCGGCTACGGCCCGCTGTTTGCCTGCGACCTCGCTTTCGCCGCCGACGAGGCGCGGTTTGCTTTGTCGGAGATCAACTGGGGCATCCTGCCCGGCGGCGGCGCCACCAAGGTGGTGGTCGACCTGCTGTCGATGCGCGACGCCATGTACCACGCGCTGACCGGCGAGCTGATAGACGGCAGGAAAGCGGCGGCCTGGAAGCTGGTCAATGAAAGCCTGCCGCTCGAAGGACTCAAGGCGCGCGTCACCGAGGTGGCCAACATCTTGCTGAAGAAAAACCCGGTGGCGCTGAAGGCGACCAAGGACGCCGTCCGCCGCGTTGCCGAGATGACCTACGACAATGCCGAGGACTATCTGGTGCGGGCGCAGGAGGCGGCCAATTCCTACGACCATGACGGCCGCAAGGAAGGCATCCGCCAGTTCATCGACGAGAAGAGCTACAAGCCCGGCCTCGGCGCCTACGACAAGGCAAGGTGACCGACTGACATTCGATCGGGGAGGAGATGCGAGATGCCGGCCTGGACGACGCCCGATCCCGTGGCCTTGCATGCCGCGACGCAGCCGGAGCGCGTCGCTTGCGTCGACCTCGCTTCCGGGCGGCGCTGGACCTACGGCAGTTTCGATGAAGCCATCCAGCGTGCTGTCGCCGTCCTTGAGAGCAGCTACGGTATCGAACCGGGGCTACGCATCGCCACGGTCGCCCGCAACAGCGCCGATCTCCTGATCCTGCAGCAGGCCGCCATGCGGCTCGGCGCCATCTTTGTGCCCGTCAACTGGCGCCTCGCCGGCATCGAGCAACAAGCAATCCTTGCCGATTGCGATCCCGCGCTGCTGCTGCACGATGCCGCGTTTGAGATAGCGCCGCCCAAGGGCTGCATGCTGGTCGAGGTCGCTGACTTTGCGGCGGCGGTGGCAGCGCAGGCGCCGGCGCCGCGCCGGCCTTTGCCGGCGGCCGATCAGCCGTCGATCATCCTCTACACCTCGGGCACATCGGGCCGGCCGAAGGGGGTGATCATCACCGAGGCCAACGCCTTCGCCACCGCGGTCAATTTCGGCGTGCTGGGGCGGGTGGGCAATTCCAGCATCTTCCTCTGCGACGCCCCGATGTTCCATGTCATCGGCCTCCTCACCAGCCTGCGTCCGCCCTTGCTGCAAGGCGGCGCGGTGCTGATCTCGTCCGGCTTCGAGGCCGGCCTCACCAACCGCCGGCTTGCCGATCCGGAACTCGGCGTCACCCACTATTTCTGCGTCCCGCAAATGGCCAAAATGCTGCGCGAAGATACCGCGTTCGCGCCGGCAAACTGGACCACACTCACCGCCATCTTCACCGGCGGCGCCCCCAATCCCGCCGCCGACATCCTCTGGTGGCTGGAAAAGGGCGTGCGCATGGTCGACGGCTTCGGCATGACCGAGGCCGGCACCGTGCTCGGCATGCCGCTCGAGTCCGGCCAGATCGCCCGCAAGGCCGGCTCCGCCGGCCTGCCGGCGCCATCGCTTGGCTTGCGCATCGTCGACGAAGATGGCCAGGACGTCGCTGCCGGCGCGGCGGGCGAGATCTGGCTCAGCGGTCCCAACATCACACCGGGCTACTGGAACCGGCCGGATGAGACCGCGCAGGCCTTCACATCAGACGGCTGGTTCCGCACCGGCGACATCGCCCGCCGGGACGAAGAAGGTTTCGTCACCCTGGTCGACCGCCGCAAGGACATGTTCATCTCGGGCGGCGAGAACGTCTATCCCGTCGAGATCGAAATGGCGCTGCTCGATCATCCCGACATTGCCGAAGCGGCAGTCATCGGCATCGCCGACGAACGCTGGGGCGAGATCGGCCGCGCTTTCGTCGTGATGAAGGCGGGCCGCGTCCTCGACCCAGCCGCGCTCATCGCCCACTGTGCAGCCCGCATCGCCCGCTACAAGGTGCCGAAGGAATTCCTGCCTACCGACGCGCTGCCGCGCACCGCGTCCGGCAAGATCCAGAAACACATCTTGCGCGGCCGGTAGCGCCGGGACCGCGCCTGCTCCGAAACCGACCGTGCTACTCGATCAGCAGCAGACCGCGCTTCCTGTCGCCATCGCTGTCGATCGTGTCCATGGCCGAGAACAGCCGTTCGCGCTCGATCAGCCAAGGCTTGTAGCGCTCGTTTACGTCGAGGACGAAAACCATGTCCTCGGCCTCAAGATAGCCGCCGATCGGGGAAAAATGGCCACTGCCGGCGCCAAAGATTTTCTCGCGGGTGAAATTGATGATGTAGCGGCGGTTTGGATCGTTGGCGCGCTTCATGTGCTCGCGGAAGTCGTCGGCGCTCAGGTTCCGCAGCACCGAGACTTTCCGGCCGGTCTTCGTTCGGGCGACTTCGGCAACCTCGTCCAGCGTCAGCCCGATGATGCAAAAGCCGGTCCAGCATTTTCCGGTGCCCTCAAGGACTTCGGCCTCGCTTGTCTCCTCCTCGCCGATGGAGCGGAACGTGTTTGCGACACTGGCCGGACCGCACCTTGAACTGTTCGTTTGCCAGTCAAGGCTGGCGTTGAAAGTGGCGGCCACCGGCAGCTTCCAGGCGCTGTCGATCAGCGCGGGGGTGCGGATAACCGACGACTGGATTGCGTCCGGCGAAACCGCGGTCTGACCAACAAGCAACAGTGCGCCGCCGCCGAGCAGACCAGCGCCGGCAACTGCAATCAAAGCGAAAGCCAGACCACGCTTCATTGCCGAACCTCGATACAGTGCAGCATCAGGGCTTATTCAGAAGGCATCACAGTCTAGCGAAATCGGAGACTTCAGTCGATGTTGCGGCCTTGGCCCCGAGCGTACCATATAGCGGGCAGCGCACGCGCCACGGCGGCAGCCCCCGATTGCGGGCGGCCAGTGAAAGGATCCGATATGAGTGAACTCAAGGTCAGGACACGCGTCACCGGCGCGACGGCGACGCTGCAGCCCGGCGGTTTGCCCGCCATCACCACACCGACCGGCGGTGCGGTCGATGTCGTCACCGGGGTCAGCGCGCCGGGCTTCAATCCGCTCGACCTGCTCTATGCCTCGCTCGCCGCCTGCATGGTGCTGAGCGCCCGCATCGCCGCCAGCCGGCTCGGGGTCGCCGCCGAGCTTGGCGAAGTGCGCGCCGAGGTCAGCGGCGAGAAAGCGAAGGACGAACCCTCGCGTGTCGAAAAGTTCAACATCAGGCTCGACATCTCGGGCGATCTCGACGCGGCGACGAAGCAGCGTATCGTCGAGGATGCCGAAGCGATCTGCACGGTCTCCAACACGCTGCGCGGCGCGCCGGAACTGCATACGACGCTTGGATGAGGGATGTCGCAGAACACCGCCAACCAAGGACCATCCGATGGCTATGATCGCGCCAATTGACTACGCGACGGCATCGCAAGACATCCGCGCCGAGCACGACAGGGAGCTTGGCCTGCGCGGGCGCATGACCAACATGAAGCGCATATTGCTGCATTCGCCGGCGGCGCACCGCATCTATGCCGAATGGTTCACGCTGCGCGATCTCTTGAAGCCGACGCTCGACGGCCGCGCCATCTGGCTCCTGTCGCTGGCGATCTCGCAAGGCTGCCGGGCCGAGATTCCCGTCACCTTCTTCCGCCGCGCGCTGATCGATGGCGGCCTTGATCCGGAAGCGATCGGACCCAGCGCCGACGAGGCGTTGCTGATCGAATTCGGCAAGGCACTTGCGGCCAGCAGCGATGCCATTCCCGACGATATCTGGGCGGCACTGAGGGCCCGCTACGACGACACGCTGCTGGTCAACCTCGTCGCCTTCGCCGGCATCATGGTGGCGACCTGCGTGTTCACCAACGCGGTGCGGGTCGATCTGGATCCGGAGCTGGAGGGGTATCGGAAGCGGTGAGGTGCAACCTGTCCTTCTCCCCCTGTGGACCTGTTGCACAGTACGAGAGAGTGCGGCCGGGATGCGAATACAGTGGTTCGTTGCTTG